>CAYRFK010000200.1:2697-9286 GCA_964423465.1 uncultured Verrucomicrobiota bacterium | reverse complement strand
TGCTGCTGGCGCCGGTTGCGGGTGATGAGGATCTGATTCGATCCAAGGAGGGACCTGGATCCCGTCCCAAGCCGCCGGCCAACCTGCGGCCGCGTCCGGCTTTGTCCCAACCCGACCGCCCTGTCATGAGAGGGCCGTCCGATCTGCCGGATCCAGACATCAATGGGCGGCTTCCCACCAAGAGAACCCCCACGCTCTTCCCGCTGACCGGGCCGGTGGGCCGCGTGCTGCGCCCTGAGTCTGCGTCGCAGGTCTGCGTCTCTGTCCCTCCCGTTCCTTGTTCAGGTTCTCTGTCCCCTGTCCCGTATCATCCAGCGGGGACATAGCGGCGTTCGATGGAGGCGTTGATGCCGGTGAGGATCTCGTAGGGGATGGTGCGGCAGAGGGTGGCGAGTTCGTCGGCCCAGATTTCCTGGTTCCCTTGGCGACCGATGAGGACGGCCTCGTCGCCGGGCTTGACGGAGGCGTAGAGGCCGGCGTCGACGGTGATCCAGTTCATGCTGACGCGGCCGACGACGCGGCAGCGACGGCCGCCGATGAGGACATGGCTGCGGTTGCTGAGGGTGCGCAGGTAGCCGTCCGCATAGCCGGCGGCAACCACGGCGAGTGTCGTGGCGGCCGGCGTGGTGTAGGTTCCGTAGTAGCCAACCGCGGTGTTGGCGGGAACGCGGCGGACCTGAACGACGCGGGTCTTCCACTGAAGTACGGGCTGCGTGTGGATCCGGCCGGCGGCATCGGAGGCGCCATAGCCATAGGCGACGATTCCGGGGCGGACGCCATCGAGATCCCATTCGGGATGGAGCAGCACGGCCCGGCTGCTGGAGGCGTGACGGAAGAGGCGGCGGCCGGCCGCCGCCTCGGCTGCCTCGACGATGCGGAAGAATCGCTCGACCTGCGCGCGCGCTGGATCGTCCGGGGCATTTTCGACGCGCGCGAAGTGGGTGCAGATTCCGTCCACACGCAGGCCCTCCTCGCGAAAGAGGGGCAGAATGGCCTCGGCGGCGCCCTCCCACGGGAAGCCAAGACGGCCCATGCCGGTGTCGATCTTCAAATGGACGGGCAACCGCACTTTCCTCCGCCGGGCCTCCGCGGCGAGGGCGCGGCCATGGTCGGGGTCCACGATGACAGGAATGACGCGCTGGCGTGCCAGCGCCGCGACCTCCGCGGGATCCGCGGGGCCGAGCAGGACAATGCGCGCGCGCGGCGCTGCCTGGCGGACGACCGCTGCCTCGTGCGGATAGGCGACGGCGAACCACTTCACGCCTGCCGCCGCGGCGAGCTTCGCGACGACCGCGGCGCCATGGCCGTAGGCGTTGGCCTTCACGACCAGCACAGGCTGGGTCGTATCGGGCAGGGCGGCCCGGAGAGAATCCAGATTCCTCCGTACGCCGGCCGGATCAATCTCCACCCAAGAGGGGCCCATCGTCTACCTCCGGGAGATCCGCCCGGCCCCATTACACGACTTGCAGAGGAATCGCCCGGCACCCTTGCAGCTCTCGCAGGGCATGCCCTTGTAGGTTCCCGAGCCCGAGCATCGCGCGCACTCGATGACGCCGTCGCCCTGGCACTTCGTGCAGAGCGGCGCCTCGCCTGTGCCCTTGCAGGTCTTGCAGAGCATCTCGCCATGGCCCTGACATGTCTCGCAGGCGAGAAAGCCCTTGCCCATGCACTCCTGGCAGGTCCTCTTGCCCGTGCTGTTACAACTGGCGCAACGGCTCTGCACGCTGGTCGCCCCGCGCGTGCCGGTGGTGCGACCCGTGCCCTTGCAATCCGGACAGATCTCGATGCCTGATGCGCAGTTTTCGTTGGGGCACGCCAGAACGCCCGCTCCGTTGCAGCTGTCGCATGCGAACGACCCGAACCCCCAGCAGCGGGCGCACGCGGTGCCCGCGGCCTTCCGCATGGCGGACTGCTCGCTCGGGCCGAGAGCGGCATAGAGCCCCTCCGGCAGCCAGAGGCCGCGCGTTTCCTCCAGCCCCCGCTTCTTCTGTTCCGCGACAAACGCTTGCAGCGACCGGGCCTCCTCGCGGGCGATCTCGTCATCCAGGGCCCGCGCAGGTATGCGTCCCGTCCCCTTGCAGACGGTGCACTTTCCGCCGACCACGGTCTGGTCGATGACCTCACCCTTGAGCGTCAGCGCCTTCATCTGCCGCGCCCCGGTTCCCTTGCAAACGTGGCACGGTTGCTCCCGCGTTGTGAGACGCTTCCGGCACTCGCGGATCAGCGGATCCAGCGCCTCGCCCGCAGCCGTCCCTTCGCGCCCCTTGAGGGCCAGCATCGCCGCCGTGTTCCGGGCGAACAGTATGGAGCCCCAATAGGATCCCTCGTCGAACAGACGCCGGGCCGTCGCGGCCTGATCGGCGATGACCGCGTCCGGAACCTGCTTCGCGGCCGCCGGGTCGGGCTTCGCCTCCTCGGCGGCCGGCGGAGGAGGAGGAGCCGCCGGGGCCGCATCCGGCAGCGCAGGAAGCGTCGCCTTGCAGTGGGAACACTGGGCCTCCGTGCCGAGGGCCTCGTGTCCGCAGGATGTGCAGACGCGGACCGCTGCGGCCAACCGCAGGCACGGGGCGACGGCCAAAACCGCAAACAAGCCCCCGTGAAGGGTCTGAACCAAGAAGTTGCGCCGGCTCGATGGGATGGGCATGCAGCGATCTCCGGGAATTGCGGTTGCGCTCGGACAATACTATATTGGCCCGGAACGTTATTCACAAGGGCAACCGGGCATGAAACGCGGCACCAGACGACAGGGGCAGGCCACGACGGAGTTCGTGACCATGATGGGCCTCCTGATGCTCGTTCTCGTGATGCTGGCCCTGCTGCTCTACACGTTCAAGGAATACGGCGGGCGGGTGATGGACCTGGTCGGCTCGGAGTATCCCTGAGCGAGAAAAGTTGTTGCGCGGACGATGGATGGGACTATGCTGAAAAAGGAGCCCCGGCTGGGCTCCGGAGGACGACCATGAAGAGCCGGATTCAGAAAAAGCGCGGGCAGGCACTGACGGAGTACATCATCATCGTCGTGATCGTGGCCCTGGCCGCCATCGCGATCGTCGCCATCTTCAGCGATACGATTCGCGAGAAGTTCGGCGGCGCGGTCGAGGAACTGGGCGGCGACACGGCGGCGAAGGATGCCGCGCTGGA
The DNA here is from genome assembly GCA_964423465.1 of uncultured Verrucomicrobiota bacterium. Taxonomy (GTDB): domain Bacteria; phylum Verrucomicrobiota; class Kiritimatiellia; order PWTM01; family PWTM01; genus VGWF01. The sequence goes on along the minus strand of CAYRFK010000200.1, from coordinate 6,145 downwards.
CGTCGATTCGCACCAGTACCTGAAGGATCTCGACCGGGACGGCTCCGGCAATTCGCCGTAATGTCCGCTCCCCCGCGAGGCGGGAGGAGCCCGTGAAGACACACCGCAACAGCCGGGCGGGACAGTCGCTGATCGAGTCGATGATCGTCGTGGCGATCACCTGCCTGATCTTCTTCGGACTGTTCCAAGTCTCGCAGCTTTACGCTGCGAAGGCGGTGCTTACGTACACCGCCAACGCGGCGGCGCGGTCGCGGATGGTCGGGTTCAATGACTTCATGGTGTACAAGGTCACCCGCGCGGCCTCGATCCCCAACGCGGGCCCGATCGACAACCCGGACGTCGCCCGCGGCGGCGCGATGGCCGGAATGATCGGGAGCCGGACCCCCGGCGCGCTGTGGAGCTTCGCGCTGGGCACCGGGCAGCCGGCGTCGCCGCAGTACCAGGTCGAGCAGTCCCGGATCCCGCTCTACCTCGGCGCCACCCGCTGGGGCGACCTGCCGGCGATTCTCGACTACGAGAACTGGGACGACATCCACTACGCCGAGGGCGGCGGATCGGTGGACCTGATCCTCGCGCGGGTGCGCCAGGAGTATGAGCTGAGGTGGCCGTTCGTCCGGGCGTTCTATGCGGACGACCGGGTCCGCATGGACAGCAGCGGTGCGAGCGACTACATCGTCCGGGAGAAGCACTATCCCCTTTACCTCGAGGACACGCCCTGACCGGCGCCCTGCAGCGGGCGCGAACGACGGCGGAACCGGCATGAAAACCATCCGACAGTGGCTCGGAAGGCGGCGGCGGGCCGGGCAGACGATGATCTTCCTCCTGATGATCTGCGTCATCCTTGCCCTGGTCGTCCTCTGGAACTTCGACCTGCACAAGATCATCACCGTCAAGCTGCGCGCCCAGAACGGCGGCGACGCGGCGGCGCTGGCGGCCGCCCGCTGGCAGGGCATCGCCCTGAATCTCGTCGGCCACCTCAACATCCTGCAGGCGGTGGCGATCAGCGACGGCCTCGCACGCGGCCAGACGCAGTTTCCCGAGGCCCAGGCGATCGCCGACCTGACCGCGCGGCTCTGCTACGTCGGCCCCGTAACGGCGCTCGCGGCGGCCCAATTGGGCGCAAAGAACAACGGGATCTATAACAACAACGACTACTCGCAGGCCGTCGCCTCGCACGGCGCCTACGTGATGACCCAGTACCCGGAGCAGTTCCCCGTCCAGCCCTACACGAACGCGCCCTCGCCGCCGACAGCGTGGGACGACTACGGCACCATGCTGGTGGCTGTGGCGGGACAGGGTATCGCGGCCTATCCGGACAACACGCGGTTCTATGTCGACTACTCCGGCGACCACCTGTTGCTCAATCCGAGCTTCTACGACGCGATCGGCTCGTCGGACTGGTGCTGGTTCTACCACCACGCGAACCAGACGCTGCAGAATTACACGAGCTATCAGGACTGGCCGCCGCTGCCGATCGTCCGCGATCCCGAGCCGATGAACTCGGAGTTTTTCGGACTGGGCCTGATGAAGCTCTCCTACCTGGATTCCCTTCCGTTGGTCGCCCCGCGCATGCAGTCCTCCGAGGTCGACGAGGTAATCAACCTCATGGAGCAGATCGCCGGCCGGTCGATCACATCGGGCGTCGCGATGGTGAGCGCGCAGTGGTACTGCTACTCGCCGGAGCGCTGGACTCCGTGGACGAGCCTCATCGCCGACGGCTTCCCCTTCCGCGGCACCGTGAAGCCCGAGTACAACTACGTCGGCGCGGATTCCGCCGTGCGGATCGAGACGGAAACCGACCGCATGACGCCGGGCGCCGGGCGCCGCTGGGTCACGTGGAGCGCCGCCGCCAAGCCGTTCGGCTTTCTCGAGGGGCCGGAACTCCCCAACCGCTACGGACTGGTCCTGCCCGCGTTTCACGAGGTCCGGCTCGTCCCCGTCGACACGGCGACCGGCATCGGCGGCGGCAGCCGGCCCGGCTGGGCCACGCACATCCACGACCATCTCCAGCCCTACGTCGCCCAGGGTCTCCCGGGCCTGACCCCGGGCTGCTGGTACTGCGACCAGCTTCAGACCTGGGAGAACGCCTCCTTCCGACAGACCGGCATCGACTGGCTCGCCGAGCACAGCGCCGAGTGCCACGTCAGCGGCGGCGGAGGTGGTGGGGGTTCGGGCGGAACGCGGAGGGGACACTGACGAGGCCACCATGAATCCCCGCCCCTCCAGAATCCCCGGCGACCGTTCGCGACAGGGACAGGCGCTGATCGAGATGACGGTCGCGCTCGTCGCCATCCTCGCCATCCTGGCCGCGCTGCTGCAGATCGGCATCCTGTCCCGCGTGCACCTCGAAACGATCAACGAGGCACGCGGTCATGCCGCGCAGTACGCGATCGGGGACACCTACCAGTCGATGACGCCCAGCGCGCAGATCATCCAATCGTGGAGCGAGGGCGACGACAACCGCCGCTACTCCCGCGACGACGCCAGCGCCATCGGCAGCGGACTCTTCCTGCGGCAGAACGTCCTCCCCGTCGGCCGGCCGGACCAGCTCCAGCACTATGTCCCCGGCAACCGCTTCTACCGTCTGCAGTACAACGATCCGATCGCCGAGGAATTCGAGTTCGTCCGCGGCACCTACGAGAGCGATCCGGTGCCCCTGCTGCCTGTCGTCCGGCACCTGCTCTACAATGCCGAGACGATCCGGCTCGAATCCGAAAGCGTCACCGTCTGGACCAAGGGAATCGACTGACCCCGTGCCGGCCTCCCCCTCCGCACGCCTGGCCGCAGCCCTCTGCCTCGCCCTCGCCGTCGCCGCGCCCGCCCGCGTCTACTGGCTCCACGACGGCATCCACGGCGCAACGACCGCCGGGCGGCCGGGATGGAACCGCGCCTATGCCGCCCCCCTCCGGATCAACGGCGGGAAGGCCGATCTCGATGTCACCGGGTGCCAGCTTCCGGCCGACGATGCCATGCGGATACTGGCCGACACCTACCGCGGATCCGGCGGGGCCGTCCTTGCCGGCCACGGCACGGAGATGGGCTGGGGCATCGCCGTCGCGGGCAACCGCGTGGTCCGCTGGCTCGTCTTCGGCGCCGGCCGGTCCCGCGAGTGCATCGTCGTGCGCGTCACCCAGTCGAAGGCCGATTTTCTCGCCTCCGGCGTCCGGCCCGTCCGCAGCCTGCTTGAACGCGTGCCGGAACTTCCGGGCAGCCAGCCACGGCTCTTCGTCGCCGACGACGAGGCCCGCGCCGCCGTCGAGGTCTCCGACACGCGGATGCCGCCCGATGCCGCGATGCGCCGCATGGAGGCGCAGTTGGTCGGCGACGGGTGGTCGCCGACGCTTCCCATCGAGCCGGGGGCCGGGCTCCCCATCATCTACCGCAAGGGCCGCGAACTCTGCATCGTCTCCGCCTCCCCGGGCCCCGAAGGAACATCCCTCACGCGCCT
>CAYRFK010000200.1:0-2597 GCA_964423465.1 uncultured Verrucomicrobiota bacterium | reverse complement strand
TGGTCATCGAAGACGAACCGGACCTGCGCGCCGGCATCGTGCGGGCGCTGCGGGACGAGGGCTACGCCGTCGACACGGCCGACGAGGGCGTCGACGGCCTGTTCAAAGCCGAGAGCTGGGCGTATGACGCGATCCTCCTCGATCTCATGCTGCCCGGCATGGACGGCTGGGAGATCCTGCGCCGGCTGCGCCGGACACGGAAGACGCCCGTACTCGTTCTGACCGCCCGCGACGCCGTCCGCGACCGCGTCCGCGGCCTCGACGGCGGGGCCGACGACTACCTGACCAAGCCGTTCGAGATCGCGGAGATGCTCGCCCGCGTCCGCGCACTGATCCGGCGCGGGGCGGACAAACCCGTCCCCCACATCGAGGCCGGCGGCGCCGTGATCGATCTCGGCGCGCGCACCGTCAGCCGCAACGGCGAGGCCATCACATTGACGCCGCGCGAATACGGACTGGTCGAGTATCTCGCCCTCCACCGGGGTCAGGTGGTGAGCCGGACCGAGTTGTACGACCACCTGTTCGGCGAGGACGACGACACCCTGTCGAACCTCCTCGACGTGCATGTTTCGAACATCCGCAAGAAACTCGGCCACGAGTTCATCGTCACCCGCCGCGGCCACGGGTACTGCATCGAATGAGGCTTCTCCCCCGATCCATTCGCTGGCGCCTGCAGCTCTGGCACGGCACCCTGCTGCTCGTGGTACTGGCCGCGTTCGGGTTCACCTCGTTCCTGCTCGTCCGCGAAAGCCGCCTGCGCCGCGTCGATCAGGAATTGCTGCGCCGGGTGGCCGCCTTGGCCTCCTCGATCCGCGCCCCGATTCATCGGGAAGGATTCCGGGACGGGGCTCGCGACGGCCAGCGGGGCGGGCCGCTGCGCGACCGGCGGCCGGAGGACGCGCAGGACGGGCCGCCGGATGGCGCCGATCGCGGCCTGCAAAGGCCGGGACGGGGCGCCGGAAGCCTGCATCGCCCCCCGCCTCCGCCCCCCGACGGCCCAGGCTTCCCGATTCCGCCGGGCTCCGCCGGCGCCGGACCGGAGATGCAGCTCTCCCCTTCGCAGGAGGCGCTGTTCCAGTCCGGCGAGGGCCCCGATGCGGGGTACTACTTCGCAGTCTTCTCGCCGGCGAATTCGCCGCTCCGCCGATCGGCCAACACCCCCGGGGACGTCGCGCCGCCGTCGGGGAGCTTCTTCGACGAGTACTTCCGGAACCGCGGCGAGTTCCGCGAACGCGTCAGCCGGTCGCGCGGCGGCCTGGGCGTCGTGGTCGGCCGCTCCATCGCATCCGACGCCGCGGAACTGCGGCGGCTTGCGCTCTGGTTGGGGGTGGCCGCGGCCGGGGTTCTTGCGCTGGGCCTGGCCGGCGGTTGGTGGGTCGCCACGCGGGCCATCCGGCCGATCGATGCCATCAGCGCCGCGGCGCAGAAGATCGCCGCGGGCGACCTTGCGGAGCGGATCGGCATCGGCGAGACGGACAGCGAACTCGGACGTCTCGCGCAGGTCCTCAACGGAACATTTGACCGCCTGTGCGAGGCGTTCGCCCGGCAGTCGCGGTTCACCGCCGACGCCTCGCACGAACTGCGCACGCCGGTGGCCGTGATCCTGGCGCAGACCGAGACCATCCTCGCCCGCGACCGCCCTCCGGCCGAGTACCGCGAGGCCCTCGAGGCCTGCCGCCGGGCCGCGCGCCGTCTGCGACACCTGACGGAATCACTGCTCGTTCTCGCCCGGATGGACTCCGGGGCGCCGGAGGAGCCTCCCGAACCCGTCGCGCTCGACCGCGTGGCGACGGAGGCCCTCGACCTGCTTCACCCCCTCGCCACCGAGCGGTCCGTCAGAATGGACGCCGACCTCTCGCCGGCACCCTGCCCCGGCCGGGCCGATCGCCTCGCCCAGGTGGCGGCCAACCTGATCTCCAACGCGATCCACTACAGCCGGCCCGGCGGCACCGTGCTTGTACGTACGGCGATGGAGGACGGCCGCGCCGTGCTGTCCGTCCACGACACCGGCATCGGCATCGCCGGCAACGACCTGCCGCACATTTTCGAGCGGTTTTACCGCGCCGATCCCTCCCGCGCCCGCGCGGACGGCCGGACGGGCCTCGGCCTGGCCATCGTGAAAGCGATCGTGGAAGCCCACCACGGCACGATCGACATCGAGAGCCGCGAAGGCGAAGGCAGCCTGTTCACCGTCCGCCTCCCCGCCGGGACGCAGGGCGGCTGCACGACTCCCTGAACCCTGCGCGCCGAAGCGTTGGCCTTGCCGGGCTCGACGCGCCCGGCTACAGTGCGCGGCCTGCCTGCGGGCCCCCGGGCGGTTAGCTCAATGGCTAGAGCGTCACGCTTACACCGTGAATGTTGCAGGTTCGATCCCTGCACCGCCCACCAGGCTTCGTCCGGCGCGCGCGACGGACGAAGCCTGCCCCGGCGTAGTTGCCGTCGGCGGCGACGTCCGGCTTCGTCCCGCGGCGCGGAACTACGCCGGGACAAGAAGCCGGGCTGGAGCGCGCGCCGAACTACGCCCGGGCAAGCCATGAACAGTTCACGTCCCCGGCGGGGCGTTGGTGCCGGGGGTGTAGGTGTCGAGAATCGAGCGA
>CAYRFK010000199.1:8903-9312 GCA_964423465.1 uncultured Verrucomicrobiota bacterium | reverse complement strand
AGACCGCTGCCATGGGCAAGTGCGCCGATCCGGGCCAGCGGCGGGCAAGGCGGAGCATGTTCTATTTCGATTCGCTCCGCATTTGCTTTGGATTCCGAATCAAAATAAGTTGAGATTCTACTTGATACAGGTGGTTGAACTTGATGTAATCCGATTGTTGCGGTTCGGGTTTGCGTGTCTGATCGGGGCGCTCCCGCTGCATAATCGACGGGGACGGAGTGTGCCTTGCCGGCGGGGTTGGAGGCGTATCGGCCGGCGACAGGGCAATCGGATCTTCGCATGAACTGCCTTGAAATCATGGTCCGGAGATGCGGACTGGTGTGCATGGCGGGCTTGGCCATCCCATGGCTTGCGGGCTGCGCGACGTTGCCTGTTGTGGGGGAGGGAGCCTCGGGTATGCGTGTGGTCG
>CAYRFK010000199.1:0-8893 GCA_964423465.1 uncultured Verrucomicrobiota bacterium | reverse complement strand
AGCAGTTAGCCGTGCGCAGTCGAAGGGCGCGGAGTGAAGGCGCCGGATCGGCCGGTGGAATGAGACTGCGGCGGGGATTGGTCATTGGCGTGAAGGTGCTGGTGTCGGGCAAGGAGGAAGTCATCGAGCCCTCGAAGCGTGTTTCGGACTCCGGACAGATCACGCTGCCGATGATCGGGTCGGTCGACACGGCGGACATGTCGCCGGGCGAACTCGAGGCGCGACTCGTCAAGGCGTATGCGAAGTACTTTGTGGCCCCCCAGGTCATCGTCGATGTCGTCAAGGATGAGCGGCCGGACGCCGTGTCCCCGTGGGGCAGCGTGACGGTGCTCGGGCGCGTGAAGGCGCCGGGCCGGGTGGCGATTCCGCCGACCATGGATCTGACGGTGAGCGCGGCGATCCAGCGGTCGGGCGGGTTCGACAGCAGCGCGCGGAAGACGGCAATCCGCGTGAGCCGGCGCACGCCCGACGGGACGCTGGACGTGCGCGAGGTGAATCTGGACGCGGTCGGCAGTCGTGGTGAGGTTGGCCACGACATCGTGCTGAAGCCCGACGACGTGGTCTTTGTGCCGGAGATGGTCTTTTGAGCATGGCATCGAACGTATCCAGCGGGCGGGGCGGGGCGGTCGGCGGGCTCGTCGCCGCCGCCGTGATGCTCGCGCCGGGATCGGCGGGGGCGCAGCCCGGCGACGGCATCCATCTGGATCAATGGATGCTGGTGCCCTTCGCCGACGCCAACTACACGCGGGATTCCAATGTGTACCGTGCACCCGACGGCGGGGAGACCTCAGACCAGTACTTCGAGGCGGAGGTGGGGCTCCGGTTCATGCGTACGGCGGACGACGACGGCCTGTCCCTCGAGGGCAACGTTTTCGGGTCCCAGCGGGAGTACCAGGCAGAGGTCAACCGCAACTCGACCTCGATCGGCGAGTTCATCAGCCTCCGCCAGAGCGGGGATCGCAAGTGGCGGTACGAGGCCAGCCAGGCGTTCCGGCGCGCGGACGACATCGACCGTCACGTATCCGACATCCAGACCGGCGGCGTGGCCGACGACGTGGCCGGCATCTCGGCGGCGCTCGTGCAGGACATCCACACGTTGAGCATCCAGCGCGATGTGCACCAGTTCGGGGCCGCCGTGGAACGATTCCTCACCGACAAGACCGCCGCGAGCCTTTCCTATCTGTACTCCTCGATCCTGTACGATGACGACCAGTTTCTGGATCTTCAGGGGCACGTGGTGCAACTGGACGCCTCGCGCAAGGTGACGGACCGGACGTCGGCCTTTGTGTCGTTGCGCCAGGGGCTTCAGGAGCAGGAGGGACTGCCCGAGGCGACCACCTACTCGGTCCTGCGGGCGGGGATGGAGTCGCAGAACACCGACAAGTTCTCGCTCAAGGCGGGGGCCGGCTATCTCCGGCATGTGCGGCCGGTGCTCGAGGGCTATGAGACTGATGCGATTGCCGAGGGCAATGGCCGGTGGGAGGATGCGACGGCCTCCGACCTGAACTTCGACGTCTCGTTCGACTGGTTCGCCACGGAGAAGATCACGGTTCGCGGCGGCGCCTACAACGGCGTCCAGATGTCCTCGATCTACGGCGGGAACGCGATGGAGTACATCAGCGGCTGGATCGGCGCGGGATGGCGCGTGTCGCCGACCTGGATGCTGACGACCCGCGCCACGTACCGGGCGGACGACTATCTCGATCCCGTTCCCGGGGGCAACGGAACCACGATCGAGCGCAAGGATGACCGCGCCGACCTCCGCATCCGGGCCGACTACACGACCCGCCGCCGTTTCTTCCGCATCTACGGGGAAGTGCTGTGGGAGAAGGTGGACTCGACGCTGGTGGCGACGATCTACGACGGCTTCCGCGTTTCGGTCGGCGGGAACATTCGTTACTGAGGAGACCGGCGATGAAGAAATTTCCCGGGCTGCTGCTTGCCTGCTTGCTGTTCCCGGCCCTTGCGATGTCCGCGGTGTTCAAGCCGCCGAGCGACCGGCAGATCGCCCAGGCCGCCGCGGACCCGTCGCAGATGCCCGCGCTGATCGCGGGCGCCTCGGTGACGGAGGCCGCGCAGGTGGCGCGTGCGGTCATCGCACGGATCATCCGCGACATGAAGGCCACCCCGGCCCGGACCACGCAGATCCGCGCCGTCGTGCGATACGTGATGGCCGCACGGCCCCGCGAGGCGGTTGCGATGGCGGTGGCCATCGGCAACCTGGTCGCCTCCAGCCCGACGGTCAGCGGCGACGCCGTCGCGCTTTCGGTCATCCAGTCATCCATCGTCGAAGCCGCCGGTACGGACCGCGTTGCGGGGGCGGACCTGGCCTCCGCGTTCGGAAACGCCTTTGCGTTGGCGATGCAGTCCCTCGGCGGCGCGCCGGGAAGCGGGAAGACCGCACCGGCAACACCTCCGCCTCCGCCCGTGACCGTGCCCTACGAAGGGCAGTTGCTGAAGTAGACCATGCGCGTTCCGCCCCCCATGACCGGCGGGTTTGCCCGCCTCCATTCCGCGCGAGCCGTCGAGTCCCGGATCGCGGCGGCTCTACTGTTCGTCGTGCCCGGCTACTCGGCCTGGGCCTGGGCGGGGCTGCGTCCGTCGTTCCATGCGGTCACGGTGGCGCTGGCGGTCGCGCTGCTGTCCGCGCTGGCGATCGGCGGGCTCCGCTCGGGCCGGTATGAGATCCTCCGGGATCCCCTGTTCGCAGCGGGTTTGGTGTTCCTGGGCTACCTGGCGATTCAATCATGGAACTCCGGCCGCGCGATCTACTTCGACGTAGGCTTGCGGCAATGGACGCATACCCCCCCGCCGCATCCCGGATGGCCGTCGGGATTCGACCGGGCCGAGACGGCGCAGATGATCGGCTGGTTCGTTCCCGCGTGGGCCGTCGCCCTGGCGGCGCGTTCGCCGATGCTTCCGCCGTCCTCGGTGAGCCGGATCCTGCACGCCGGGGTCTATGCCGCCGGTCTGCTGGCCGCAGTCGGCATCATTCAGTTCCTTGCCGGTGCGTCCGCGATCTACGGGGTGACGAAGCTCTCCTGCCCGTTCTTCGCCTCTTTCGGCTACTCGAACCACGCCGGCGCCTACTTCGTGCTGATCGGCGCCTTCGCCGTCGGGTTAATCCATCGCGAGGCCTTCCGGGTCGACCGGCCGCGAAACCGCATGCGCCTGACCCTGCTGTGTGCCTCCGGCGCGGCCTGCCTCGTGGGGGCGAATCTGTCGCTGAGCCGTGCCGGGGTGATCATGGCGTGGGGCGTGGTGCTGATTGCCGCGGCGTACTTTCTGGGTCGCGGCCGGGCGCTGCTTTCAAGGGCGGCGCAGGCGCGTGCCGCGGTGGCGATGGCGGGGATCGTGTGCGCGATCGTCCTGGCCGTGACGGGCTTCGCGGACCGGGCCATTGAGGGCGAGTTCCAGGCGGCATCGTCGGCGACCGTCGGCGTGGCGGACTCCGGGCCGTCGAGCCTTGACCTTCGCCTGACCGGCCGTGCGCAGTTGCGCGCGATCGCGTGGCGCGTGTGGGGCGAGTCGCCGTGGTTCGGAGTCGGCGGGTGGGGTTTTCGTCATCGCGCCGCGTTTCATGCGGCGCCGTCCGAATGGGAGGGTCTTCGCCACAAGGGCTGGGCCAATGTCCATTGCGATGCGCTCCAGGCACTGGCCGAATACGGGGTTGCGGGTTCCACGCTCGGGCTGGGGGTGCTTGCATGCCTTGCGGTGCCGCTGGTGCGCGCGTGGGATATGAGGAACGGACTGCTCGCCTTCGGGGTGCTGGCACTGGGCTTGGTGGGGGCGTCGAGCCTCATCGACCTTCCGTTCCGATGTCCGGCGATCCTGATTGCATGGTCGACGATCGCGGCCGCCCTGCCGCGTCTGGCCGGTCGCTCCGGCGCCGGGTGCCACGCAGGCCGCTGCCGGGGGACAGGAAACTCATGAGCCGTATGGACGAAACATCTCTCGTGCCTCCCGCGACGCCGGGCCAGGCGTCCGCATCCTATCCGGGTGGCTATGGGGGCGGCTACGGGGGCGGCTACGGCGCACCGGGGCCGGGCCTGTTCTCCCTCCCGCGGCTGTTGCGTGTCGCACGGCGGAAATGGTGGATCGTCGTCATCGTCGTCGCCTTGGCAGGCACGGCCGCCCACCTGTATCTGCGCCGGTGCCCCCGCCTCTACAAGGCAAACGTACTGGTCGAAATGAGCGTCCGGCGGCCGCGCATCGTCGCGCAGCAGGGTGCGGTGATCGAAGACACCACCCAGACATCCGAGGAGACCCTCAACACGCGGATCGAGAAGTTGCGTCGCGGAGGGGGGCTCCTGACGCACGCCATGACGGCGTACCGCTCGCTGCGGCCCGACGATCCCACGCCCGACCATGTGCTCTCCAATCTGCTGCGCAGCGTCAGCTTCGAACTCATGCGGCGGACCCGGCTGGTCAGCATCAGCATCATCAGCATGGATCCGCAGTTCGCGGCCGACGGATGCAATGCCTACGCGGCGGCGACCGAGGCGCTGGCGAGGGAGGAGAACCGCGGGTCGTCCGACGCCGCCGTTGGATGGCTTCAGGGGCAGGCGGAACTCCAGCGCAAGGAGGTGGAGAGTCGCGATGCCGACATCCTGGCCTTCCGAAAGGAAAACCAACTGGACGCCATCGAGGTCCAGCGCAAGTCGGTCGACGAAGGACTCGTGTCGCTGAGCCAGGATCTGATGTCCCTGGAGAGCCGCGAGGCACAGGAGCGGGAACTGCTGGACACCCTCCGGAAGCTCGAACCCACCCCCGAAACCGTCGGCGCCCTGCCCGCCCTGACGCCGCGCGCCGACGAGATCCGCACGGCGATCGACAAGTGGATGGCCGAGCAAACCGCCTACACCAGCCGCCTCTCGCGGTACACGCGCGAACATCCCGACGTGGTGAACCAGGAGAAGTTCATCAGGCTTCTGCACCACCAGGCCGAGCAGGCCCTCGACCGCGCGAGGTCGACGGCCGAGGCCAACCAGCAACTCCTCCTGCGCCAGATCGCCAGTCTCCAGAAGTCCAAGGTCGCGCAGCAGAAGCTGAGCGGCGAACTGGAGCTGAAGATCGCGGAGCGCCAGACCAAGCTCGCCGCCCTCGATCGCGCCCGCGACGCCAGCGACAACGCCTTCCGCGGCCTGCTGGCCCGCATTCAGGAGGCGCGGCTCGCGGCCGACGAGAACACCGCCACCGTCAAGATCGCATCGACGGCAAATGCACCCCAGTCGCCGTTCTCGCCTCGAACTTCGCAGATCCTGATGCTCGCGATTCTCGCCGGACTCCTCGCCGGGGCCGCGCTGGCGATCGGCCTGGACTGGATGGAGGATCATGTCGCGAGTGCCGATGAGATCGAGCAGACGTTTGGCCTCGCCGTGCTGGCCGCCGTGCCGCGCGTCAAGTCGGCGGTCCGTGCGGACATCGCACGGGCGGTTCAGATGGGACGGCAGGGCGCGGTCGCCGAGTCCTTCACCGGGCTTCGCGGTATTCTCGATTCCCCCCAGTACCGCGGTGGATCGAAGGTCATCCTGGTCACCAGCGCCATGCCGTCCGAGGGCAAGACGGTCACCGCCTGCAACCTTGCGGCCGCGTTCGCGCGCAGCGGCCAGCGGACGCTGCTGATCGACTTCGACCTCCATCGCCCCCGCATCGCCGCCGTGTTCCCGCTGCCCCCCGGCACAGTGCCGCTGGCGGATGCGCTGGCCGGGGAAGGGGCGCCCTTCGATGCCGCGGTGTACGGGGGCGGCATGGATCATCTGTTTGTCGTCGGCGGCAGCCGTTCGGACCACACCAAGCCGGGCGACCTCGTGGGCAGCCCCCGTGCCGCCGCGCTGCTCGCCTGGGCCCGTGCCCACTATGCCCGCATCGTGATCGACACGCCGCCGACCGGCATCGTCAGCGACAGCCTGGTGCTGGCCTGCCTCAGTGACATGGTCCTCCTCGCCGTCCGCGTCGATGTCAGCCGCAAGCGCACCATCGCCCACACCCTCCGACGGATGCAGGATGTCGGAGTCGTGCGCATGGCGGCCGTGGTCGGGGGGCTGCGTGTGACCTCCCACTACTACGGACAGGTTCCCTATTACGGCGAATCGCCCCAAGCCCCCGCGGATTCCGGAGTGAAGCCCGCATTATGAGCGTGCTGCCGAGCCCCCCCGTGCCGTTCCCAAGGAGCGCAACCATGCAATTCATCGATCTCCAGCACCAGTACGATCTCCACAAGGCGGACATCGACCGCCGGATCCATGCCGTCCTCGACCACGGCCGGTTCATCATGGGGCCGGAGATCGGCGAACTGGAATCGGCGCTCGCCGCGCAGGCCGGCGTCCGCCACTGCCTCACCGTCGCCAGCGGCACCGACAGCCTTGAGATCGCCCTCCGCGCTGTCGAGATCGGGCCGGGCGACGAGGTCATCACGGTGCCCTTCACCTGGATCAGCACCGCCGAGGCGATCGCACTGGTCGGCGCGGTTCCGGTCTTTGTGGACATCAGCCCGGCAGATTTCAACATCGACGTCGACCGGATCGAGGCCGCCATCACGCCGCGGACGCGCGCCATCATGCCCGTGAGCCTCTTCGGCCAGATGCCCGACTACGACCGCATCAACGCGATCGCCATGCGGCACGACCTGCCGGTCATCGAGGACGCCGCCCAGAGCTTCGGGGCGACGCAGCACGGGCGGCGGAGTTGCGGCGTGACCACCATCGGCAGCACGAGCTTCTTCCCCGCGAAGCCGTTCGGATGCTACGGCGATGGCGGCGCGCTGTTCACCGACGACGACGCCCTGGCCGGCGCCATGCGCGCCATCCGTACCCACGGCGGTATCGAACGTCACCATCATCCGCTGCTCGGCATGAACGGCCGGTTCGACACCATCCAGGCCGCGGTTCTTCTCGCCAAGCTGCCCCACTTCGCCGGCGAGGTGGAAGCCCGCGGCCGCATCGGAGCACGCTATACCGAGCGCCTCCGCGACGCGTGCGGCGTTCCGGAGGTGGCGACCGGGAACACGCACGTCTACGCGCAGTACACCATCCGAGTGACCGACCGCGATGCGGTGGGCCGGAAGCTGAAGGAGCACGACATCCCCACCGCCGTCTACTACCCGAAGTGCCTGCACGAGCAGCCCGTCTTCGCCGGACTCGGCTATCGGCTCGGTGACTTCCCCGAGGCGGAACGGGCGTCGCGCGAGGTGATCAGCCTCCCAATGCACCCCTGGCTCACCGAAGACGAACAGGATGCCGTCATCACCGCCGTCCTCGACGCCGTGCACGACAGCGTTCCGATCTGATCCACCTCTCTCTGTCCTCTGGCCTCCGTCCTCTGACCTCTGAAAGGAATACCCCATGAGCCACTTCGCCCTCATCGGCGCCGCCGGATTCATCGCACCGCGGCATCTACAGGCCGTCAAGGAGACCGGCCACAGCCTGTCCGTCGCGCTGGACCGGACGGACAGCGTCGGCATCCTGGACCGCTACTTCCCGGACGCTTCATTCTTCACCGAGTTCGAGCGCTTTGACCGCCATATCGAGAAGCTGCGCCGCGGTCCACCGGAGCGCCACGTCCGATATGTCAGCATTTGCTCGCCGAACTACCTCCACGACGCGCACATCCGGTTCGCGCTCCGGGTTGGCGCCGATGCCATCTGCGAGAAGCCGCTGGTTCTTGAGCCGTGGAACGTCGATGCGCTGCAGGAGATCGAGGGCGAGACCGGCCGCCGGATCTGGTCGATCCTCCAGCTCCGCCTCCACCCGCACATCCTTGCGCTTCGCGAGCAGATCGAGGCGGCCGGCGACCGGATTCACAACGTCGACCTGACCTATGTCACATCGCGCGGCCGTTGGTACGGCGTGTCGTGGAAGGGTGTGGACGAGAAATCGGGCGGTGTGGCGATGAACATTGGCGTCCACTTCTTCGACATGCTCCTTTGGATCTTCGGCCCGGTGAAGCGAAGCACCGTGCACTTCCTGGACGATTCCAGGGGAGCGGGCTTCATCGAACTGCAGCGAGCTCGCGTCCGGTGGTTCCTCTCCGTCGACGGCAGCGACCTTCCGCCGGACGCCGTCGCCCGCGGCAGCCGCACCTACCGCGCGCTGGAGCTGAACGGCAAGGAATACGAGTTCTCCGACGGCTTCACCGACCTGCATACGAAGATGTACCGCGAGATCCTCGAAGGCCGCGGGTTCGGCGCCGCGGACGTCCGCCCCGCGATCCAACTCGTCCACGACATCCGCAACGCCGCCCACGCCGGCCTCAAGGGCGACTTCCACCCGCTGGCGACGGGGAAGGGGTAGGGCAGAGGCCAGAGGCCAGAGGGCAGAGGGCGGAGAAGGAGGATGGGTATGCAGATCAAGTCCGCGAAGGATCTGACGGTGTATCGAAAGGCGTATTCCCTTGCCATGGAGATCTTCGAAGTCAGCAAGGGGTTTCCTTCGGACGAACGATTCTCGTTGACGAGCCAGATTCGTCGTTCCTCACGTTCTGTTTGCCTGAATCTGCGGGAGGCATGGGCCAAGCGACGATATGAGGCGCATTTTGTATCCAAGTTGAGTGACTGCGATGGCGAAAGCAATGAGACTGATACGTCACTCGATTTCGCCCGGGATTGCGGCTATATCCCCGTGGATCTGCATGAGCATCTGGCGGAATTGAATCACGAAGTCGGCAGGATGCTCGGATCCATGATCGCCAAGCCGCAGCCCTTCTTGATCGGAAGACGCACTCCCTGACCCCCGACCTCTGACCTCTGTCCTCTGTCCTCTGACCCCCGACCTCTGACCTCTGTCCTCTGTCCTCTGACCTCTGTCCTCTGTCCTCTGTCCTCTGTCCTCTGACCTCTGTCCTCTGACCTCTGTCCTCTGTCCTCTGACCTCTGTCCTCTGACCTCTGTCCTCTG
>CAYRFK010000198.1:0-9366 GCA_964423465.1 uncultured Verrucomicrobiota bacterium | reverse complement strand
AGTTCTACACCCCCAGCAGCATCGTCCGCCTCCTCACCGAAGTCATCGAGCCCTATCACGGCCGCATCCTCGACCCCGCATGTGGGTCTGGTGGAATGTTTGTGTCGAGTGCGCGATTTGTTGCGGAACACAAAGGTCGGCGCTCGTCATCGCATGATGCCAGACCCACACCCTCATCCCCAGCCCTTCTCCCAGGAGGAGAAGGGAGCGGCCACTTCCGCGGCGGTTACGATTTCCCCGGCTTGAAGGAACGAGCGCGCGAACTACGAAAGAAGCAAACACCTGCCGAAGAATTGCTGTGGGACCTGCTCCGCGACCGGCAATGCTGCGAGTTGAAATTCCGTCGCCAGCACCAGTTCGGTGATTACCTGCTCGATTTCTACTGCCACGAAGTAATGCTCGCCGTGGAATTGGATGGCGAACCGCACAACACCGCTGTCCGGCAGAAGAAGGATGCAGCGCGTGACGCCTACCTGAAATCCCAAGGCGTGACCTCGCTCCGCTTCGAAAACCGCGTCGTCTTTGAAGACGTCGAGAAGATCTTCAACGCCATTGGCGCGCACCTCTGTCCCCCTTCTCCCCTTGGGAGAAGGGCCGGGGATGAGGGTGCGCCGCCAGATTATTCGGGTGACCCAGCACGAGAGCTTTCAATTCACGGAGTCGAAAAGACGGACGAGACAGGTCGGTTGTGCCGGCTAAATCTGGCGGTGCATGGCCTCGAGGGCGAAATCAAACACGGCGGCAACATCAACAGCTACTACGACGACCCCCACGACGCCACCGGCCGCTTCGACTTCGTCCTCGCGAACCCGCCGTTCAACGTCAACGCCGTGGACAAGGAGCGGTTGAAAGACATGGTCGGACCGGGACGCCGCTTCCCCTTCGGCCTGCCGCGCACCGACAACGCCAATTACCTCTGGATTCAACTCTTCCACTCTGCGCTCAATGAAAAGGGAAGAGCTGGCTTCGTCATGGCAAGCGGAGCTGAAGGCGCATCAGGTTCGGAGAAGGACATTCGCAAGCAGTTGATCGCAGACAAAGCCGTCGATGTGATGGTAGCGGTCGGAACTAACATGTTTTACACCGTCACTCTTGGCTGTGTGCTGTGGTTTCTTGACCGGGGGAAAAAGGACACTTCGCGTGCCGACACTGTCCTTTTCATCGATGCACGGCATGTCTATCGACAGATTGACCGATCGCACCGGGACTGGACGGGCGCGCAGCTTGGCTTTCTCGCGAACCTCGTCCGCCTCTATCGCGGCGAAGCCCTCGACTTCACCCTCGGCGGCGACGAAGCCCGCGCCAAGCTCGAAGAAATCTTCGGCAAGAAACCGAAATTCGCCGACGTGCCCGGCCTGTGCCGCGCCGCCAACCTCAAGGAAATCCAAGCGAAGGATTGGGCCTTAAGCCCTGGGAGGTTTGTGGGCGTCGCACCGGGCGAAAAAGTTAGCGATGAGGATTTCAAGGAGCAATTCCAAGCACTGACTGGGGAACTAACAACCTTGAACCTGCGAGCGCGCGAACTCGAAGCAATTATTGCTCGCAACGCGGCGGAGATTTTGGAGGCGTGAGCATGGCCTCGATTTCAAAAGACTGGCAACGAAAGCCACTGGGCGATGTTGCCGACGTGATTTCAGGCTACGCTTTCAAGAGTAGCGAATTTGGCGACCGAGGAATCCCGGTCATTAAGATCAAGAACATCCGCGTTGGCTCGGTTGATATTTCTGAAGCAGACCGCGTTGATGAGAAATACCTGACCATACCTGAGCGGTATCACGTCCGAGCCGGTGACGTTCTGATATCGCTGACAGGCTCGCACATCACGCAACCCAACTCCGTTGTGGGGCGCGTTGCCAGACACTCAGCCAGTCTTCCGAACTGTCTGCTTAATCAGCGCGCCGGAAAAGTGATCATCAAAGACCGAAATGTCTGTGATTTAGCCTTCGTGTTTTATGCGCTCAGCGAGCCGGAAACGATGCGGGCAATTGCGGTGAAGGCCCACGGCGCGGCGAACCAAGCCAATGTCAGTCCGACGGACGTTGAAAGCATTGAGATTCCGCTCCCGCCGTTACCGGCGCAAACGCGAATAGCGGCGGTTTTATCGGCCTACGACGGCTTGATTGAGAACAGCCAGCGGCGGATTCAGGTTTTGGAATCGATAACCCGTAACCTCTACCGCGACTGGTTTGTCCGCTCGGCAAACTCAGAAAAGGATGCGCCTCGGAACACGACTTCGACCTTTGGTGCGCTTTGTGAGTTGGTTAAACAACCCTTCGACGAAAGGGAACATGGCGACCGACCTTTGCTCGACCTTGCACGAATGCCGCAGCGCACAATTGCGCCGACCGAAACAGGCAAGGCGAGTGAGCTTAAGACATCCCGCATCCTGTTCGAGTCGGGTGACACGCTGTTTGGTGCGATTCGTTGTTACCTTCACAAAGTTCTGGCTGCGCACTATCCGGGTGTTACGAACACATCGGTCCTGGTGCTTCGCCCGAGGCATCCGGATTTCAGAAGCCTTGTCGCAATGATTGCCAGCGACACGGATACAATTCGTTGGGCCGACACCCACAGCACTGGCGCGAAAATGCCGGTGCTAAATTGGGGAGTTTTCCAAACGATGCCCGCGCCGCTTCCGTCTGGTGCTCAGGCGCAGCAGTTCGAGAGCCTTGCAGGCCTGATGCTTGACCAGATTGGTGTCCTCGCAAATCAAATCCAAAACCTCCGCCGGACGCGCGACCTGCTGCTGCCGCGTCTGCTGTCGGGGCAGGTGGAACTCGCCCAATTGAACGACAAGGGAACAACTCTATGAATGACCCAAGAGGCTCAGTCTGGCGCAAATGGGATTTGCACGTCCACACGCCGGACTCACTTGTTCATCACTATGGCGGCGCTGGTGCGGATGTGTGGGACAAATTCATCGAGGCACTCAGCAAGCTCCCGCCCGAGTTCAAGGTGCTTGGGATTAACGACTACATCTTCCTAGACGGCTACAAGAAGTTGTTGGCAGCGAAAGCTGCGGGGAAACTGCCAAACATCGACTTGCTGCTACCGGTGATTGAACTCCGCCTCGACAAGTTTGGCGGAAGCAAGAGCGGGTTGAGCCGCGTCAACTACCACGTCATTTTCTCGGACGAGATCAAGCCAGACATAATCGAGAGTCAGTTTCTAAGCGCGTTGTGCAGTAGGTATGTTCTGACTCCCGAGTTCGACTCCCTACGGACTTCAGGCAACTGGGCTGCCGTTCCAACACGTCAGAGCATCGAAGACCTTGGCCGCCTGATAATCGAAAGTGTGCCTCCCGAGGAGCGGGCGAAGTATCACGCCCCGGTCATCGAGGGGTTCAACAATCTCTGCCTCAGTCTCAGTGTAATTCAGGAAGTGCTGAAGTCACATTACTTTGCTGGGAAAACTCTGACGGCAGTCGGCAAAACTGAATGGGCCGACATCAAATGGAACGACCAGTCGATTGCCGACAAGAAGACCATCATCAATAGCACCGACCTTGTGTTCATATCATCCGCATCTGCGGCTGAATGGACCAACGCAAAGAAGTCGCTGACGGAAGGCGGGGTGAACGACAGGCTGCTCGATTGCAGCGACGCGCACCGCTATGCAGATTCCATGGACAAGGATCGACTCGCCAAGTGCTTCACCTGGATAAAGGCAGACCCAACCTTTGAGGGTTTGCGCCAAGCGGTGTTTGAGTATCCTTCTCGGGTTCACGTCGCCGACGTGCCGCCGCTTGAGCCTTTCCTCCAAATCAAGAAAGCGGCGCTCAAGTTTCCAGCCAACGCCGTGCTCGGCCGAGGAGACCGCTCCGATGTCTTTTGCTTCGGCGGGACGCGAGAAATCGTTTTCAGCCCCTACTTGACCTGCATCATCGGAGGGCGCGGCACAGGCAAGAGCACGCTCTTGAATCTGATCCATGAAAAGCTCGACGCAGGCAGCACCGAGTTCTTCCGGCAAAACAAGCTATTGCCCGCAGGAACTGCCGTCGCGGCGGGAGTCACCATCGAGGGCGTTTCAGAGAAGGGTGTCGTGGAATTCCTCCAGCAGAACGAGATCGAGCAGTTCGCTTCTGACCACAAGCGGCTCACCGCTGCCATCTTTGCCAGACTGCGAAAGCTGGACACCAGGAATTTGCTACAAGAGAAGGAGGCCGCCGTTGATGCGGCAATTGCCGCGACTCAAAAGCAGCTCGCCCGGCTCAGGAGCCATCACGAGCTGTCGGTAAAGTTGAGCGACTCGGAAAAGGAATTGGCGACGCAGAAGGGAATCGTCGAATCATTCCAGAATACCGATTACAAACGAATCAACGACGAGCTTGGCGTGCTGAGCAAGGAATTGCAGGGCCTCAAGACCAGCAAGAGCAGGCTGGAGAAGTTGATTCAAGACTTGAGGACATTACTGGCCGGATACCCGGCCCACGACCCGAACCAGTCTGTAAATCTCAACGCCTACGAGCAACAGGTCCGAACCGTCATTGAGACTATCGAGGAGTCCATCGCCGATGCGGCTGAGCACCAGTCGCTCCAGGTGGCGGCCGCGCGCGAGGAGGAACTTTCAGGCAAGGTGAAAGGACTGCGCAATGAACTCGACAAGTTCCTCAAGGCACGCGGTCTTTCGGAAGAGAATTTGTCCGATGTTGGAAAGGCGACCGAAAGAATAGCGCAGTTGGACGAGGAAATCGTTTCATTGCGAGCCAAGGTCGGCACGTTGAAAACCGAGTCGAGCCAGTTCACCGCACAGCGGGAAAAGGCTAAGCAATACGCCGCCGCTGTGGAGGAACTCCTCGCACCGGTCAACATGGCGTTAAAGGGCCAGGGCGTTGAGGTGAAACCCATCGAGTTGCGATACAGGTTCGACCTGAAGGCATTCAAGGATGCGATGATTCAGTATGTCGCGGCGGCTATCGGCTCAATTGAGGGCCGAGCGCCAAGACCCGATTACGTCGAGAACAAGTTGGGGAAACTCGACTTCAGTGCACTCACTGACCGTGCGACTGCCCTGAAGCAGATTTCCGATGAGGACGGTGTCTATGCCAAGACACTCAGAGAGTTCTTTGCTGAGGAAGTGAACTTCGAGGCCCTGAAGTTGGAGGCAGAGCTTCGATTGCTGGATGTTCGGAAGCTCGGCCAGATTTTCGTCCTCTACGACGACAAGCCGGTTGAGAACTCTTCGTTCGGGCAACGATGCACTGCGGTCATTGTAGTGCTCTTGCTGTTGGGAAATATGCCGGTCGTGATTGACGAGCCGGAGGCGCACTTGGACAGCTCGCTCATCGCCAAATACCTGGTTGACCTCATCAAGTCCCGAAAGCTGCACCGGCAGATTATCTTCGCGACGCACAATGCGAATCTCGTCATCAACGGTGACGCCGAACTCGTTCACTGCATGTCGATGGATGACACGAAAGTCACGAGCGTCGTAAGCACCACGATTGAGAACTTGGCGCACCGCGAACTGCTGCTTGCGCTAGAAGGCGGCGAGAAGGCCTTCCATCAGCGCGAGAAGCGTTACGGCATTGACTGAATTTCCCATGCCCCACGCCTACACCGAGGACCAGCTTGTCGAGCAGCCCGCCATCGGGTTGTTCGCGGAGCTTGACTGGGCTGTGGCAGGGCCCCTCCGATGTCAGCGTGCCAGGCGAACCGCGTGACGGGGGGTGCTCGGACGCGAGACGAAGGGCGGGGTGGTGATTGCACCGCTGTTTGGTAGTGTCCACTGTTTGCCGCCGCCGCGAGACCGGAGTAGACTGCTGCATGATCTTCGCACGTCAACGGGTCTTGCTGACGCTGCTGGATGCCATCGGTGAACCGGTGGGGCATACGGACTTCCAGAAGCTGCTCTTTCTATACACACGGGAGTACGAGGCGGAACCCAGCTACGACTTTGTGCCCTACCGGTATGGCGGGTTCTCGTTCACATCGTATGCGGACAAGCGCAAGCTGATCGATGCCGGGTTGCTGGTCGCCAATGATCAGAACTGGGAGCTGACGCGCGAAGGTTGCGCGACTGCACGGCGGGCGGCGGTCACGCCCTTGCGCGCAGTTCAGTTCTGCGGGAAATACTCCCACCTGCGCGGCAACGCGCTGATTTCACACCAATACCGCGAGTATCCGTACTACGCCACGCGCAGCACGATTCTGGGCAAGCTTTCGTTGGAGCCCGCTGTTCATGCTCGCGTTGCCGCGGAATGCCCCGGTCCGCAGCCGGCCGGACTGCTGACCATCGGCTACGAGGGCCGGAGCCTGGAGAACTACCTGAACGAGCTGCTGCGCGGCGCCGTGACGCTGCTCTGCGACGTGCGCCGGAATCCGCTGAGCCGGAAGTACGGTTTTTCCAAGAGCACGTTGCGCCACGCTTGCGACGGCGTGGGGATCCGCTATGAGCACGTGCCGGAGTTGGGAATCGCGTCCGATGAGCGGCGCGGGCTGGAAACGCAGGCGGACTACGATGCGCTGTTCGCGCGCTACGAACGCGAGAGCCTGCCGGGGCAGTCGGCGGCTCTGAACCGCATCCGGGGATGGATCGCAGAGGGGAGTCGGGTGGCGCTGACCTGCTACGAGCGCCTTCCGCAGCAGTGTCACCGGCATTGCGTGGCCGAGGCGGTCGAGGGGCTGTGGAAGGGGCGGATGGTGGCCGTCCACCTATAGGGGTTGGGGGGAGTATGCCTCGAGAGCGGATGCTGATCACGGTCAAGACGTACCCGACACTGTCCCGGAAGTACGGGGAGACGGTCTGCACGGCAGCTGTGCGCCCGGACGGGACGTGGCTGCGTATCTACCCCGTTCCGTTTCGCCGCCTGGACGAGGAGGAGCAGTACCGGAAGTTCGACTGGATCGAAGCCGATCTGATTCCCAGCCGCTCTGATCCTCGTCCCGAAACCCACCACCCGGCGGACTACGACCAACTGGTGCCCGTCGGACGCATGGAGACGGACGGCGATTGGCATGCAAGGCGACTGCTCCTGCTCGCAACGTGTCATGTGTACGATCGTCTCGAACCGCTGATGGCCGGCGCCAAACGGAACGATCTATCGCTGGCCGTCTTCAAGCCTACCCGCATTCACGACTTCATCTGGGAGGATGACGAGCGGGACTGGGATCCTGCCAAGGTTGGGGAGATGAGGGCGAAGACACAACAGACCGAGCTTTTCGCCGAGGATGCATGGCGCCTGACGTTCCAACTCATCCCGAAGCTTCCTTACGCTTTCTCGTACCGCTTCGAAGACGCGGATGGGCGGCGCAGTACGATGCGGGTGCTAGATTGGGAGTGCGGCCAGCTTTTCTGGAACTGCCTTCGCCGACATGGCGCCGAGCGTGTGGCGCTGGAGAAGGTGCGTGCGAAGTATCTTGATGAGTTCACGAGGCGGGATCTGCATTTCTTCCTCGGGACCACTCAGCAGTTCCATGGTTTTGCGCCAAACCCATGGGTGATCGTGGGTGTCTTCGCGCCGCCGCATCAGAATCAGTTGGAGCTGGGCCTCCCGAGTGTTCCGTGAAGCGCACGGTCCGTATCAGTGGGGCCACCCCGGAGGGAGACGCAGGCACAAGGCATGGACTGTAGGCCGACAGGCGACGGCGGTGGACGCTTGATCGATGGCTCCTGTTTCGATCTCTGCAGACACGGAGGTTCAGATCATGGGTGAGTTCAACAGTTCCGTAACGCGAGTCTGGCCGGTGTTCGACTGCCTCCTCCATCGTGATCCTACCGGAGCCAGTTGGCTGGCCTCGCTTCTCCGCATGAGCTCGCAGGCGCAGGCGGCCGCGCCCGGCGTCGCAGATCAACCGGGGATGCTTCTCGGCAAGTGGGTGCGGCGCGATCGACCTCTGCCCGCCATCCTCCGAAAGGTCCTTGGCCCGGAGCGGGCGGCCCGGATTGGCTGCATCCGGCAGACATTTGAAGAAGAAGCGCCTCCGACCGAGTCCTTCCTGCGATGGTTGATCAAGAACCCGGACCAGATGCAATGGCCACGCGACAGGCACGGTGTCGAACGCACATTCGGAGCGTCCACGCAGCACAAGCGCAAGAGCCTGCTCGGCGGCGATCCCAGGGTCCAGGACGAGGCATTGGGTGCACTAACCGTCTGCGGGGCCATGGGATCACGCCGGAAGTGGTGGGCCTTTGAGGGATTCACGTCGGTCGACTGCTGGCTCGAGACGGAGCGGCTGCTGCTCTTCGTCGAGGGCAAGCGGACCGAAGACGTGTCCGCCGCCACGGACTGGTTCCCCAAGCGCAATCAGGTCATCCGCAATCTCGAAGTTGCACGGGCTCTGGCGAAAGAGGACCAGACCTATGCCGTCCTCATCTGCGCGGAGAACGATGTCCAGATTCCGGAGCATGCGTGGGCTGAAAGCCTGCCCCACATGTGCGTCGGCGAGCAGGAGGAGCTGCGTTCGCATTTCCTCGGCTGCGTGACGTGGGGCGCGATCGCCCGCGACCTCTGCGACGGGATGAAACTGCCGGATAGGCTGGACGAGGCGGTGGATTTCTGCCAGAGATTCCATTGCTCATGACACATCCCTATACAGAGGACCTGCTCGTTGAGCAGCCCGCAAGACGGCTGCTGGCCGAGCTGGGCTGGAGCTTGGCGCAAACGCCTCCTCACCTTGCCCCTCTCCCTGGGGAAGTGAGCGTCTGGCTTGATGAAACGGGTCTGTTTGGACGCGAGACGAAGGGTGAGGTGGTGCTGCTGGGTCGGTTGCGCGCGGCGCTGGAGCGGCTCAATCCCGCGATGCCGCCCGAGGCCATCACGGCCGCCGTGGATGAACTGACCCGCGATCGTTCGGCTATGGGGCTTCCGGCGGCGAATCGGGATGTCTATCGACTCCTGAAGGATGGGATTGCCGTTTCGATTGCTGCGCCGGAAGCCCCACCCTCACCCCGGCCCTCTCCCAAGGGGAGAGGGAGAAGAGACGCCAAACACTCCCCTCTACCACTGGGAGAGGGGTCAGGGGGTGAGGGTTTGCCGCGGGGCGGCGGACAACGAACAGAGAGAGTTCGCGTTATTGACTGGGCCAACCCGACGGCAAATGACTTCCTCCTGGTCAGCCAGTTCAGCGTCACCGGCGCGCTCTACACCTGCCGGCCGGATTTGATCGGCTTCGTCAACGGCCTGCCGTTGGTGGTCATCGAGTTGAAGAAGCCCGGCGTGCCCGCGCGCGCGGCGTTCGACGAGAACCTGACGCACTACAAGGCGGAAATTCCGCAGCTCTTTTGGTTCAACGCGCTGCTCATCGCCTCGAACGGCACGGACAGCCGCGTCGGCTCGCTCACGGCGGATTGGGAGCGGTTCTTCGAGTGGAAACGCATCGAGCGCGAGGACGAGCCGCGCCGGGTGTCGCTGGAGGTGATGCTGCG
>CAYRFK010000197.1:4250-9470 GCA_964423465.1 uncultured Verrucomicrobiota bacterium | reverse complement strand
TCACGTCCCCGGCGGGGCGTTGGTGCCGGGGGTGTAGGTGTCGAGAATCGAGCGAAGCAGCGGTTGGAGGGACTCGAACTGCTCCTTGCGGGCGGCGAGCTGGACGTGGTGGTTGGTCGTTCCCACCAGAAAATCGAGGGCGATCGCCTCCTTCTCGAAGAGCCGGATCCGCCGTTCGACGGCCGGAGCGCCGGCGCGCGTGATGATGCGGATGTTCTGGTTCACGCCGAAGGTCTCTTCGATGTGCCGGATCTCGTTTGCGAGCAGGTCGAACCGGTCGTAGCCGACATCCGCCAGCTTCACCCACACCTCCAAGCCCTGCGGCCCGCGGAGAACCATGTCGTTCGGCGCCACCCGCTCGCCGGTGCGCACCGCCCAGGAGGCGGGCACGGTGACGGCGAACCGGCCCGCCGGGTCCGCGACGCGCTTGTCGGACAGGCCGAGGACCATCGCGGAAGTGTCGTCGTCGGTGGGAACCACGCCCCCGGAGACTCCGGCGGTGTGACGCCTGGCGAACTCAGCGGCGCCAAGGCCCACGACAAGCGCAGCTGCAGCGATGCCCGCCGCAATCCAAAGAACCCGGCTTCCGGCGCCGCGGCGGTCAGACTTGGAACTGGAGATCATACAGCCTCCGGTAGATGCCGCCGCGCTCGATCAACTCCGCGTGCGTGCCCTCTTCGGCGATGACGCCGCGATCCATCACCAGGATCCGGTCCGCCCCCGTGATGGTCGAGAGCCGGTGCGCGATGACGAAGACGGTGCGGCCGGTCATCAACTCGTCGAGCGCCGCCTGAACGAGTCGCTCGCTTTCGGTGTCGAGGGCGCTGGTCGCCTCGTCGAGGATGAGGATGGGCGGGTTGCGCAGGATCGCGCGCGCGATGGCCAGCCGCTGGCGCTGGCCGCCAGAGAGGCGCACGCCGCGCTCGCCGATGACGGTGCCGTAACCCTGCGGCAGTTCGCGGATGAATCCGTCGGCTTGGGCGCGGCGGGCGGCATCCTCGATCCGCTCCATCGGCGTGTCCGGCCGGCCGTAGGCGATGTTGGCGGCCACGGTGTCGTTGAACAGGACCGTCTCCTGCGTGACCAGCCCCATCTGGGCCCGCAGCGACCGAAGCGTGTAGTCCCGCACGTCGCGGCCGTTGATGGTCACGCGCCCCCGGGTGACGTCAAAAAACCGCGGCAGCAGGCTGACCAGCGTGGTCTTGCCGGACCCGGAGGACCCGACCAGCGCGATGCGGCGGCCGGCCGGGACGTCCAGCCGGATGCCGTGCAGCACGGGCTCGTCGTCGTAGGAGAAGTCGACATTCTCGAACGCCACCGCGCGCACGGGGCCGGTGAAAGCCGCAGCAGCGGGCGCCTCACAGACCGCAACCTCGGTGTCGAGGATCTCGAAGATGCGATCCGCCGCAGCGGCGCTGTGCTGGATGTTCATGTGCAGGTTGCCAAGCTTCTTGGCCGGGTCGTACATGACCACCAACGCCGCCGCGAAGGTCAGGAAATCCTGCACCGGCATCCGGGCCCACCACGCGTAGATCAACAGCAGCGAGACCCAGATGACCGCGAACACGACGATGATCGGCTCGACCGCAATGCGGGCGCGCGTCAGGCGCATGATGCGGCGGAAGACCGAACCGCTCTGCTCGTTGAACCGCCCGCGCTCGTAATCCTCCATGCCGAACGCCTTCACGACGCGCACGCCGCTGATCGTCTCCTGCAGCAGCGAGACGAGGTCGGCGAGCCGTTCCTGGCCCTCGCGGGCGTAGCGGCGAACGCGCCGGCCGAACACGGCGATCGGGATCAGGCAAACGGGGAAGACCACCAGGCTGGCGAAGGCGAGCCTCCAGTCGAGCCACACGAGATAGCCCGCCGCACCGAGCAGGACGAACGGCTGCTGGAGCAGGTCGGCCAGCACGGTGGACACGGCCCGCTCGACGAGAGAGGTGTCGTTCGAGGTCCGCGAGATCAGCTCGCCCGTGCGGCTCTGCGTGAAGAACGACAGCGACAGATCCTGCAGCCGGTCGAAGATCGCCACGCGCAGGTCCATCACGACGCGGTGGCCGACCCATTCGACGAGATAGCGGCTGACGTAGAATCCGAACCCGCGGACGACCGCGAAGGCCGGCATCAGCACCGCGATGGCCGCCGCGGAGGCCAGGCTGTCGACGCGGTCGGCGAAGACGGTCGCCATCAGCTTGCGGAACACCAGCAGCATGCCGGTCGTCGAGCCCGCGAACAGCAGGCCGAAGACGACGCCGATCGCAAGGCGGACGCGGTGGGGCCGCACGTAGACGAGCAGCCGCCGGTAGGTGTCCTTCGCGCGGGTCGTGCCCGGGGCCGCGGGCTGGGGGGCGCCGCTCATCCGTGCAGCGACTCGAGGTGGCGCGTGGCCTCCAGCGCCGCCATGCAGCCCGAGCCGGCTGCGGTGATGGCCTGCCGGTAGACCGGATCCTGCACGTCGCCGCAGGCATATACGCCGGGGATCGAGGTGCGCGTACCCTGCGTGATGATATAGCCCGCATCGTTCACGGCCAGCTGGTCGCCGAAGGCGGAGGTGTTCGGCTGGTGGCCGATCGCGGCGAAATAGCCCTGCACCTCGAGCTGGGTCTTCGCGCCGGTCTTCACGTTGCGGACGGTGACGCCGGTGACCTTCTTCTGTGCTGGGTCGTGGACCTCGTCGACGGTGCTGTCCCAGAGGACCTTGATCTTAGGATTGGCCAGCGCCCGGTCGGCCATGATTTTCGAGGCGCGGAACGAGTCGCGGCGGTGGATGATCGTGACGGACGAGGCGAATCGCGTGAGGAAGCCTGCCTCCTCCATCGCCGTGTCGCCGCCGCCGATGACGCAGACGGGGACGCCCTTGAAGAAGGCGCCGTCGCAGGTGGCGCAGGCGGACACGCCGTGGCCGATCAGGGCCTGCTCCGTCGGCAGCCCGAGATACTTCGCGGTCGCGCCGGTGGCGATGATCAGGGTCTTCGTCTCCAGCGTGTCTCCGTTGTCCAGCGTCACCCGGATCGGCGAGGCCCGGAGGTCCGTCGACATCACGACCCCGGGCACCACGCGCGCGCCAAACCGCTCCGCCTGCTGCCGTTGCAGGTGCATCAGCTCGAACCCGTCGATGCCCTTGGGAAAGCCGGGGAAGTTTTCGATCTCCGTCGTGGTCGTCAACTGGCCGCCCGGCTGGGGTCCCTCGACGATCAACGGATCGAGGTTCGCCCTCGCCGCATAAATCGCCGCCGTGTACCCCGCCGACCCCGTCCCCAGAATGATGATGCTTTCCATGGTGTCCTCTCGATCCGGCTTTGGTCTGGAAATATAGCAGTCCACCCCCTACCCTGCACGGGTAAAGACTGGAGACGAACGTGAGTGAACCGAAGCCGGACTTCCTGGAAGCGATGTTCCACATGCAGGCGGAGTTGAACCGCCGGATCGGCGTTGACACGACGGCGATGCCGGAGGAGGAGCAGCCGAAGTGGGTGCTCAACTACTGCCGGGCCATGTCCCAGGAGACGGCCGAGCTGATCGACAGCGTTCCGTGGAAGTGGTGGGCGAAGTACCAGACCTACGACAAGCAGAACGCCCGCATCGAGGTCGTCGACCTGTTTCACTTCCTCATCTCCCTCGCCCAGGTCGTCGGCCTCTCCGCCCAGGACGTCCACGACCTTTACATGAAGAAGAACAAGCTCAACTTCCAGCGCCAGGACAGCGGCTACGCCGTCAAGGACGCCGGGGACAACAAGGATTTGAAGGTGTAGGTTTGGGAGGTTCGCAGGTTCCGGACGTGTGGCGCTGCATCCGCCATGTGGAGAGGCGAGCCACGCGAGCCCGAACCATGCATCACCGTGGCCCCGTTCCGGCCTCGCATAGCCAGGCCCTCCAACCTCACGCGGACACTTGTTGGCTCTTCCCTACAGCGAAACGCCGCAGGCCATTGTGTCGTAGCGGCTACGGCGCGCGGATACAGTAGACGTGCGCCTTGCCGCGCAGGTAGAGATCGCGTCCCGCCACGGCGGGCGAGGCGTCGAACTTGTCGTCCAGCTGGTTGAGGGCCAGCAGTTCGAAGCTGTCGGCGTCCTTCACCACGGCCACCGACCCGTCACGGCCCGGCAGGTAGAGGCGGCCGTCGGACACGACCGGCGATGCGTAGACCGACTTCATACCCTCGATGCGCTGTCCGTCGAAAAGGACCGCACCCGTTCCGGCGTCGACACACGAGAGCTTGGGCTGCGTGCCGGCAACAAAGTAGAGCCGCTTCCCGGACAGGACCGGCGACGGGACGTACGGTGCGTTGCGCTTGATCTCCCACCGGACGGCGTCGGTTCCAGTCAGATCGCCCGTCCGACCGAGCGTGATCGCCTGCACGGCGTTGCCCTTGAATCCGCTGGAACAGTAGACAACGCCGTCGCCGGGCACGGGCGTCGGGATGACATTGACAGTCTGGCCGCCGCACTCCCAGATCACATTCCCGGTCTCGGGGTCGTAGCTGCGCGTACGGTTCGTGCCGGCGACGATCGCCTGCAGCTTTCCACCATGCTCAACAACGAGCGGCGTGGTCCACGACGAGGACTCGTCGCGCGGCTTGCGCCACAGAACCTCGCCGCTGCCGCGGTCGACCGCCGCGATCGCCGAGCCCTGCTCCTGGTCGAGGAGCGCAAGGACGGCGCGGCCGGCGAGCGCGGGCGACGTGGCCTCTCCGAAGGTGACGCGCATCGTCATGCGGCCGAGGTCGCGGCTCCATTTCAGGGCGCCGTCCATCGTCAGGCAGTGCAGTCCGCGCGAGCCGAAGAAGGCCCAGATGTGCCGGCCGTCGGTCACCGGCGAGCCGGACGCGAACCCGTGGTCCGGGTGCGTGCCCTCGTGCGGAACCTCCTTGCGGACGGTCGTCCGCCAGAGCGTCTTCCCGGTGTGGCGGTCGAGGCAGACGACGTCGAAGGCGTAGGGAACGGTCGGCGTGCGGATGCCGAAGTTCGCCGCCATGGCGTTGGCCGGCGCCGTGCCTTCGTCGGGCGCCGCAGCGGCCGGCTGGGCGGTGAGAAGGATGAGGCGGTCGCCCCAGATGATCGGTGTCGATTCCCCGCGGCCGGGCGTGTCGATGCGCCAGCGGATGTTCTGCGTCTCGCTGAACGTCACGGGCAAGCCCGCGCCGTCGGCTCGGCCGGTCATCCCCTCCCCGCGCCATGCCGGCCAGTTCGTGACGGCGGCGGGGGCGGATGCGGCGAGCAG
>CAYRFK010000197.1:0-4150 GCA_964423465.1 uncultured Verrucomicrobiota bacterium | reverse complement strand
AGCAGTTCGGCCATGGGGAGGCCGACCACATTGGTGTAGGAACCGCGGATGCCCCGCACCATGTGGGCGGCGCCCTCCTGGATGCCGTAGGCGCCGGCCTTGTCCATCGGATCACCGCTGGCGATGTAGGCCTCGATCTCGGCGGCGCCGAGACGGCGGAAGACGACGTCGGTCGCGATCGTCCGCGCGACGCAGCGGCGAGGGCTGCCGGGCGCGTCGACGACGACTGCGATGCCGCTCATCACCTGGTGCGTCCGCCCGCTCAGCGCGCGGAGCATGCGGCGCGCATCTGCCGCGTCTCGCGGCTTGCCGAGGATGCGGCGGCCCACGACAACGATCGTGTCGCAGCCGACGACCTCGCGACTGCAGGCCGGGGATCCGAGGCGATCGGCCACGGCCCGGTCCTTGTCCAGCGCCGCGCGCTTCGCGAAGGCGGCGGGGAGTTCGCCGGGGCGCGGCGTCTCGTCGATGTCGGGCACGACGACGCGGAAGGCAAGGCCGGCTCGCGCGAGCAGTTCGCGCCGGCGCGGCGAGCCGCTGGCGAGAACGAGATCGAACCCCGCCGCGCCCCCGCGGCCTTGCGCCGCAGGACGCGAAGAGCCGAGCCCTGGACGGCGTGGCGATGCCGGGATTCCCGACCGGCGCGGAGATTCGCGGTTTGCGGACATGCGCGGGAGAATGCGGACGCGGCGTCCGCGGGTCAATCGCGAAGCGGCGCCCATGGGGGCCGCTCGGGCAACGCGGCGAGGAATTCCGTTTCCAGGGCCTCTGCATAATCGCCCGCAAAGGTGCCATCGAGGAATCTTGGCCAGGCCTCCCCGGCGAGACGGTCCCACGAAGCGCCCTCGCGGCCCGGGATGATCGGCAGAAATGCGATGCCGGTCTCGCGTGCGGCCGAGAGGTCGCCGGGCGCATCGCCGATGATGGCCGCCCGGTCCGGCGGGAGTCCCGCCGCGGCGAGGGCGGCCCGGATCTGCAGCGGCTTGGGGCCCCTGTCGCTGCCGCCGATGCGCGCGACAAGCCCCATGATACCGGCTTCGGCCCACTCTCCGAGCAGTTGATCCTCCGGAGCCTGCGAGACGACGACAAGCTCCGCCTGCTCCCGCATCGCGGTCATCGCACGCACCGCCTCCGGAACCGGCGGCATCCGCCCGGTCTTCGCCAGCCGGGCGCTGAAATCGCGCGACCACTCGAGAATGCGCGCCAGTTCGGCGTCGCCGGTCTCCGCGACCGCCGCGGCAAGGGTGGTGTTGGTCCATGCGTCGCAGGACGCCATGAAGTACCGCAACGAATCGAGCCGGGGCAGTTCGACCAGGAGTGGCCCGGACCCGAGCCGCTCCCGGAGGAATCCGACGATCTGCACGAGCCCCGTGAGTCGGTGACTGCCGCGCGACCGGCCCTCGAGGTTGACGAACCGGATCACCTCCTCGGCCATCGCGGCGACCGGTTGGAGGCCGAAGTGTCCGATCGTCGTGTCGCGCATCACCTCGAACTTCGCCGGCATGTTCGGAAACACCGAGCCGTCGGAGTCGATGGCCACCAGCCGGTCATGTCCGTGCGGGTTCATCTTCAGATCCTTCGCTCCCGCCTGCACCGGCGAGGGCGGCTTACGCCTCGCTGATGGTGACGGACTTCATCGCGTCGCCCTGGCGGATGGCGAGGACGATGTCCTTGCCCTCGGTCACCGCGCCGAAGACGGTGTGCTTGCCGTCGAGATGCGGCTGCGGGCCGAGCGTGATGAAGAACTGGCTGCCGTTGGTGTTCGGGCCCGCATTGGCCATCGAGAGGACGCATGTGCCGTGCTTGAGCGGGTTGCCGACGGTTTCGTCCTCGAAGCGGTAGCCGGGACCGCCGCGGCCGGTGCCGGTGGGGTCGCCGCCCTGGACGACGAAGCCCGCGATGACGCGATGGAACACGACGCCGTCGTAGAAGCCCTGGCGCGCAAGGAAGACGAAGTTGTTCACCGTCTTCGGCGCGTGCTTCGCGTCGAACTGGATCACGATCGTCCCGCGGTTCGTCTCAACCGTCGCGCGATAGGTCTTCGCGATGTCGATCGTCATCTCGGGCGGCTGGCTCCACTGTTTCGCAGGCATGTTCGTGTCTCCGGGTTTGGAATTGGGCGCGGAGCATACGGTCCGCCCTGCGATGCGGGAAGCATGAAATCTTCATTCCGAATCCCCGCCGCCCCTCGTCGCCCGCCCCTTGTCAGTCGATCATCGGGCTCTGGCGGCGGCCGAAGACGGCGATGTCGCGGAAGCTGCGGAAGTCGGCGATGTCGGCAAGCCCGGCCAGCGGCTCGATCTGGACCGGGATGCCGGACTCCTGTAGCGCGGCGAACGAGTTGAGGCCGCCGAGGACGATCATGCCGGCCCGGCCCTCCTGCACGGGGATGTCGAGCAGCGGCCGGCTCGGCCGCCCGATCTCGAGGATCGCCCCGAGGTCGTGCCGCTGCATCTCGCGCTGGATCCGCCGCACGTCCGGCACGGCGACCGCGGGGATCTCGCGGAAACTCGCGCCGACGATCCCTTCGCCCGTGCGCGCCGCGGCCAGGACGCGCGTCATGCCGGCGCGGATGAAGATGGCCAGCGGGTCCACCGTCGTGCCCCGATACTCGAGAAGCTCGACAAACCGCACCGGACGGCCGCCGGAAACCTCCAGGAGTCCGCCGTAGCGCGACACGACCGGGATGCCATACTTGAGCAGGATGCCGTTCACGGCGACGCTGCACGCCGTTCCGAAGGCGGCGCAATCGAACGGCACCACGTAGCCCCCCACCCGCTCGCCGGCCCGCCCGAGCATCAGCCGCGAGCCCATGCCGAGGCGCGCCCGGATGACCGGCTCGATCTGCTGGATCGACCGCGGCAGGTCGCGCTCGTCGATCCTCGCCACGTTCACCACCATCGACCCGGCCCCCGTCCGCAGGTCGAACGTCATCCGGTAGCCCAGGTCGTCCACCTGCGACGCAATGAACCCGATCTTCTCCACCGCGCCGCCGCGAAGAACCTCCTCGACGCCCCTCTCCGTCAGCACGCGCCCGTGACGGCGGTCCACCGTCCGCGTCAGCCCCGCCCGGTCGAGACCCAGTAGATGGTACCGCACCGCCCGCGGCCGCAGGTCGACCCCCATCCCCCCCAGCGTCTCCGCCAACCGCGCCGCCCCCACCGGCCCCCCCGCCCGGTGCAATGCCCGCAGGATCGCACTCCTCGCGCGATCCGTCTTGGTCACGAGAGTGCGGAGGTTCACAGGGTTAAGGGTTCACAGGTTCGGAGGTTCATCGATCTCTGTCCCCACTCTTCCGCTTCCGCACTCTTCCGTTTTCCGTCTTCCGTCTTCCGTCTTCCGTCCCCATTTGCCGCCCATCTTTGCCGTCCCCTTCCCCCGCCCGCCCGCAGAAACAGCTTGGATGTGCTTCCATGCATTGAACTATAACGGCAATCATGCCGTATCCTCAACTTCATATTTATCATCGATTGGCCCGCTTATCCTTTGCTCGTGCGACACCGATAAGGCAAAACACGGTCAATGGTTGCCGCCGCCGTCTGCGGGGTGCAGGAGGGCGGGCGGGCAAGGGGATGGCGGAACGAAACCTGAACGGGAGACGATCATGGGCCTGATTCAAGAAGTCTTGGCGGTGGTGGAGAAGCGCAATGCGAACGAGCCGGAGTTTCTGCAGGCGGTTCGCGAGGTCCTCGAGACGCTCGAGCCGGTGGTGGCCCGTCACAAGAAGTATGCGGATTCGGCGATCCTCTATCGCATCGTCGAGCCCGAGCGTCAGATCATGTTCCGCGTTCCGTGGCAGGACGACCGCGGCCGCGTGCAGGTCAATCGCGGATTCCGATTCGAGTTCAACAGCGCGATCGGCCCCTACAAGGGCGGCCTGCGGTTCCATCCGAGCGTCAACCAGAGCATCCTGAAGTTCCTGGGCTTCGAGCAGGTCTTCAAGAACTCGCTGACGACGCTTCCGATGGGCGGCGGCAAGGGCGGATCGGACTTCGATCCGAAGGGCAAGTCGGACAGCGAAGTCATGCGCTTCTGCCAGTCGTTCATGAGCGAGCTCTTCCGCCACATCGGCGCGGACACGGACGTTCCGGCCGGCGACATCGGCGTGGGCGGCCGCGAGATCGGCTTCATGTTCGGCCAGTACAAGCGC
>CAYRFK010000196.1:0-9509 GCA_964423465.1 uncultured Verrucomicrobiota bacterium | reverse complement strand
GCGATCGCAAAATTGCCGACCAGTTGAAGATCCATGCGCGTTCCCGCTCCGACGATAGCCCCGCACCGCCCGCCCCGCAAGCCGGCGAGGCCGCCCCAAATCCTCGGCCAAGCATGAAGCCCGCGAGCATAGAACGGCCGCGACGGAGCGCGGCCCTCCAGGGCCATCCCATGGACATACGAGAGAACGGTCTTGGAGGGCCGCGCTCCGTCGCGGCCGTTCCAAAGGCCCCCGTGCAACACGTGGCAGGTCCCATACGTCAGCATGCGAGGATTCGGACCGCGTGACCGCCAGCCTTGACCCCGGCGGAGATCCAAAACAGACTGGTCTGACCTGTTCATGGAGGTTCAGACGTGAGCACTCGGAAGTTGCAGGACGCGAAAGCGCAGTTTGGCCGGCTCGCGGATCATACCCGCCGCGAGGGGCCGGAGGGTCTGACGTCGTTCTTCGCGAAGTCGCCGCTGGCGGGACTCGGTATCGAGCAACTGGAGCGTGACCGCGACCCCGGCCGCGATCACGCGCTGTGAACTACCGCCTTGACACCTACGCTACAGCCCGGCGCGACGAGAGGGTTGGGCGCATGAGGAGGCGGCAACGATCCGTACTGGCAAGGGCATCGGCAGCCCTTCTTGTCCTGCTTGCGACCGAATCCCGGAGCGCCGAGCCGCCGCCCGTCGGCCAACTGCTGGAGACCGCCGCGACCGCATCGGGAGACGCCTATCTCGCTGCACGGGACGCCATGGTCGGCGCGGGGACGAATGCGCTGGCCGAGCTCGGACGGTGTGCGACGGATTCGGGAGAGACGTGGGAGAAGCGCCTCGTTGCGCGCATTTGCTACGAGCGGGTGGTCCGCGGCTCCGAAATCGCGGCGTTGCGAAGCTACGACTGGCGCACAGATGCGGAATACCGCGAGGAGTGGGTGAGGAGCGTGACGGGGCCCCGCTCGCGAATGGGGCCGCTGGTTGTACGCCACATGACGGAACGGGGGCTGTGGGGATACTACATCGAGTTGACGTGGAAGAAGACGGGGGAGCTGTCGATCGGCCATCCGCAAGGTGTCAACGTGGACTGGGCAAGATGGTGCCGCCTCGCCCTGGCGGGGCAGCCGGAGGAGCTCTTCTTGGTTCGTGCGATCATGGACCGCCTTGTAAGGGATGAGCAGCTTGAATCACCGGACGCCTTCGAGTCCTACAGATGTCTTCTTGAAGGCACGAAGTCCGATGCTATTCCAGTTCTGGTTCAACGATACGACGCCTACAATCGGCGGGAAGCGTCCGGGATCGAGTTGTATCCAGGCGCAAAGGCGGAGAGCTATAGTGGTCTCTTCAAGCCGATTCTCCAGTTCGCCGACTCGCGCCATGCCGACTTGCTGGAGAAGTTCGTGGACGCGCATCCCGCCCTATCCGAGCTGACACCGAAGCTCGCCGAGGTGCGGGCCCGACCCGCGCCGCCGCCGAAGGCCGAGCCGCCGTTCCGGTTGGGGACCGAGATCGTGCGGGTTCCGTAAGCCCGTCGCCGCGAGTTTAACCTCGGGAAGCCGGCCTCGACGAGAGGGTAGAGGTCACTCTGTGTGGACGGGCGATGCAGAGGCTACCCGGATGCGAAGTCACGCTGTTCGAAGACGCCGGACCGGCTTGGGATCGAACGACACGAGACGGTCTGGATGCGCCTGTTCCTTCCGGCACAGATCGGCGGCCATTGCGCGCAGATCGAAACCGAAGCGCTTGGCGTAGGCATGCCGAATCCGGCGAATCTCATCCACCACAGGGTCATTCCGCATGACTATTCCTCACTCGTCTCGATGTAGACCTTCGCCTTCATGATGCAAACTGTACCATGTGGGTGGTTTCAGCGCATCACCAACGGGATCGCCACGCAGCCCCGTGGCGCGTACGCCCTCGCCTCTCACCCCATCGCCCGAAGATGAAGGCCGGGACAAAGGCACGGACGACGCGGGAGGCGTCAGCGCGCCGGGAAGGGGCCGAGCGTGAGCCAGCCGGGGGCCGTGGCGTCCTGGGCCTTGTTGGCAAAGCGCAGGGGCTTTCCGCCGGGCATCGGGTTGACGACGCGCATCGCGATCACGGCGGCGCCGGGTGGAATCGCGGACGCCGTGGTGAAGTCCAGCACGC
Source organism: uncultured Verrucomicrobiota bacterium (assembly GCA_964423465.1). GTDB lineage: Bacteria > Verrucomicrobiota > Kiritimatiellia > PWTM01 > PWTM01 > VGWF01. Next base: position 7,380 of record CAYRFK010000196.1, on the reverse strand, counting down.
GCTCGGCGGCGTCGGGCTGCAGGCCCCGCACGCTCCACGGCGGCGTCCACGTCGCGACCGCCGTGCCGGCGGCGTCGAGCGCTGCGAGTTCGATCTTCCAGTCGGCGTAGAAGGGCGCGACGCCGCGGTTCTGGAGGGCGACCGCGACGCGCAGTCCGCCGCCGGACGCAGAGGCGACGGCGGCACGCGCGACGTGCAGTTCGTAGCCCAGCCGACGGGCGCCCTCGATCGCGCGGGCGCGCTGCTCCGGCGTCAGTTTGCGCACGATGCTGGAGTCCATAAGCCACGTCGCGTGGGTCGCCTCGACGCAACGGAGGAAGTCCTGCCCCTCCGGCGTGCCGGGCGGATCGTTCCACAGGACCGGCCAGTTCTCGGGCCGCACTTCGCCGCCGATGGGCTGCGTCCGCCACTTCTCCACCGCCTCCGGCCCGGCGCGGCGCATGCGGGCCATGAAGAACCATTCGTCGCTCTTCTTTCCGGTCTCCAGCGTCGCCCACGCAAAGGAATCGTCGTGATAACCCAGCGCGCGGCGGTGGTTCGCGGCGTACTTCGGGTCCGAGTCGCCGGCCGGGTAGCGCAGCAGGACCGGCGTGCGCCGGAACGCGACCTCGAAGGCGTCCATGACCTCGCGCTGCGTCTCCTTCGGCGCCCACAGGTCGTGGCGCGGATGCGTGTGCCACTCGCCCCAGGTGCCGAGGAAGCCGGCGGTGAGAAACGCGACGCGCGGGTCGCCGTCGTAACGGCGGCCGGCGGCATGGATCGCATTGGTCATTGCGGCGCGCAGACGCGGGTCCGCATAGTCCGGCGTCACGACCGACCTGGGCGGCTGCGCGTTGGAGTTCGTGTAGGCGTGCGTCCGCAGTCCGGCGTCGATCAGGAACTGCGGAATGCCGCACTCGTGGCCGGGATACTCGAGGTAGAAGCGGAACACCGCCTGGCAGCCGCGCGACGACGTCTCGCCCAGCAACGTCTCGACCGGCGTCCAGTCGAAGCGGTCCATGCCCTGCATCACCGCGCGCAGCGGCAGGTAGCGGAACTCGAGGCTGTGCGGAAAGTCGCGCGCCTGGCCGGCGTAGGGCACGAGGCCCTTGAGCGGATTGTCCGGCGGCGCGGGCGCGTACTCGAGCGCGCGCCATGCGTCCGCGGCCGTCGCAGCGACAGCGAGGCCGGCTACGGTCAGGGCGGCTGCGAACCGCTTCAAGGGGCTCCGATACAGAAGAGCGTTTTCTCGCCGCGCAGCAGCATGCGGCCGCCGAGCGGGACCGGCGTCGCCCACATCTTCTCGTTCATGACATTTCGGGCGAGCACCTCGAAGCCGCCGTCGATCGTTGCAACGAACGCGACGCCGTCCTCGCGGACGACGTAGAGCTTCCCGGCGGCGATCACGGGCGAGGCGTAGAACGGCGTTCCGCTCTTCTCGAACTCGCCGGTCCATTCGGTGCGTCCGGTCGCGGGGTCGATGCAGTCGACCTCGTTGCGGTCGCGCAGGAGGATGACCTTCCCCTTGTACGCGAGCGGGGTAGGCACATAGCTGCCGGTGTCGCTGCGCGACCACAACAGCGCCTTGTCCGTGACGTCGCCGCGTCCGGCGAGACGCAGGCCGTGCAGCAGCTTGCCTCGGCCGTAGGGAACGATGACCGTGTCGCCCATCACGAGCGGTGACGAAACCGGCGGCCAGTTGCTCTTGCCCTCCGGGTTGAGCCCGCCGCAGTCCCACAGCGTTGCGCCGTCGGCCGCGTCGTGGACCGTCAGATGTTCGGCGTTCCAGACGAGCAGCGACTCGCGCCCGGCGAAGGGCAGCACGATGGGCGTCGTGTAGCCCTGGTCGGCCTCGAACTTGCACGGGTAGTTGCGCGGAACGCTCCAGCGCAGCTTTCCACTGCCGCGGTCATAGGCCGCCACGTGCGAGTTCGTGCCGTTCATGACATTGATGACGACGTCCTTCTCCGTCAGCACCGGCGACGTGCCGATGTCCCACACCAGCGAGTCCGGTCCGAACCGCTCGGGAATGCTCGTCTGCCAGAGGACCTTCCCGTCGAAGGACAGCGCCGCCAGCGTGCCGCTCTTGAAGTAGACCCACACGGTGCGCCCATCCGTCACCGGCGAGGGATTGCAGCCGGAGGCGGACTTGTGCTTGCCGGGCCGTTCCTCGCCGAATGGCGTGCGCCACAGCTCGCGGCCGGTGGTGTCGAACGCGAGCGCGGCGTCACGTCCCTCGACCGGCGCGGTCAGCACGATCTTTCCGTCCCACACCACCGGAGTCGAACACCCGCGGCCCGGCATTGCGACCTTCCACGCGACGTTCGAGGTATCGCTCCACGCTACCGGCAACGCCTGCTCCACGACCGCGTTGTCCGCCGGCCCGCGCCACCTCGGCCAGCGGATGCCCTCCGCAGCGGAGGCGGTCGCGACGGCCGCCAGTGCCAGCACCGCGCATGCCCGGCCGATCGTGAATCGAATGCGTATCTTGATCGCGTTCATGGCGCAGACCTTGCCTGACGCGCCCGCGCTTGTCCACCGTCCGCGATCGGCGCCCATTTCAACCTAGGAAGAACAGTTGGACAGGATAACAGGATGTATAGGATTGCGTCGGAGTTCATTGCAGAAACTGGCGACTTCATCAGATGAGTGCAGCCGGGTTTGCCGCAACTCCATCCTGTTGATCCTGTTATCCTGTCCTGCCCATCTGAACCGCCGAATTCAGGTTCAAGTCCGTTCGGTCGATCATCGAGGCATCAGGTGGCCGGCCCCTACATGCCGGTCCTGCGGATGGATCCGTCGTCCATCTCCACCACCAGGGTTTCGCCGTCCATCGCGGCGCGCCGGACCGGGCAGGCGGCGGGGCCGCGCGAGGGACAGAGAACGTAGATCACCGTGGCCGCGCCGGCGGATTCCTTCACGAAGACCGCGGTCGGGATCGGGCGGATGCCTCCGTAGCCTTGCGACGAGTCGGGCAGCCAGCCCTGGACGACCGGCTCCTTCTGTCCCTTCACGATGGTCACACTGTCGGCGCCGAACGCGCGGATCGCGAGATTCGGACCCTCGGCGCGCGTGGACACCGTAAGCCCGTCGACCGCCGCCTCCGCCGCGTCGAGATGGAAGAGCGCCTCGTAGCGCTGCGGCTTGCCGTCGAGCGATTCCAACCGGTCGATCACGACGAAGAGGTCGGGCTTGAGGAAGACGACGCGGCGCGTGTGACGCGCGATCCGCTTGGCGTCCAGCCCCCACCCTTCGTCGTAAACCGCCTCCGCCCAGTCGGCCGCGGCGTTGGTGCCGAAGGCGAGCGGCAGCGGCTGTTTCACGACCCACGTCTCGCGCGGCGCCTTGCGTCGGGCCTGGTCGAGGCCGTCGACCATCACCACGTTGTGCGCGCGGCTGGAGAGCACGTAGCGCCGCCAGTCGCTGGCGTCGTAGGTGTAGACGCCGCCCTCGACGAGCAGCGGGCGTCCGAAGGCCGTGAGCGTGATGCCCAGCTTGTCCTCGTGCTGATGCCCGTAGCCGAAGGGCCCGGCGTCCATGCAAAGCCACAACGCGTCGGGATCCCATCCACTGCGCAGGAAGACCTGTCCGGCGAACGGCAGCATGCGCGACAGGCCGGCCGGCGGCGCGCCCTCCTTGCCACCGCTCGCGATCCAGCGGAAGTCGGCGCGATTCGGGAACAGCCGCGCGCCTTCACCCAGGATGCCGACGACGTCGTTGGCGCCGGAGTCGTTGAGCGTCGGCGTGCGGCGCGTCGGCTGCATCGACGTCACGTAGTAGTCGAACATGCGCTCGAGTTTCGCGAGGAAGGCCGGCGGCACGTCGAAGCCGGTACGGGCGGCGAGATTCACAGGGCCGAGGAAGTTCCGCAGACTGACGCCGTGGTAGCCGGGGGCCAGTTCAATCTGGGCGCCGTCGGGATAGACCTGGATGTCGAGCTCGGCAGTGAGCCGCTCGAGCGCCGTGTCGCGCCACAGCTTTGCCTCGCGGAACTCGGGAAACAGGGCGCCGGTGTGGTAGAGCCCGTTGGACTCCATCGCCAGCCAGTTTCCGCCGGTCTTGAACTTCACGAGGTACTGCGCGTGCTCGACCCAGCTTGCGACGAAGAGCAGCAACGCATCGTCGTCGAAGGCCTTCGAGGCAAGGACGCGCGGCCAGACCTCCGGCCAGACGGAACCCGTGCGGATGCCCGCCTCGATCGTGCGCCAGCGCGAGCCTGCGCCGTTGTCGGCCTTTTTCACCGGCACGGGACAGTCGCGCACCCAGGCGCGGATCTGCGCGGCGAGTTCGGCGGCATACGCCTCGTCGCCCGTGTCGTAAAAGGCACGCGCGAGATCGAGCCACATCGGATGGCGATTGAGCTGCCACGTCCATTCCTTGTTCACCGGCCATTTCGAATCCGGCTGCGCGGTCGGGTTGAACGCCCAATCGATCGTCTCGCCGAACTGCCACGGAATGCTGATGGACTCGAGCCGGTGCTTGAGCGCGTTCCGGGCCTTCATTGTCGACGCCTTCGGCGACCGACCGACCGCGGCGGGATCGACCTCCCATCGCGGCAGCGCGCGGGCTCGCAGATTCTTGGCGAACGCCGCCGTCGCGGCCGGCTCGTCGCCGCGCGCCAGCGCGTTGCTCACCGCCGCCAGATCGGGCCGTCCGAGGTCGAGCGCCGCGAAAAGGTCCGCGCGCGACAATCGCGGCCCGGTCTCCGCCGCTGGCGCTGTCATGACCGTCGACAACGCGAGCACAGCCACTGCGGAACGAGTTCTCTTCATCGGTTCCTCACGATCATCGGCACTCGGAGTCGCTGCGCCCGGCTATACCTCACACCTCGGAGTCCATCCAGACACATCCAGTCCTTCAAGATGCCAGATTGGCATCTTGAACGAGCAACCATGCCGGGCGCATTCGGTCGCCGGGGCCGGCGACCCTCCCGCCACTTGGAAGAAGCGGGAGGGCTAGCGGCCCCGCGGGCCGCTGCGGACGACCGCGAAGGTGATCCCCGTTCACGACTTATCATCCGTCCCGCGCTCCCGGGGAATGACCCCCTCGACGACCCAGCGCACCTCGACCCCGGGGGTCAGCTTCAACGGCAGGCCGTCGCGGAGGGATCGGCCGGGGTGCGCGACGGGCGCGGCGCTGTCGGCGCGGACGGTGCAGGGGTCGCCCTCGCGGACGGCGAACCACTCGGGGAACTGGTTGATGCGCGGGTAGTCGAGCGGGAGTTTCATGAGTTCGCGGTGGCGCGGACGGTCGAAGATCACGACGCCGTTCCACGGCTTGTCCGCGACGAAGGTCAGCCGCACGCGGCCGGCATCGTCCGCGACTGCGCCGAAGCGGACGTCCTCGCGCCACGGGCGGATCGTGACGCCCTGCGTCTTCCACAGCGCATACATGAGCGAGGTCCGCGCGGAGTTGCCGTCGCCGTGCCAGCCCTCGATGACGCCGTCGGCCTTCTGCTTGGACCACATGGTGCGGATCTCGGTGTCGATCCAGTCCACGGCCGGCTCGACTCGCTCGCGGTTGTAGAGCGTGATGGCGCCCTCGATGGAGTCGGCATAGCCGTCGGCCGATCCGCTCTGGCACATGCCGCCCTGCCCGCTGTAGTGCGCCTTCAGGTTGCCGAGCGCCTTGCGGACGATGTCGCGATAGGCCGGCGTGCCGTCGAGCAGGAACGCGGTGTAGAGGCCGTCGTAGTTGTAGCCCCAGTTGTCCGTCAGCGCGTCGCCGTGCTCGCCGGTTTTCGGGTTCACCCGCAGGTAGACGAGCCCGTGCTCGTTGACGGCGACCTTCAACAGGGTCTCGTAGAGCTCGTGGAGCGGCGCGCGGTAGGCGTCGCGCTTGGCCGGCGCGGCGTGCGCGCAGGCGACATAAAGCTCGGAGAGGCCGTTGATGACTTCGCAGGAGTGGTCGCCGAGCTTGAGTTCCTCCGCGTCGCGCGTCGGATGCTGGTCGCCGAGCAGGTAATAGTCACCGAGGCGGATCGCCCAGTCGAGGTACTTGCGGTCGCCGGTGAACCAGAAGAGGCGGGCGCAGGCCTGGAGCAGGTCGCCGTTGACCTCGAAGTTGAGCGTCGGGATCTTGCCGAACTGCGTGTCGACGGGCGCGTTCTTCCAGATGTCGTCGATGATGCCGATGGCGCGCTCGGACCACGGACTGGGACCGAGCCACTCGGTGATGGGCAGCAGGCCGTCCTTCACATACTCGGCGGCGTCGAAGATGATGGTGTCGAGGTCGACCGCCTCGCGCCGCCAGCCCTTCTTCGAGAACGAGTAGTCATCCGGCAGCCGGTCGACGCGCGGGGTCAGGCGCGTCTCGGTATGCAGCATGTCCAGCATGCGGCCGTCGAAGAGCGGACGGTCGGTCATCGCGGCCGTGAGGACCATGAACGGGTAGTTGTCGGCCGCCGCGTCGCGCCCGTTCCAGTAGTCGCGGCTTTCGCGCAGGTTCCGCGGGATGAGCCCGGTGGCGGGGTCGGCATGCGCGAGCCAGCCGTCGATGAACCGACGCGAACGGTAGAGCGCCTCGTTCGCCTGCCGCCCGTTGCGCTCGGCGGCGCGGAACAGCAGTTCTTCCGGCCCCGCCCCGGCGGGCGCGGGCGGCGGATCGCGATCCCATGTGGCGCGCATGTCCGGGAAGGCCTCGCCGGCGGGGCCGGCGCCGGCCATGGCGATCGTGGCCCTGGCGCGGTGCGACGCCGACTTCAGGTCCGGCACCGCGGGCGCCGCGGCGGCGCCGACGAGGCGGACTTCCGCGATGAATGCGGCTTTCGGCGGCGCCTCGCGAAGACGGACGGCAACGCAATCGCCGGTGAGCCCGGCCGGAACCGGGACGCGCAACCAGCGGAAGCCGTCGTGTCCTCCGGCCTCGACGCGCTGCGTGTGGCTGCCGATCACGACGTCCGCACCGCGCGCTTCTTTCTTCGCACCCCAGCGGACGTCGATCGACTGCCCCGGCGCGGGGGCGACGTCGAACCGGATGTCGATGTCCGACGATCCAAGGAACTGGTAGCCGACGTCGCGATAAGTCTGGTTGTCGAATCGCACCCAGGCCAGCGTGGCGGCGTCATCCGCCGTTTCGAGCCATGCGGAACCGGCCGCGGCATCCGGCATGGAGGCGAGAAGGCCGGCAAGGAGAACCAGTCCGACCGGGGCCATGGGAGGAATCTTCATATCGTCGAGAATAGTCCTCCGCCCACGCCCGCCGCAATGCCGACAACCATGGGGCGCGGCTTCGTCTCGTGGGATGGCTTCGGGGCCGCGAGTACGGGCGGGATCGGAGTTGGCGGGCAACCACGGTGGCCGGCGGCGCTTGGGGAGGGAGGGGGGAGGGCGCGCCGCGACGGCCACCTAAGCCGGAACGATTCAGTTGGGAGTGAGATTTCATTGGATGGAGGCGGTTAAG
>CAYRFK010000195.1:0-9633 GCA_964423465.1 uncultured Verrucomicrobiota bacterium | reverse complement strand
GGCGGCGGCGGGGCCGCCGCGGGCATGCCCGGCGCACGCGGGGGTGAACGCGGCGCGGGCCAGCGGGGGGCCGGCCAGCGCGGTGGCGGCGAAGGCGCCCGTGGATCCAGCCGCTCCGGCGCAGGCCGCGCCTTCTCCGGAGGGGGCGGTGGTCGTCCGGGAGGCGCGGCCGCAGGCGGGGGTGGCGGCGGGTCGGCCGGAGGCGGCGGTGGCGGAGGGGGCGGCGGGCCTCCCGCGCCCCCCGGGTTCCGATGACCCCGGTCGGAGCATCGCCGCGAACGAGGCGTCGCACCGCCGGCTTCACGCTGCTCGAACTTCTCGTCGCGCTCGCCATTTTTGCCATCGCATTCGCGATCGTCGGCGCCGCGTTCTACACCACCACGCGGGCGTGGACCCGCGGCACGCAGGCCCTGGAGGGACTTCACGAGGGCGACTACATCATGGACCAGGTTGTTTCCGCCCTGCGCTCGGCTGCATGGTTCCGGACCACGGGCTCCGGTGGACGCTACGGATTCTGGATCGAGGACGGCGAGGACCAGTATCCGGCCGACACGATCTCGTGGGTGGCCTCGGGCTCGGCCCTCATGCCCCCGGACTCCCCCTACCGGCTCGGCCTTCACCGGCTCACGCTGTCCGTTGAAGATTCCGACCTCGGCGAACCGTCGCTCGCCGTGCGCGCCGTACCGCCGTTTGTGGACGAGGAGGACATGGAGGAGCCCGAGCCCTACTTCGCCGGGGGCGGCGTGCGCGGTCTCGATTGCCGGATCTGGGACGGGGAGATCGAGGACTGGATCGACGAGTGGGAGCACACCAACCGTATCCCCACCCGCATCGAGATCGCCCTCTTTTTCGATCCGCCGCGCGATGGCGAGGATCCGATCGTACTGCGCCGTCTCGTCGACATCCCGGTGGCCGCCTACGCCACAACGGCCGTCTCGCGGACGGAATCGAGACGGCGGTAGATGACCGGACGCGGGCAAAGCGCGTGGGTTCAAATTGCGGGTCGGCACACGAGACGGGCGATTGGTGCGTTGAAGGGACGGACAGGTTGAAGGTGTCGGATCTTGAGAGCCAGAAGGAGCGAGGGTCGAGGGACGGGGCGGACGCCCGCGCCCCTGGTCCTTCGTCCCGCGGCCGAACGGCCAACCAGGTGCCCCTCGCCGGACATCGGCCGTTGGAATCCTTCCGTTCGATGTTCGGTGTTCGATGTTCGATGTTCGGCGTTTGCCCCGCGTCCCCCCGCCGCGGCTCCGCCCTGATCGTGGCCTTGTGGGTCATCGTGATCCTGACGATGCTCGTCGGCACGCTCGGGTTCGAGATGCGGATCGAGGCCGGCATCACCTCCCACTACCGGAAGAGGGCGAAGGCCTACGGGCTGGCCAAGGCGGGCGCGGAATGGGCCCGCATGCTGCTGCTCAACTCGCGCAAGGTGGACACGACGGTGGACGAATCCATGGACGAGGATCCGCTCGTGCTCAACCCGATGCTGCTCGCCCGGGGCATGGGCATCCGGAAGGCCCAGATGGAACTGGGCGAAGGCAAGTTCAGCGTCGACATCATCCCCGAGGGCAGCCGCCGCAACGTCAACCGGCTGCAGCAGCAGGAATGGCGGGAGTTGTTCGCACAAGCCGGGGTTCCGGAGGACTGGTGGGACGAGTTGATCGACTGCGCCGGCGACTGGATCGACGCCGACGAGAACACCAAGCTGAACGGTGCCGAGAGCGACGACTCGTACTACACCGAACGCGGCTACACCGTGAAGAACGGGCCGATCGACACGATTGACGAAATGCTCATGATCAAGGGCTTCGACGACGCGATCCTCTTCGGCGGTCCCGGCCCCGACGCGGATTCCGAGCCGATGCTGGGCATCGCACAATGGCTGACGACCTGGGGCGACGGACGGATCAACGCCAACAATGCAACCTATGAAGTGCTCATGACGATCCCCGGCATTGCCGAGTGGGAGGCGGATGCTATTATCGAGGGTCGCGTGGGGCTCGACGGCGTCGAAGGAACCCGCGATGATGGGTACGAGTCCGTCGACGAGATGATCGGCCGAACGGGCTTGAACGGCGCTCTGAAGTCGTATTTCAGCGTTCGCGACCTGCGCTACGTGCGGGTCGCCTCCATCGGAGAGGTTCAGGGGGTCCGCAGCGGAGTATGGGCCGTGTTCCGGATTGAAAGCGGGCAGGTCCTGACGGTGTTCTGGCGTGAGGAGGCGATGCCGTGAGACGGCGTTGCCGAAAACCGGGGGTTTCCCCGGGGCGTGGATGATGTCGAACCGATTGCTGACGCGGATGAAGCTGCCCTCGGTCCCGGATCTCGGGACCCGCACCATCGCGGCGTTTCAGCGCCGGGCGGAATCGGTTTCCTGGACAACGATCCGGGTGCGCAAGGATGCCCGCGCCCCTGTACCCCCCGAGACCCGGACGGTTCCGGCCCCGCCGCCGCCCGACGCCGACGTGACACCCGAGGTTGCCGCCGCCGCGCTGCGGCCGGCCCTGGCGGGACTGCGCGGGGAGATCACGCTGACGCTTCCGGCCGAGAAGGCCCTGCTCCGGGTGGTCGAACTCCCCACGGGCGATGCGTCCGAACTGCCCGGCATGGTCGAGCTTCAAATCGACCGGTTCTCCCCGTTCGCTGTCGAACACCTCGTCGTCGCCTACGAGGTCCTTGAGTCCGAGGCCGACCGCACGCTGCTGCTGATCGCGGCGGTCCAGCGCGACCTGATCGACCGGGAAGCCTCGATCCTGACCGCCGCGGGACTGGACGTGCGCCGGGTCGATCTCGACGTCCTCGGCTGGTGGCGGCACCTGCGCGATTCCGGAGCCGCGCAGGAGGCGGGGCTGCGGCTGCATCTGCATCTCGATCCCACCGCGGTCACCGTCCTCGCCATTCAGGACGGCCGCCCCGTGCTGATCCGGGCGCTGGGCCGGGGCATCGCCACGGATACGCCGCAGGAAATCCAGGACGAGATCAACCTGACGCTGACGACGCTGGAAACGGAATGGGGACTCGGCGACGGGGCGGCCATGGTGGCGTGGTTCGAGGGCGAGCCGGACGCGGCGTGGACGCGCTCGCTGTCGGAGGCCTGCGGCCTGCCCGCCCGTGCGGCATCGCTGGCCGATCTGCCCCCGCTGACGGAGGGCATCGCACGGCGCACGCTGGACGATCCCGCCCTGACGCTCAACCTCGCGCCGGCGGAATGGGAGTCGTCCCGCAAGTCCCGTAACGCCTCACGGCGCATCATCGTAGCGGCCGCGGCCTGCATCGTCCTGTGGCTGATCGTGGTCATTGGTTTTCTGGTGGCGCTGAAGCTCCGCGAGGCGTCCCTGACCCGTCTGCGCACCAAGGTCGACATCCTGGAGAAACCGGCCGGCGAGGTGCGCGTCCTGAAATCGCGCATCAAGGCGCTGGAGGACTACGGGGACCGCAGTCGTTCCGGGCTGGAGCTTCTCCGCCAGATCAGCGCGGACCTGCCCGACGGGTTGACGCTCAGTTCGTTCTCCTTCCGGAAGGGCAAGACCCTGAGCCTCCGCGGCGAGGCCACCGCGGTGAACTCGATCTACGACTTCTTCGCGGCGATGGAAAAGTCCGGCCTCTACGTCGAGGTCAAGCCGGAAGGCGTGACCACCCCCAAGCCCTCGGGCGGACGGACCCGCGCCGAGTTCCGCGTCTCCGGAACCCTGCCGGGCGGGGAGACCACGCCATGATCCGCATGTCCACACGCGAGGCCGTGCTGGCGGTCTCCACGCTGGCCGTGGGGCTGGGCGCGCTGACCTGGTGGGGCGCGGGAGCACGGACCGCCAAGTGGGCGGAGATTGGAAAGACGAGCGACAGCCTCCGCACCCGCGAACAGATGGCCGACCGGCTCGTTCGGCAGCGGGCCGAGGTCGAAGGACGGCTGGACGCCCTTCTGAAGGAGCTTCCACGGCATCCGCCGGAGAAGGATGTCACTGCGGAATTGCTGAAGCTGATCGAGACCTCCGCCGCCGAGCAGGGGCTCTCGCTGACGCGACGCGAACCGGAGCGGGAGAAGGCCGCGGGCGAGTTGTACGAGGTCGCCATCAACTGCAACTGGGAGGGTTCGCTGGACCAGTTGACGCATTTTCTCCACTCGATCCAGTCCAAGGGCGCCATTCTCGACATCCGGCAGTTGACCGTCAACGCGGGCCGCGCCGGATCCGGCGCCCTGTCGGGGACATTCCAGGTTGTCTGTGCCTACACCCGGACGCGGGCGCCGGCGTCCGCCGGCGCGGCCGCCACAGCGGTCGGGAGCAAACCGAAATGAAGCCCGGAACGGAACGCACCGGCCGGGACCGGAGGATGGAATTCACGTCATGAACGGCATGGCCCCGCGATCGATTGTCTTCACCGCGTTGCTCGCCCTTGCCGTCGCCTTTGCGACACGGCTGGTCGCGCAGACGCCCATCCCGCCGGTTGCCGCCGCGGACAAGCTGTCCACCGGTGCCCCGCCCTCCACAGCCTTGCCGCCATCCAGTCTGGCGACAACCGTGGTAACGGTGCTCCAGTCGCCCGCCGCCGTCCCCGCTCCCGGTGTGACGGCTGCCGCCCCGATAGCCGCCAAGCCCGCCATCTCGCCCGGGATCCCGCTGTCCGAGCCGACCGGTTCCGCCACGACTGGCCCCCTTGGCACGATCCGCCCGGCACCCGTGGCCGCCGCCCCCGCGATCCCTGCGGCCACGCCGACTGCGCCCGCCCGCATCATGCCGGGACAGGCGCCTGCCGCCCCTGTTCCTGCCGCAACCGTTGTCCCACCGCCCGCCTCCCGCGTTCCTGACGCGCCCGTTCCGGCAGCCCCCGGGGCCGCCCCGGCGATTCCGTCCCCCGTGACTCCGGGGCCAATGGCCCCCGCTGCCGCGGCCCCGGCGGCTGCTCCGGCCATTCCCGATGGCATTCCGGCCGCGTTCCCGGTTCCGGCGGCACCCGCCGCTGCCGCAGGCGCCAGCGGGCAGAAGATGATCTCGCTGAGCTTCCAGGACGCCCCGGTGGACCAGGTCCTCGCGTTCTACAGCGAACTGACCGGCCGGACGATGATCAAGGCTCAGGGCATCAACGCCGTCATCACACTGCGCGGGCAGACCAAGCTGACCGAGGACGAGGTAAAGCAGGCCATCGAAAGCGTTCTCGCGCTCAACAACATCACTCTTGTCCCGCTCGATGAGAAGTTCTTCAAGGTCGTCCAGCCTCCCACCGCGCGCCAGGAGGGCATGCCGATCCGGTTCACGCCGGACGGCAAGCTTCGGGAAGGCGACGGAATCGTCAGCCAGGTGATCGAGCTCAAGCATATCGAACTGGCGGAAGCCGTGCCGATCCTGCAGACCCTGCTGCACGGATACGGGAAACTCCAGGCTCTCGACCGCGCCAATGCCATCATGGTGACGGACACGGAGAGCAACATCCGGCGCATCCTCGAACTGATCGAATATCTCGACAAGCCGGCGGAGACCAAGGTCGACACGCGGATCTACGAACTGCATGAGGCCGTCGCCGCGGACGTCGCCCAGAGATTGAACGAACTGATCACCGACCCCAACGCCCAGCAACGCCGCCCGACGGTGACCATCGTGCAGCCCAGCGCCCCGACGCCTCCGGGCGTCGTCCGCGCTCCGACGACACCGAGTTCCTCCATCCGCACCGATATCAGCCTCGCCGAACGCGGCATCATCAGCGGCCAGGTCAAGATCGTCGCCGATGACCGCACCAACGTCCTGATCATCATCTCCGACCCGGCCAACTTCACGTTCTTCGAGAACATGATCAAGGTGCTTGACCGAGCCGTGGATCCGGAGACGATCGTCAAGGTCTACACGCTCGAGTACGCGACCGCCGACGAGGTGGCGGATCTGCTCAGCGGCCTCATCGGATCCTCCAGCGGAGCCCGCCGCACGTCCGCATCGAGGACGGGAGCGTCCTCCCCGACGAGGTCCGGCACATCCTCGTCCCGGGGCTCCACCTCGCGAACCTCGTCCCGCAACGCCTCCACGGCCAACCGGGGATCCTCCACCTCGGGCGACAACCGCAGCCAGTCCATTCGCGACTACATCGCCAGCCAGGTCTCCGGCGGATCCCCCGCCTCCACTGCAGGCGGCGGCGGGCCGGACGGCGAGGGAATCGGCGAACTCTCCGAGTACACGCGCATCCTGCCCGACCTGCGCAGCAATTCCCTGCTGCTCATGGGCCGGAAGACCGACCTCACGGTCCTGGAGCAGGTGGTCAAGGAACTCGACGTGATGCTCGCCCAGGTCGTCATCGAGGCGGTCATCATCGAGGTGACCCTGAGCGACGAGGTCTCCTACGGCGTCGACTGGCTGCAGCGTTCCATGCAGGCCTACACCGAGACGAAGTCCGGACCGGGGGGCGGCGTGGCCCTGAGGAACCCCATCATGTCGTGGGGCGGCGGGTTCCTCAGCAGCGCGGCGGCGGCCTTCCAAAGCGGGGCCGAGGTCGGCCGCGACGTCCCGCTCGCGTCGGGCGAGATGACCTACTACTCGACCATCGAGAACCTGAACCTCGACGCCGTGATCCACCTGGCCGCCAAGGATTCTGGCGCCCGCATCCTGTCGACGCCGGTCATCCTGACGACCGACAACACCGAGGCGAAGATCGTCGCCGGTGAGGAACGTCCGATCGTCACCGCCACCACCGTCACGAGCGGCGGCAACCAGACCTCGGCCTACGAGTACAAGAACATCGGCATCGAACTGACCGTGAAGCCCCACATCACGCCGCAGCGGGTCGTCGTCATGGAGATCATGCAGACCGCCGACAACGTGGGCGATATCGTGACGATCGACGGCAACGACGTTCCCGTGGTGACCAAGCGCGAACTGGAGGCCAGCATCGCGGTGGAAAACCGGTCGACGATCATCCTCGGCGGTCTTGTCAGCAACGCGGACCGCAACAGCCGCTCGAAGGTTCCATTCCTCGGGGACATTCCGATCCTTGGACGCCTGTTCCGCTCCGACACCAAGAGCAACCAGCGCACCGAACTGCTCGTCCTGATCACCCCCTACGTCCTCCAGACGCCCGACGAGGCCCGCGCCGAGACCCGCCGGATTCACGACTCGACCGGCGCCAACAGCAGCCGGTGGTTTGAGAACGGCTTTACCGACAGCGATCTCGCCCGCCAGAAGCGCATCGAGGTCCCGCAGGTTCGCAAGGACCAGAAGCTCCCGCCCCGGATCGAGGAGTTCCTCAGGGGCGCCGCCACCAACGCTCCGCTCCGTGCCGGAGCCCGGACGATTGTCGTGCCGCAACCCATGCGAACCGGACCGGCAGCGCCGTCTGCACCGGCGACCGCCCCCGCCCCGGCGCCGCGCTAGAATTCAACGGAAGGAGACCGAAATGAAGATGATCCGAACCATGACCGCGGCCCTGTCCCTCGTGGCAGCGGCCGGATGGATGAGTGCGTGCCAGACCCCGACGTGCACCGGATGCGCGTGCGAGGCCGGCGGAAAGGAATCCGTGAAGGCAAAGGCGACCACATGCGAGCGCTGGGGCGACGTCGACGGCAGGCAGATCCTGCTCTACACGCTGGACAACGGACGCGGTCTGCGCATGAAGGTGACGAACTATGGCGGCATCATCACCGCCCTTGAAACCCCCGACCGGTCCGGCGTCTCCGCCGACGTCACGCTCGGCTACGACAAGCTGGCCGACTACGTCAAGGCGACCCCGTATTTCGGCGCTCTGATCGGCCGCTACGGAAACCGCATCGCCAACGGGCGCTTTTCGCTGGACGGCGCGGAGTACAAGCTGGCGACCAACAACAGCCCCGGCGGGATCCCCTGCGGCCTGCACGGCGGTCTCAAGGGCTTCGACAAGGTCGTGTGGGACGCCGAGCCGGTCGAGAAGGACGGCAACCCGGGCCTCAAGTTGCGCTACATCAGCCGCGACGGCGAGGAGGGGTATCCCGGAAAGCTCGACGTGACGGTCCACTACTGGCTCACGCCGGACAACGCGCTGCGCATCACCTACCGCGCGACGACCGACAAGGCGACGCCGGTCAACCTCACGCAACACGCCTACTTCAACCTGGCGGGCCACGCGGCGGGCACGATCCTCGACCACCAACTGATGCTCGCGGCGGACCGCTTCACGCCCGTGGACAAGGGCCTCATTCCCACCGGCGACCTCCGCCCGGTCGACGGCACGCCGTTCGACTTCCGCAAGGCAACCGCCATCGGCGCCCGGATCGGTTCGCAGGACGAGCAGATGGTCTTCGGCGGCGGCTACGATCACAACTGGGTGGTCAACGGGAAGGCCGGCGAGATGCGACGGGCGGCCACCATGTGCGAACCGAAGAGCGGGCGCGTGATGGAGGTCTGGACGAAGGAGCCGGGCATCCAATTCTACTGCGGAAACTTCCTCGATGGTTCAAACGTCGGCAAGGGCGGCAAGCCCTATGCCTATCGCACCGGGTTCTGCCTGGAGACCCAGCACTATCCGGATTCGCCGAACCAGCCGAAGTTCCCGTCGACCATCCTGCGGCCCGGCCAGACCTACGACACCGAAACGATCTACAAGTTCTCGGCGAAATAGCGCCCGGTCCGAAAAATGAAACGCGCCGCCCGGGTGGGCGGCGCGTTTCATTTACCCCCGGCCTACAGCGGCGGAGGCTTCGGAAGTCCCTCGATGGACTTCAACGACTTTGCCATCTCCTCGGGCGTCATCACGTAGTTCGTGAGCTTGCCCGAGAGATAGGCGTCGTAGCCCGTCAGATCCATCAGCCCATGGCCGGACCAGTTCAGCAGGATCACCTTCTGCTTCCCCTCCTCCTTCGCGATCTTCGCCTCGCGGACCGCCGCGGCAATCGCGTGGGAGGTCTCGGGCGCCGGGATGAAGCCCTCGGTGCGGGCCCAGAGCATCGCGCTCTCGTAGCATTCAAGCTGCGGCAGCGCCGCGGCCTCGATCAGGTCGAGGCGCTTGAGATGCGAGACGAGCGGCGCCATGCCGTGATACCGCAAACCGCCCGCGTGGATCGGCGGCGGGACGAACGTGTGGCCAAGGCTGTACATCGGAAGAAGCGGCGTCATCATCGCCACATCGCCGGAATCGTAAACGTACGGCGCGATGGTCATGCGCGGGCATGCCGCCGGCTCCGCCGCAATCACCCGCAGATTCTTCCCGTGGATCTTGTCGCACACGAACGGGAAGCTGATGCCCGCGAAGTTCGAGCCGCCGCCGGCACAGCCGATGACGATATCCGGGTACTCCCCGAACTTCTCCATCTGCTTCTTCGCCTCGAGCCCGATGATCGACTGGTGGAGGCACACGTGATTCAACACGCTGCCGAGAGAGTACCGGGTGTCCTTCGACGTCACGCAGTCCTCGATCGCCTCGCTGATCGCGATCCCCAGGCTGCCCGGCGTGTTCGGATCCTGCTCCAGAATCATTCGGCCCGTCTTGGTCGTCGGCCCCGGGCTCGGCAGGCACTCGGCGCCCCAGGTCTGCATCATCATCTTCCGGAACGGTTTTTGCTCAAACGAAATCCGGACCATGTAGACCCGGCACTGCAGGCCGAAGAGTTTGCAGGCGAGCGACAATGCGCAACCCCACTGGCCGGCACCGGTCTCGGTCGTCAGTCGCTTGATGCCGAAAACCTTG
>CAYRFK010000194.1:5294-9720 GCA_964423465.1 uncultured Verrucomicrobiota bacterium | reverse complement strand
TACGGAAACCCTGGCCTTGATGGTGCGTGAGGCGATTCTTGGCGCAAGCAAGCTGGATTTGTTGCATCAGCGCGCACATCCGTTAGTCGCCCAACACCCTGAATTCAACTTTCGTAATATGAAACAACGACAGAACCCAAGTGGTTATATCGTGGAAACGATGCAGGCCGTGTTTCAGGCTTTTTTCGACACCGATAGCTTTGAGGCCTGCCTGATTGATGTGGTCAATCGCGGCGGCGATGCAGATACCACCGGTGCCATCGCCGGTATGCTGGCTGGCGCGCTATACGGGCCAGCAGGGATACCCTTGCGTTGGTTGCACGGGCTCGATAAAGCAACCCGACAGGCCTGCGCAACTCAAACAGAGAAGCTATTGGCCATTGGCGCGCCCAGATAATTTTGAGGGTGTCGCAGCCGCCAGCAGCGCATTGACGTCAGCCGGCACCCGAGCGAAGCCCAGTTTGCTCAGAAAGCGAATTTCTTTATCGTTGGCATTAGGCATTAATGCCCAACCAGCATCCTTGGCTGCGCCAAATTGGATGTCGGACAGCACCATGCGTTCGGTATCGCGGTTCAATGGCAGGCCGAGGAGCAGATAGCGTTTACCTTGCCGCATCCGTTTGACGAAGGCGGGAATGCCGAAGCCACCCATCAACTCAGTAACATAATCGACGAAATCTGCGTCGGAGGCGATGTAGTGTGATTCGGGTAGAGGGATGCCGAGTGGCTTGAAGAGTACTGGCAGGGAGCTATCAACCTGTTCCTGGTCGATGGCCACGTATTGGCCCACCTCCCCTTGTCCTACCTCGCCTTGGCCGTTGTGTTGAAACAGTTTGAAGCGGTAATCGGTGCCGCCGATGCGCGACAAACCGACGATTAGCGTATGAGGGCGGTCGGCGTATGCTTGCTGTAATAGCGTGTCTCGGTTGCAGTCCACTATATAAGGTAAATTTTGTGCGGCTAACCAAGTGTGTAGTGCGGAGGCTGTCCAACGTGTATCACGGTAGGTGCGGTCAAGGAACCGGCTAACCGCAGCGCGTCCTTTCTTCAGCTCTATATTCATCGCAGCACGCGGAAACTCATACATTAATTTTGCTGCCATCGGCCTGCCGTCATTCATGGCCAGGATTAGGCTATTGGAATCAGCCGGAATAGCGTCGCCGGTGGCTGCATTGGTGACGCCATCAAGGCTGTGGCAGCCGAGATAGGGCACGACGCTGCCATCGGCTAGCCCGGCGAGGATCTCTGTAAATAGGGTGGCGTTGTCTGTTGGCATGGAGCGCTCCTGCTTGATTGATTAAAGAATGGCTTGATCAATGCAAGAAGCGGGCCGTTACCTTATGCAGCCATTTTGTGGACATTACGTGGCAGCGCAGGCCGCAGCCTGTGTTGCTTATGCACCAATGGCGCAGATTTGTCGGATTTGCGTAGGCTTAAGAGAACGCGACTGCGTATAACCCGCCGATCACAGCAAACTCGGCTTCACCGCCTAATTTTCCTGGCAGCAGGCCGTGGAAAAAGAAGACTTTGGCCAGAGGTACCTGCACTTGCATGATGTGGTCGCCGAATTCGCAGGCACGTTCGCGATCACGCGTGAAGGAATTTAGATTGTTGAGCAGAACGATGTGTTGGCAGAGAGGGCTGGCTTGGACACTTTCGTAGCGGTCCAACCGGTTCACGCCCCGATAGAGGATGAGGTGCGTTTCGCCGGGCCGCTGACGCGCCAGTTCGTGTTGGCAGTAGCTGTAGAGCAGATCGAATTGTGCTTCCAGGCTGTTGGTGTTGTAGAGGCCGCCGCTGCGCTGTTCCAGGTAATGCCGATAAGCCGGCCCGGAAAAGTCGCGGATTGGGCTGCCGTGGTGACGCGGTAGCAGGCCGAAGCGTGATTCCACCCAGCCTTTCAGCACTGCGCCTTCCCGCCCGTCGGCATCAAATGCCCAACCGCGCAGCACTTTCAGGTAGTTTGCGTTCGGTCGGTTGAGCGGCCAGGCCGCGTTGTAACCGGCTTCTTCGGGATGCTGCAGGCTGAAGGCCGCATTCATGTGCGCCATGAATGCGGCTGCGCGTGCAGGGGTCTCATTAAGCGTTGTTAGATGCGTGAATAGTGCGTGGTGTAGTGCCTCTACACCATCCAGTTTCAGCGCTACCGGATGCTGTTGGAAAGTCAGGCTGCCGAGAATATCCGCCGGTAAATTGCAGCGGTTAATCGGCAAGCGCACGTCACGCCCTAATCGGGGACAGACCACGGTTATTATTGGGTTTTTATTTTTTGGCGCGGACTTTTGCAAGGCCGTTGTCTATGGCTTGGTCGAGGTGTTCGCCGTAGTAGTCAATTGTGCTAAGGCCGACGACGGGTTTTGAGAGTAATTTCCCGTCCGTGTCGAATACCATGATGGTCGGAATAAGACGGACGCCGCTGGCTCCGGCAAAGCTGCGGTGCGGTGTTTTGTCGCCTTGAAAATCTTTCATTTCGCGCGGGCTGGATAACTCGACTTTTCGCATCACCAATTTGGCTTGATATTCCGCATTGCGGCTCATGGGGATGAGGAATTCATTCAGCACGGTCTGGCAGTAGCCGCATTGCGGGCCGGAAAACATCACCAAGACGACGCCATTCTTATCTTTGGCGAGGCCGGCATCTTTTTGCAGGTCGCGCGCAATTGGCACGCCCACCTCGGCTGAAGCCAAGCCGGTAGCCCATGCTAGAATGGCTAGCAGTAGCGTAAATGCGTGCTTCGTTGTTGTTTTCATCGTCCTTTTCATCATTCTTTTCCTCGCGCTTTCTTAATATTGACCGGTTATTCTAATCAGCCGGCTAAACCTACAGAATAGTCCAACATGCCCAATAAAATCATTATCGCCACACGCGAAAGCCAACTTGCACTTTGGCAAGCCGAGCACGTTAAAGCGTTGCTCATCTCCCTTCATCCCGGCCTGCAAGTTGAGCTGCTGGGTATGACCACGCAGGGCGATCAGATTCTCGATTCGCCGCTTTCTCGCATCGGTGGTAAGGGTTTGTTTGTTAAGGAACTCGAGGTTGCCATGGCAGAGGGACATGCTGATATTGCCGTGCATTCAATCAAGGATGTGCCCATGGATTTGCCGGCATGCTTCGAGATGGCCGCCATCCTCGAACGCGAAGATCCGCGTGATGCCTTTGTGTCAAATGATTACGCTAATCTGGGCGAGTTGCCGCCGAATGCGCGGGTAGGCACTTCCAGTTTGCGGCGTCAGGCGCAGATTCGTGCGCGTTTGCCGCATTTAAACGTGGATACGCTGCGCGGCAACGTCAACACACGCTTACGCAAACTGGATGAAGGGCAGTATGCCGGCATTTTGTTGGCGGCTGCCGGTTTGAAACGGCTGAAATTTGACGCACGCATTCGCACCATTTTGCAGCCGGATGAAAGTCTGCCGGCAGTGGGGCAGGGCGCTATCGGCATTGAGATTCGCACGGGCCGTCCTGAACTCGCTGCCTTGCTGGCCCCGCTCAATCACGCTGAAACTGCGCTGTGTGTGCGCGCTGAACGGGCCATGAGCCGCATGTTGCAAGGGGGGTGTCAGGCACCGATAGGCGGTTATGCCGTGATGCGTGAAGGCAAAATTTATCTGCGCGCCTTTGTGGCGGACCTGGAAGGCATTCGCTTTTTCCGCGCCGAAGCGGAGGGTGAAGTGGACGCCCCGGAAGCCGTTGGCATTGCCGTGGCACAGGCGCTGATTGCGCAAGGTGCTGATCATTTGATGACTGAAATCATTCAGCGGACGACGCGCTAATGTCATCTGCAAGGCCGCTTGCTGGAATCGGCGTGTTGGTGACGCGACCACAGGCACAGTCCGCTTCGCTGCTGAGTAACCTGGCGGATTTAGGCGCAGAGCCGCTGCTGTTTCCTGCTTTGGCGGTGGTGGGGCTGGCGGAGAATACGTTCCAGTTTGAAACATCAAGTCGCCATTTACAGCAGATGCATCAATACGACTGGGTGATTTTTGTCAGCGCCAATGCTGTGCAGTTTGGCTTGGTTGCCAGGCAGGCCGCAGCCGCGAGCATCAATGCGGTGGCGGTGGGCAATGGCACCGCCCATGCTTTGCACGCCGCTGGTTGTGAACAGGTGTTGACGCCCAGCGGCGGCGCAGATAGTGAACATTTGCTGGCCATGCCGGCCCTGCAAGCGCTCGCGGGGCAGCGCGTGTTGATTGTGCGCGGCGTCGGTGGACGCGAATTAATGGCTGAGACTTTGCGTGCTCGCGGTGCGCAGGTCGATTACGCCGAATGTTATCAACGCGTTTGTCCGCCTACCGAGCTTGCGCCCCTGTTGGCCGCACTGCATGCCGGTGCCATTGACGCGGTGACCGTAATGAGTGGTGAAACTTTGGATAATTTATTGATTTTGCTGGCGGATGAGGTTGGAGCACAAAAGGCAGAAGCACA
>CAYRFK010000194.1:794-5194 GCA_964423465.1 uncultured Verrucomicrobiota bacterium | reverse complement strand
GCACATATTCGAACTTTGCCGCTGTTTGTGCCGCATGCACGTATTGCGCAGCGTGCGCAAGAAAAAAATTTTGCGCAGGTTATCGTGACCGAGTCCGGCGAACGCGGTTTATTGGCTGGGCTTGTGAAATACTTTCAACATGGCTAACAGCATGGCAAACAACAAGGCTGACAACGTGACCAACGCGACTGACCTTCCCCCCGTACTTCCGAACGCTGCGCCGGCTTACTTGCAGCCACCGCTACAGCCACAGCCGCCGCAGCTAAGGTTCCACGCGGTAGTGCCTTGGCTTGCGCTGCTGCTAGCTGTTTTGGCCTTACTGGCCGCCTTGGGATTTGCCTGGCAAAACCACGATCGTTGGCAGCAGATGGAATTTCAGCTTGCGCGCCGCATCAGCGATTTTGATGTTGCCAGCCACGAGGCACGCAACGCCGCTAAAGCCGCTAGCGAAGCATTGATCGATCTGCAGACCCGATTGCACACTATGGAATCGCGCGCGACAGAAACCCAGAACCAGCAATTGGCGCTGACAGCGATGTATCAGGAATTAGCGCGCAGCCAGGATGAAAGAATCGCTGCCGATATTGAGCAAACTTTATTGCTCGCGCAGCAACAGTTGCAATTGGCCGGCAATGTCCGCGCTGCCTTGCTTGGGCTGGAAGCCGCGGAAACCCGTTTGACCCAGCTCAACAAACCGCAGTTTGCGCAATTGCGCAACGCGTTGGTGCAGGATATTGAACGCCTGAAACTGCTGCCCGCGGCCGACATTGAAGGCGTCAGTGCGCGGCTGGAAGTGCTGATTCAGAATGTAGAGCGTTTGAAACCAGAATCTGACACCGAACCCCGCCCGGTAACGGCACCTAAACAGCATGTCGGCGCAGTCGATACCTTGGCCAAATTCACGCAAGAAGCCTGGAAGGAGTTCAAGGACCTGGTGCGAATTCGGCAACTGGATCACCCGGAGCAGATGTTGTTGACGCCTTCGCAGAATTATTTTCTGCGTCAGAATTTGAAGTTGCGCTTGCTGGCGGCGCGCTTGGCGCTATTGCAGCGCGATGAGACGATTTTTCGTGCGGACGTTAATGCTGCGCACGCTTGGATCAGCCGTTATTTCAATCTACAGGACGAGGCGAGTAAATCGTTTCTGGCCAGTTTGGCTGATTTGCGCAGCGTGCCGGTGGCGTTGAAAGACGCGCAAATTAGCGCCAGCCTGCAAGCGCTGCGTTTGGCGCGTGGGAGTACTCCCTGATGCGCGCCGCACTTTGGTTCCTCGCACTGTTTGCGTTGGCGGTGGCGTTCACGCTGCTGGCGCGCATTGACCAGGGCTATGTCATCGTGGTTTACCCGCCCTGGCGGATGGAGCTTTCCTTCATGCTGGCGATTTTGTTGCTCGCGGGGGTCGGCATTCTGGTTTATGGCGTGTTGCGTTTGGCTGCGGTGGCGCTGAATCTTTCTGGCGATATGCGCGCCTGGAATGCGCGGCGGCGTAAGCACAAGGCCGATAAAGCCTTGCTGGATGCTGTGCGCGCTTATTTGGATGGCGATGTGAAATCGGCAGCTGCACTCGCCGCCAAGGCCGCTAACAGCACCTTGGCACCGGATATTGCACTGCGTTTGCAGGAACCTGCGCTTGCGGCAGTCAAGAATGAATTGAAGAGCGACCCGATCAGCCGGGTGGTAATACGGTAGGTGTTGGGCTAGGTGTTTGAAAGTCGAAAGTATCGGAAAAGAAGTATTCTTCCGGGAGGCCGCGTGCGACCAGCTCACTGCGCGCAGCCGTCACCATGGTTGGCGTACCGCAGGCATAAACTTCATAGCCGGATAAATCGCTGAAATCGGCAGTGACCGCGCTTTGCACATAACCAGTTCTGCCCGCCCACGCATCGGCGTCTGCCGGTCGCGACAACACTGGAATGAAGCGGAAGTTGGCGTGTTGTTGTTGCCATTGATTCGGCAGGCTGGCCTGATACAAATCAGCCTGCGTTCTAGCGCCCCAATAGAGCACAAACTGGCGTTGCACTGCGTGGTGGAAGGCATGCTGCAAAATGCTTTTAATCGGAGCAAAACCGGTGCCGCCCGCCAGAAAAATCACCGGCTTTTCTGATTCACGCAAGAAGAAACTGCCATACGGGCCGGAAATACGCATGATGTCTTTCGCCTTCATCGTACCGAAGACGTGGTCGGTGAACTGCCCGCCTGCCACATGGCGGATGTGGAGCTCAAGCAAGCTGTCATCTTCGGGTGAATTGGCGAGCGAGAAACTGCGGCGTTGGCCATTTTTGAGCAAAAAATCCAAATATTGACCTGGCAAAAATTGCAGCCGCTCGTTAGAGGGCAGTTTCAACCAGATGGCCATCACATCGTCGGCCAGTTTTTCCATACGCTCAACGCGGCACGGCAGCGTTTTGATGGGAATATCCTTCACTGCGCCGACTTCTTTAACTTCCAGCGTGACATCGCTTTCGGGTTTGGCGCAGCAAAACAAGGCCATGCCTTTTTGCTTTTCCTCATGCGTCAAAGCGCTGTCTTGATAGTCGCCATAATCGACTGAGCCGGATAAAACTTTGCCTTTGCAGGCACCGCACGCGCCGTTGCGGCAGCCGTAGGGCAAGGCAAAGCCGGCATTGAGCGCGGCGGCGAGTAAAGTTTCATTGGGCTTGGCGGTAAACTGATGACCGCTGGGTTGCAGGGTGACCTGGTGCGTCATTTAACTTTCCTTTTGAAGAAACCATTATGCGAATTCTGATTGTCGGGTGTGGCGATGTCGGGCTGCGAGTCGCGCGATTATTCACTTATCAAACTACGCAAACCGTGCAAACCGTACACCATTCGCCACTGCGGCACACGCGCGGACAACTCTATGCCTTGAGTCATTCTCCGCATCGTTTTGCCGAGTTGCGGGCAAATGGTGTCACGCCGATTTTGGGCAATCTGGACAATCGACGCAGTTTGCGTCGTCTTGCTCATCTCGCCGATGTGGTGCTGCATTTTGCGCCGCCGCCGGGTGAAGGCGAAACCGACCCGCGTACCAAAAACCTGTTGGCCACGTTGGCGCGGCGCAGGAGTCTAGCACGCAGTTCGGGGCAAAAATCGCGTGGACCGGCTAAGCAAACGCGTTTGGTTTATATCAGCACCAGCGGCGTTTACGGCGATTGCCAAGGCGCGGTGGTGGCAGAAACACGGCCGGCGCGGCCCAATAACACGCGGGCGAAACGTCGTGCGGATGCGGAAGCGCGGTTGCGTCAGGCGGGGCGGCGCGGCGTGCGCGTTGGAATTTTGCGCGCGCCGGGCATTTATGCGCAGGATCGTATGCCGGCCGAGCGTGTGCGCAAAAATCTGCCGGCCATCGTGGCGGCAGATGATGTGCATACCAATCATATTCATGCCGAAGATCTCGCGCGTCTGGCGCTGGCGGTATGTTTTCGCGGACGCCCTAACCGGCTTTATAACGCAGTCGATGACAGTGGATTGAAGATGGGCGATTGGTTTGACGTGGTGGCCGATCATCTGGGCTTGCCGCGGCCGCCACGCTTGCCGCGCGCCGAAGTGATTGCCGCTGTCACGCCGGCCATGCGCACTTTTCTGACCGAATCGCGCCGTCTGGATAATCGTCGCGTCAAGTCTGAGCTGCGTTTTCGCTATCGCTACCCGACGGTGCGGCAGGGGCTGCTGGATTAGTACGATTGCAGTATTTAGTCTTAATCCTCGCCGCAATAAATACAGCCGGATTGAGCCGTCTCCATGACCGTGATTTTGCTTAGCCCGGCTAATGCGGGCTGCAGGCGCTGCCAGATCCAGCGCGCCAGATGTTCGCTGGTCGGGTTTTCCAGGCCCTCAATTTCATTCAGATAGCGATGATCCAACTGCTGATGAATCGGCCGCCAAGCGGCTTGAATATCGGCGAAATCAATCACCCAGCCCAAGGTCGGCTGCAGCGGGCCAGAAATATGCACCTCAATTTGAAACGAATGACCATGTAGGCGCGAGCACGGATGATCTGCCGGTAAATGCGGCAGTCGCCGCGCGGCTTCGAGCGAAAAACGATTAAAAATGTCCATGAGATTTCCTGTTGCAAAGAGAGGGGCGGCGGAGTTGATGGGACTGACGGCATGGTTGACATTTGCACGAGTGTAGTCAAATTCAGCCGGGTAATCTGGTAGGTCGGGTAGGTCGGGTTAGCCGGCGGGGGTTGGCCGGCGTAACCCGACAGGGTGTGCTGGCTTGATTGAGAGAATAAACATATTAAGTGAATGAGTGAAAAATAGCGGACAAAGCAGATGATGTCCGTGCATGCCGCAAACTTGTTTCAGCAGAATGTCATGGATCTCAGCCGCGCAGACAATTATTTGCCATTTTTCGACGCCATGAAGGTAACCCAGCTCATCAATTCGGCTTGATTG
>CAYRFK010000194.1:0-784 GCA_964423465.1 uncultured Verrucomicrobiota bacterium | reverse complement strand
CAGCTTGACGCGGAAGGTTCGGAAGTCGGCGACGTTTCGGGTGACTACGATCAGATTGTGAAGCCTGGCAGTGGTGGCGATCATTGCGTCTTCATACAGGGTCTCGGAGGTTCCGTGCATCGTTTTGGCCTAGGCGCGGAATATCGCCGTGTCCATCGGAATAATGTTGTAGGCATCGGCGGCGAGATCCAGCCATTGCTCAAGCTGCCGGGCCTTTTCCGTGTCTTGTGCGCGGGTGATTTCGATGCCGGCCTGGATTTCTCCTATCGTCACGGCCGAAATATGCAAATCCCGGTCTTGCACGTTTTGTAGCCAGGCCACGACGGCACCGTGGGGTTTGGGCCGCCTCAGCTCGAAAATGACGTTGGTGTCGAGCAAGTCCATGGGCGTTATCCCAAGTCTTCCACTTGACGGTGCCGGGCATGGCCGCGCGGGGGAATAGGCAAATCGGCGCGGCCTTCGTCCGACAATAGAAGCTGTTTCAGCGAAGGCCGCGAGGTCGCCTGCATTCGGCGCCACATCTCCACGGGGATAAGCACAGCGGTTTCCGAACCTCGTTTGGTGATCATTTGCGGTCCTTCGGCGAGGCAGGCGTTGAGGAACTCACTAAACCGCGCTTTCGCGTCTTGTATCGGCCAAGCATGCATGGTGCGCTCCATCAAACTAGTAGGCTGACTAGTTTAGCTGTCATATGCCCTGTTGCCGACTTCAGTCGGCCTTGAGCCCACCCATGGCGGGCTGTGAAGCACACCACAGCAGGACGCTGGGGTCAGGACTTGGATTA
>CAYRFK010000193.1:9141-9756 GCA_964423465.1 uncultured Verrucomicrobiota bacterium | reverse complement strand
CCGGACCGACGGCGCTGCGCGGTCCGCGCGGGTCGCAAGCGGCAGGGCCGCGAGCAGGACGGCTGCAAGAAGAACCAGTTTCATGAACGACGCCCTCTCTCCGACGAAACCGATCCGGCGGGACCGGGTCGTCCCCCTCTCAAACGGACGGACCGGCGGCGTATTGTCCCGCGCTCATCCCGCACGCGCCCTTGTCCCCGGTGCCTCACGCCGATATGCTGCGGCCAGCAAGAGGAGCCGGCCATGCTGAAACACGGAATTCTGAATCCCG
Organism: uncultured Verrucomicrobiota bacterium; assembly: GCA_964423465.1. Classification (GTDB taxonomy): domain Bacteria; phylum Verrucomicrobiota; class Kiritimatiellia; order PWTM01; family PWTM01; genus VGWF01. The sequence goes on along the minus strand of CAYRFK010000193.1, from coordinate 9,485 downwards.
CGGTCAACTCGCTGCTGAGCCGCGTGCGCCACACGAACACGCTGGTGATCGCGGACCGCGGCTTCCCGTTCTGGCCGCAGATCGAGACGGTGGACCTCTCGCTCGTGGACGACGTGCCGACGGTGCTCCAGGTGCTGCGGGCCGTGCGTGCGCAGTGGCGGGCGGGGCGCGCCTGGATGGCCCGGGAGTTTCTCCGCGAGAACACCGCCGCCACCCGCGACGCCTTTGCCGCCGCCCTCGCGGATCTCCCCCTCGTCCACGAACCGCACATCCGCTTCAAGCGCCGTGTCCCCGGCGCCATCGGCCTGATCCGCACCGGCGACACCATTCAGTACGCCAACCTG
>CAYRFK010000193.1:0-9131 GCA_964423465.1 uncultured Verrucomicrobiota bacterium | reverse complement strand
ACCTCTCCATCATCGACGACCTGCCGACCGTGCTCCAGGTGCTGGCCGCAATCCGGCCGAACTTCGTCATCGGCCAGGCCTTCATGGCGGCGGAGTTCCGGGCGAACAACACCCCGCGCACGCGGAAGGCCTTCGACGCCGCCCTCGCCGGCATCCCGGTTGCGTTCGAGCCGCACGTCGAGTTCAAGACGCGCATCCCCGGCGCCATCGGCCTCCTCCGCACCGGCGACACGACCCAGTACGCCAACATGGTCCTGGTCTCGGCCTGAGCCGCCGAAGGGCGCGTCGTCCGCTACCGCGCAACGGCCGCATCCCCGGCCTCGTCGATGGCGAGGCCGCGGCGGGCCAGCAGGCTGCCTTCGAGGCGGTGGAGCGCGGTCAGCGCGTTGAGCAGGGCGGCGACACTGGCGTTGGCGGCGAGCCGGCTCTCCAGCACGTCGCGCTGGGCGCGGGCGACGAGGATGCCGGTGGACTTCCCCACGCGGAACTTCTCGCTCTCCGCGCGCATCGACGCCTCGCGCGCGGCGAGCGTCGCGGCGGAAGCGGCAATGCCCTCGCGGGCCCGGTCCATATCGACGAGCGCGGACCGCACGTCCATCTCGACCAGATGTTCGAGGTTCGCCACGGCTTCGGAGGCCTGCTCCAGCGTCGCACGCGCCGCCGTGTGGCGCGCGCGGGGGGCCCGGTTGCCGAGGGGCAGTTCGAACTCGACCCCAACCGCCGCGTCGTGCCCGTCATCCGGGATGTCGCCCACGGAGCCCGAGAAGCTGTCCGCGTAGCCGGTCCGCCCGAGCGTGACGAACAGGTCGAGCCGCGGGAGCAGCCCGTTGCGGGTTTTCACGACCTCAAGCTCCCCGCGCTCTACGGCGAGCCGCGCCTGGTTCAGGTCCGGCCGGGCTCGCAGCGCGGCGGCCACGCGCTCCGCGACGGGCACGGTCTCGGGAGCGGGCAACACGGGCTCCTCGGTCGCCTCGATCGGCCGTTCCCACGCGCCGCCGGGGGGCTGGATCAGGCCGAGCAGTGCGAGACGCCGGCGGTCGCGAAGACCGCGCATCACGACGAGCCCCTCGCGGCGGGCGGCGACCTCCGCCTCGACGGCGGCGATCTCGACGGAGGCGATCTGTCCGACACGGATTCTCTCGCGCGTCTCGGCGAGCTGGTCCTCCGCCAGGCGCAGCGAGTCCTCGAAGACGGCGACCTGGCGCACGGCGAGCGCATAGTCCCGGTAGGCCTCCTCGATGCGGGCGACGAGCGCCTCGGCGAAGCCGAGCAGCTCGTACCGGCTCGACAGAACGTCGATCCGCGCCTGCCGCAGCACCGCCAGCACGGCACGCGGCCGCCCCCCCTGCAGCAGGGGCTGGATCGCGGTGAAACCGACGCGGGTCTGGTCGAACGGATTGAGGTAGAGCGACGAATCGAGCAGCGTGGTGCCACCTTCCAGCACCAGGCGCATCCCGCTCGGCAGGTAGGCCGAGAGCGCGACGGTGCCGGACAGCGTGGTGCTGTCGTTATTCGTCGTCGTGCCCGCTCCGCCGCGGGCGAGTTGCTCGATGAGGCTGTCCTGATGCTTCAGGCCTGCCGTGAGCGCCGGATCGAACATCGAGCGGACCTCGTCCACCGCGGCGCTGCGGATCCCGGGCGTCAGCCGTTCCACGCGGAGGGCCCGGTTGTGGTCGAGCCCGGTCATCACCGCCCCGGCCAGCGTCAGACGCAGCGGCTCCGCGCCGTCCACGGAGGTCGCCAGCGGATCCGCGGCGCCGGCCGGCAGGGCGCACGCCGCCAGCAGCGCGGCGGCCATCGTTCGAAGGCGCGGGCTCACGGCGCCCCCCCTTCCGCCGGCGCGGGCGCCGGCCGTCGGCGGAGGGCGGCGCGCTGCCGCCACCCTTCCATGAGCAGGTAGAACACCGGCGTGACGAAGAGCGTCAGGGTTTGCGAGAAGACGAGGCCGCCGACCACGGCCAGCCCCAGCGGCCGCCGGGCCTCGCCGCCGGCTCCGTAGCCGAGCGCGATCGGAAGGCCGGCCATCAGCGCGGCCATCGTCGTCATCATGATCGGACGGAAGCGGACGACACTGGCCTCGTGGATCGCCTCCATCGGGGACTTTCCGGACCGCTGCGCCTCGATCGCGAAGTCGACCATCATAATGCCGTTCTTCTTCACGAGCCCGACGAGCATGATGATGCCGACGAAGGCGTAGATGTTCAGTTCCGCCCCGAACAGGTAGAGCGCCAGCAGTGCACCGACGCCGGCGAACGGAAGGGCGGTGAGGATCGTCACCGGATGCGCATAGCTCTCGTAGAGGACGCCCAGCACGATATAGATGACGACCACGGCGAGGATCAGCAGCAGGCCCATGCCCTTCATCGACGACTGGAACGCCTGCGCCGTACCCTGGAAGCTGGTTGTCACGCCGGCCGGAATGAGATCCTGCGCCGCCGAGTCGAGGGCCTCAATCGCGGGGCCGAGCGCGGCGCCGGGGGCCAGATTGAACGACAGCGTCACCGACGGCATCTGCCCCGAGTGGTTCACGCTCAGCGGCCCGGCGCCGCGGCGGACCGTTGCGAACGAGGTCAGAGGCACGAGTCCGCCGGACGAGGACCGCACGCGAATCAGCGACAGCGCCGCCTCGTCGGACTGGTACTCCGGCGGGACATCGAGGAGCACGCGGTACTGGTCCTCGTCGGTGTACATCGTCGAGATTTCGGGCGTCGAAAACGCATACAGCAACGCCTCCTCCGCCTTGTCGACCGACACGCCCATCGACGACGCCCGGTCGCGGTCGATGTGGACGTCCAGCTCCGGATTCCGCAGCTGCATGTCGGTCGTCACATCGACGAACCCCGGCAGCGCGCGGGCGCGATCCAGCAGCTTGTCCGCACAGGCGTAGAGCGCCGGCAGGTCCGGCCCCTGGAGCGTGAACTGGTAGAGGCTCTTGCTCATGCGCCCGCCGATCTGGAAGGTCGAGGGCACCTGCACGAAGGCGCGGAGGCCGGGGATCTGCGCGAGCTTGCCGCGCCAGGTCTGGACAATGAGGTCCGCCGCGGGCCGACCCGACTCTCGCGGCGTGAGCCGGGTGATGATGCGGCCCGTGTTCTGGCCGCTGCCGAGGCGCGAGCCGGAGCTCGACATGAAGGCGACGATGTGCGGCTCCTTCTGGATCACCGCGGCGGCGGCCTTCTGGTGCTGGAACATCGAGACAGGCGAGATGCCCTCGGCGGCCTCGAGCTGGACGTAGATCATGTCCTGGTCTTCGTTCGGCAGAAAGCCCTTCGGCACGAGGGTGGAGAGCCACAGGATCGGCGCGATCGTCGCCGCGGCGATCAGCATCGTCAGCCCCCGGTGCCGCAGCGCCCAACCGAGACTGCGGCCGTAGCCGTGCGCGAGTCCGTCGAACAGGCGCTCGCCGGCCCGGTAGAGGCGGCCGTGCCGCCCGGCCGAGGCCGGGCGCAGATAGCGGCTGCATAGCATCGGGGTCAGCGACAGCGAAATGAACCCGGACACCAGCACGGCGACGCCGATTGTCACCGCGAACTCGCGGAAGAGGCGGCCGACGAGGCCTCCCATGAACATGACCGGAATGAAGACGGCCGCGAGCGAAATGGTCATCGAGACGATCGTGAAGGCGATCTCCTTCGATCCGTCCATCGCGGCCTGCATCGGGCTCTTGCCGTTCTCGACGTGGCGCACGATGTTCTCGAGCATCACGATCGCATCATCCACGACAAACCCGATCGCCAGCGTCAGCGCCATCAGGGACAGGTTGTCGAGGCTGTAGTCGAGCAGGTACATCACCATGAAGGTGCCGACCAGCGACATCGGCAGCGCGAGACTGGGGATGAACGTGGCCGAGAGCGTCCGGAGGAAGACGAAGATGACCAGCACGACGAGGACCAGCGTCAGCACCAGCGTGAACTGGGCCTCGTCCACCGAGCGCCGGATGGAGAGGCTGCGGTCGGTCAGCACGTTCATCTGCACCGATTCCGGAAGCTGCCCGCGGAAGGTCGGCAGCAGGGCCTTCACGCGGTCCGCCACCTCGACGGTGTTGCGGCCCGGCTGGCGCTGGATGGCCAGGATGACCGAGCGCTGCCTCTGCTCCGGCGTGTAGTACCAGGCGGCGATGCGGTCGTTCTCGACGCCATCCTCGGCGGTCGCCACATCCCCCAGCCGCACCGGCCGCCCGTCGCGCTGCGCGACGATCACGGCCCGGTAGTCCGCCGCCTTCAGGAGTTGTCCGTTCGCCTGGACGGTGAAGGCGTTGTGCGGGCCGTAGAGGACGCCCGTCGGGCGGTTGACGTTGGCGCCGCGGACCGCCGCGACGACCTCGTCGATGCCGATGCCGCGCACGAAGAGCTTCTCCGGGTCGACCCGGATGCGAACGGCGTACTTCTGCGAGCCGAGGACCTGCACCTGCGCGACGCCGTCGACCGTGGAGATGCGCTGGGACAGCAGCGTCTCGCCGTAGCGGTTGAGCTCCCACATCGGCAGCGTCGGGCTGGTCAGCGCGAGGTAGAGGAACGGCTGGTCCGCCGGGTTCACCTTCTGGTAGGACGGCGGCGTAGGCATCTCCGGCGGCAGTTGCTTCGCGGCACGGGAGATCGCCGCCTGGACATCCAATGCGGCCTCGTCGAGCGTGCGCGACAGGTTGAACTGCAGCGTGATGGTCGTCGTGCCCTGGATGCTCGACGAACTCATCGAGTCCAGCCCCGCGATGGTCGAGAACTGACGTTCGAGGACCGTCGCCACCGCCGAGGCCATCGTCTGCGGGCTTGCGCCGGGCACGGAGGCGGACACTTGCAGGGTCGGGTAATCGACAGTCGGCAAGTCGCTGACCGGAAGCTTGAGGTAGGCCATCGCACCGAAGAGCAGCAGGCTCAGCATGACCAGGACGGTCATCACCGGCCGCCGGATGAAGGGGGCCGACGGGTTCATTGGTGCGGCGCCGGGTCGTTGGGCGGGGTGGGCTTCACTTCCACGCGGGCGCCGGGCGTGAGGCGGAACTGGCCGTCGGTGACGACCTTCTCCCCCGCGGCCAGTCCGCGGCCGATCACCAGACCGCCCGCGTGCGGGCGGCCCGCCGCGACCGGCCGTTGCTCGACCGACCCGTCATCCTTCAGCGCGAAGACATAGGCGCCCTGCTGCCCGACCTGCACGGCCTGCGCGGGAACCACGACGGCGTTCGACTCGACGCCCGTCTGCAACTCGACCTTCACGTGCTGCCCGGGCCACAACCGGCCGGCGGCGTTCGCGAACAGACCCTTGCAGCGGAGCGAGCCGGTCGGCACATCGACCGCATTGTCGACGAAGACGAGCCGGCCGTCCTCGGGGCGGTCCTCCGCGCCGGGCAGGCTGACGCGCACGAGCATCGAAAGCGCCGCCGGGTCGAGGAGGACGGCGGCCTCGGCCTGCGGAACCGTGAACGAGACCTGCGCCGGGCGGACCTGGTTGAGCGTCGTCAGCACCGCGTCATTGGCGCGGACCAGGTTGCCCTCATCGACCCGCAGTTCGCCGGTCCGCCCGTCGAACGGCGCACGGATCGAGCAGTAGTCGAGTTCGATGCGGGCCTGCTCGACGGCCGCCTGTCCCGCGCGCACCGAGGCCGCCAGGGCCTCCGCCGCGGTCCGAGCCTTCTCCTCCTCGGCCGGTGCCGCGAGCCCCTTGCCGAGCAACTCCTTCTGACGCCCCGCCTCACGCTCCGCGTCCGCGAGGGTGGCGCGGTCGCGCGCGAGCACCGCCTCGGCCTGCTTCAACCCCGCCTCGGCGGGCTTCGGATCGATCCGGAACATGAGGTCGCCCTTTGCGACCTCCTGTCCCTCGCGGATCGCAACGTCGACGAGAAGGCCGGTGGTCTGCGACCGGACGTCCACCATCGCGTTGGCCTCCACCAGCCCGAAGGTGCGGATCACGACCGGCACGTCCGTCGCAATGGCCTGGGCGACCGTCACAGGCGCGGGGGGGGCCGCCTTGCCCTTCGGCGCCACAGCGGCGGGACCGGCCGGACACCCCGCCATGCCCATCGCTGCAACGGCGACCGACATACAGGAAAACACCCGCGAGTTCATCCCGCCAGTGTCGGCATTGCCCCAAGGCTTGTCCAGCCCTCATCCTCGCCCTCATCCTCGCCCTGCTCCTCAATTGCCGCCCGCCTTGCCTTCGGGACGTCCCGGGGCGAACATGGGCTGTGTCGGCACGGGCCGGCGGAGATTCCATGCGAAGAACCCGACTTCTTGCGATTGCAGCGGCGTCCGCCTTCTGGGGTGCGACGGCCCCGGCCGGCGCGTGCGACGTGCCGGTGTTCCGGTACGCGCTGGAGCGGTGGCCGGCGGACCGCTACCTCCTGACCCTCGTCCACCGCGGGCCGCTGGCGCCGGATGCCGCCGCCGTGGTCGCCGCGCTGGAGAGGACGGCGGCGGATGGCTTTGCGAATGTTGCTGTCCGCCGCATCGACCTCGCGGACCCGAAGCCCTCGCCCTACCGTGACGTGCCGGATGACATCCCGGAGGCCGAATTGCCCTGCCTCGTGTTGCAGGATCCCGTCGAGCCCGGCGCCGGGGGCGTCGTGTGGCGCGGCCCGCCCGCCGCGGACGGCGTCCGTCCCCTGCTCGACTCCCCGGCGCGGCAGGATCTCCGCAAACGCCTTCTCGGCGGCGACTCGGCGGTGTGGCTGCTGCTCGGGGGCGGCGACGCGAAGGCGGACGACGCCGTCGCCGTGCGGCTCGCGGAGCAGTCGAAGCGGCTCGCCGCGGACCTCAAGATCCCCGATCCGGATCCCTCCGATCCTCGTACCCGGGTCAACGAATCGTTAAAGATCGCCTTCTCGACGCTCCGCCTCTCGCGCGACGATCCGGCCGAGCGGTTCCTCCTGTCCCAGATCTTCCACATGTTCCCGTCGCTGCGGGAGGCCCGGACGCCGACGATCCTCCCGGTCTTCGGCCGAGGCCGCGTGCTGTGCAAGCTGCCGGGAAACGAGATGGACGACGGCACGCTGGAGGAGGTCGCCGTGTTCCTGACCGGGGCCTGCTCCTGCGAGGTCAAGTCGATGAACCCGGGCAGCGATCTGCTGATGGCGGCGGACTGGGACGCCCTGATCGAGGAGCGCGTCGTCGAGGAGCCCGAGCTCCCGCCGCTCGTCAGCCTCTCGGGTCTGGCGGAGCAGGCCCTGAAGCAGGACGCCGCCGTGGACGCGGCGCCCCCGCCGCGTTCCGCCGATACGGGGCAGACATTGCGGCCCGGCCCCGCGCTCGCGGATCCAAGCCCGCCCGCGCTGCGCCGGAACCTTGTCCTTGCAGCCGCCGCCGGCCTCGGCCTGCTCGCCGCGGGCACGGTGTGGATCGTCCGCCGGAGGCCGCCGTCGTGAGTCTGCTCCGGATCATCCTGCGCGAGATCCGTCACCGGCGGCTCGGGTTTGCGCTCGGCGTCGCCTCGGTCGCGGCAGCGGTCGCCTGCGCGATCGCAGCGATGACGGTCCTGCGCCGCCACGACCTGCATACGGCCCGGCTTGTCGCGGCGAAGGAGGCGGAGACGCAGGCGAAGATGGACGCGTACGAGGATGACGTCCGCCGGATCACCGTCGCCATGGGCTTCAACGTGCTGATCCTGCCGAAGGGCCAGAACCTGGCGGACCTCTACGCGGACGACTTCGCCTCGCAGTTCATGCCGGAGGCCTACGCGACGCGGCTGGCCGAGAGCCGGGTCGCGACGATCAACCACGTCCTTCCGAGCCTGCAGCAGAAGATCAAGTGGCCGGAGCGTCAGCGCACCGTCATCCTGATGGGCGTCCGCGGCGAGGTCTATCTGCACAGCACAAAGCAGAAGCCGATCCTCGATGCGGTGGCGCCGGGGACGGTCGTCGTCGGCCACGAACTGCATTCCATCCTCGGCCTCAAGGCCGGAGACCCGCTGCAGATCCTCGGCCGGACGTTCACGGTGGCGCGGCTGAACCCCGAGCGCGGAACCAAGGACGACATCACGCTGTGGATCGACCTCGGCGAGGCGCAGGCGATGCTCGACAGGCCGGGCCTGATCAACGCGATCCTGGCGCTCGACTGCACCTGCGCGGCGGACCGGCTCAGCCTGATCCGCGCCGAGATCCTGAAGATCCTGCCCGATACGCAGGTGATCGAGTTCGCGTCGCAGGCCATCGCCCGCGCCGAGGCGCGGCGCCGCGCGGGGGAGGAGGCCGCGGCCTCAATCGCCGCGGAGAAGGCGCAGCGCGACCGGCTGCGCGCCGCGCGCGAAACAATGGCCGCGATCCTCGTGCCCGCCGTCGCCGCGGGCAGCGCCCTCTGGATCGGTCTCCTCGCGCTGGCCAACGTCCGCGACCGGCGTGCCGAGATCGGCATCTTCCGTGCCGTCGGCCTGTCGGCCGGCCAGATCCTCCTCGTCTTCCTCGGCCGGGCGGCGGCCGTCGGGGTTGCCGGCGCCTCGGGCGGCATCGCGGCGGCACTGGCTTTCGCCGCGGCCGGGGCCGGGGAGCCTGGCGCCGGTGCGCTGGCCGGCGTCGACGGGCGGTGGCTTGCATGGGCGGCCGTCGCGGCGCCGCTGCTCTCCATCCTCGCGAGCTGGCTTCCGGCGCTGTCCGCCGCGCAGCAGGATCCGGCCGACATCCTGAGGGAGGCCTGACATGCCGCGGCTCGACCTCCAGGATGTCAGTAGGACGCATGCGGGGCCCCGCGGTCCGGTTTGCGCGCTCGACGGGGTCACGCTGTCCCTCGAGCCTGGCGAGTTCGTCGCGGTCCGCGGTCCGAGCGGGTGCGGCAAGACGACGCTCCTCCTCGCCGCCGGCGCGCTGCTCCGCCCCGACCGCGGCACCGTGCGCCTGGACGACGTTGACCCCTACGCGATGCCGCCCGGGGCGCGGTCCCGCCTCCGCGCGGAGGGCATCGGCTTCGTCTTCCAGCAGTTCCACCTCGTGCCGTACCTCGACGTCCTCGACAACATCCTCGTGCCGTCGCTGGCCGGCACCCCGCGCGCGGAGGCCCGCGGACGCGCCCTTGAACTCGCCGGACATCTCGGCCTGTCCGACCGTCTCCACCATGTGCCCGCCGCGCTCAGCGTCGGAGAGCGCCAGCGGACCGCCCTCGCCCGCGCGCTGCTCAACCGTCCGCGGCTGCTGCTGGCCGACGAGCCAACCG
>CAYRFK010000192.1:0-9777 GCA_964423465.1 uncultured Verrucomicrobiota bacterium | reverse complement strand
ACAGGATAACAGGATCAACAGGATGGAGTTGCGACAGACCCTCGCTGCACTCACCTGATGAAGTCCATGGTTTCTGTAATAGACTCCGCCGCAATCCTGTACATCCCGTTATCCTGTCCAACTTGGCTCGTCCGCAACGCCTCCAGCCGCCCCGCACTGTCGCGCAGGCCGCCGGGCCGGTTGCGCAGGAGCCACAGACGCCGGTGTTCCGCGACGGTTTCGCGCAGGGCCGCGGAGATATCCGCGCGTGCCTCGCCGTCCGTCCGCCCTTCACACAACGCTGCGCCGCGCAGCGCGCCCGCGCGCATCAACGACGCGCCCCACGCAAACTCGTCGCGCACCTGCGCCGCGTCGTCGCGCATCAGCCGGAGCCGCGGCAATCGAGAGGCGATGCCTTCCAGTGCCTCGGCCGCTGCGCGGATCCGCGCCGGATCAAAGCCCGTCCGCAGCGCCTCCGGCACTTCGGGCTGCAGCCACTTGAAGAGCATGCTCGCATTGTCCGGCTCGCGGCCGGGAAGGCGGTACACATCGGCCAGATCGCGCGCAAGGGCGGCCGCCTCGCCGGCCGTGTCGCGAAAGATGTGCGCATCGGCCGCACGCAGAAGGTCCATCCCGTCCGGGGGCACCCCGGACCACGCGCACGCGGCGCCGGCGGCGAGCGGCAGCCAGCTCGCCGGCCACGGCTGCCAGTGTCCGCCGTCGCCCCAGTCGGTGACGATGTAGCCCTCGGCGCCCTGCGCGAGCCCCGCGCGCGCGGCGGCGGCGAGGTTGCCCAGCGCATTTGTCCAGCGGCCGGCGATGGAGTTCCACGTCGAGGTTCCCGGACAGACAAGGAACGGCACACCCGCGGTCGCGAATCGTCCGCAGCGGCCGTTGAAATCGTGCGCCGCCTCGTACCCCCACTCGAGCATCGCCAGGTCGCGGGGCAGTTCGGGGATCAGTTCCGGGTGCTGGTGGACGATGTCGCCCCACGCCTGCATGGCGAACCCGCGAGCGCGGACGTCGCCATGGATCTTCAACAGGTATTCCAAGTAGACACGTCCGCGGCCGGCGGCCTCGCAGCGCGCGCGGTTGCGGCCCTGGCCGAGCTCCCAGGTTTCATCGCAGTTCACGTTGATGGTCCGACTCGTGAAGCACGGCAGCAATTCGTCGTAGAGGCCGCGCACAAGCTCGAAGGACGCGGGATTCGCCGGGTCCAGCGTCGATGGACCCCGCCGCGGGCCGCCCCACGGCGGGATCGATCCCTCCGGGGCCTCGGCGAGCGGTGCGTAGCGCGGGTGCTTCAGCCATCGCTCCATGTGCCCGAACGAGTTCTGGTTCGGCACCAGCTCGACGCCGCGTTCGATACACCATCCATCCAGCGTGCGCACCTCCTCCGGCGTGATGGGGCTCGCGTCGGCCCACACCCCGGGATGCGCGCGATAGGCGAACGTGTGCTCGGTGTAGAGTTCGAGCCGGTTGAACTTCAGGTCTGCGAGGAGGTCCACAATGCCGCGCAGGGTGTCCATCGTCGGCACCTTGTCGCGGCTGATGTCGAGCAGCACTCCGCGGACTGGAAACGCCGGGGCGTCCTCGATCTCCATGCACGGCCATTCCCGGCCGCACAGGCGGGCGATCTGCCGCAGCGTTGCCGCGGCGCGCAGCCACCCCGCCTCGTCCGGCGCGGCGACGCGGATGCCGTCCGGCGCAATGACGATGCAATGACCCTCCGGCGACGGGCCGGCGCCCGGGTCCCGGACGAGCGTCACCGCCGCGCGGCCGGCCCCGTTCCAATCCTTGGACACGACAGCACCGGCGGCTTCCAAGGCTTGGACGACTGCCGTGCGCGAACGGGCATAACCCTCCGGCGAATCGATTCCGAAACGATCCGGAATGCGGAACAGGCCCCCGCACGGGCGGATCCGGCGCGGCGCAGGCAGCAGGATGGGAAGAACGTCCAGCATGCCGGCAGCATGGCCGCTGTGCCGTGGCCATACAAGCCCGGCGGCGCAGGGCAGTCGCATTGTTCCGGCCGCCACGGTGCGTACCTCGTCTCGATGCGGTGGATTACGTCAGGATCCCCGCCCTGCGACGGACGGTCGTAGCGCCGGTATCCGACCGGCGCAACCCAGCATTTCAGGTCAACCGTCGCGCCCGACGGATTCGGGCGCCACGACGGAATTCCCCGCCCGATGGCGCGGCCACTCACTGAGGAAGATGCGTCTGCCCTGACCGTCGTCGTCGTGTCGTCCGGTGTGAGGCGACCAGCTACGCCGGCCGGATTGCGGCGTGGTAGTCCTGAAGCGGGCGGACCTCCCAGTCGTTGGCCTGGCGCGCCGCGATACCCGCGGCGGCCGCCGCGGCGGCTGCAACGGTGGTGAAGTACGGGATCCGGTGGCGGATCGCGGACTTGCGGATGTAGGAGTCGTCCAGCGCCCCGAGTTTTCCGCCCGGCGTGTTGACGATCATCTGGATCGCACCGTTCTTGAGCGCATCGACGATGTTCGGACGTCCCTCGTGGAGCTTCAGGATCGGCTCGGCCGCGACGCCGCTCTCCGCGAGAAAGCGCCGCGTGCCGTCCGTGGCGAGCAGCCGGAATCCGAGGGAGGCGAACCGCCGCGCCGCATCCGCGAGCCGGGCATCGCGGTCGCGCTCGCCGACGGTCAGCAGGACGGTCCCGGTCGCCGGGAGGGTGGACTTTGCAGCGTCCTGCGCCTTGTAGAAGGCCATTCCGAAGTCCGCCGCGAGGCCGAGCACCTCGCCCGTCGACCGCATCTCGGGGCCGAGCACCGGGTCGACCTCGGGGAACATCGAGAAGGGGAACACCGACTCCTTGACGCCGCAATGGGGGATGGCCCGCGGGCGAAGGTCGTAGTCCGCGAGCGTCTTCCCAAGCATGATCTCCGTCGCGATGCGTGCCATCGAGATGCCGCAGACCTTCGAGACGATCGGCACGGTGCGCGACGCGCGCGGGTTGGCCTCGAGGACGTAGACTTTGTCATCGCAGATGGCGTACTGCATGTTCATCAAGCCGACGACCTTCATCTCCCGCGCGATGGTTTTCGTGTACTCCACGATCGTGTCCAGATGCCGCTGCGGGATGTTGACCGGCGGCAGCACACAGGCCGAGTCGCCGGAATGGATGCCGGCCTGCTCGATGTGCTCCATGACGGCCGGCACGTAGGCGTCGACCCCGTCCGCGATCGCGTCGGCCTCGCATTCGAGCGCGTTCTGGAGATAGCGGTCGATCAGGATCGGCCGGTCCGGCGTGACATCGACGGCGCGGGCCACGTAGTCGCGCAACGCGGCCTCGTCGTAGACGATCTCCATGCCGCGGCCGCCGAGCACGTAGGACGGACGCACCATCAACGGGTAGCCGATGCGCGCCGCGACCGCGAGAGCCTGCTCCACCGTAGCCGCCATGCCGCTCTCGGCCATCGGGATGTTCAGCCGCTCCATCACCTGGCGGAAGCGGTCGCGGTCCTCGGCGAGGTCGATCGTCTCGGTCGTGGTGCCGAGGATCCGCACGCCGGCCTCCTCGAGCTGCTTCGCGAGGTTCAGAGGCGTCTGCCCGCCGAACTGGCAGATCACGCCCATCGGCTTCTCCTTGGCGTAGATCTGCAGCACGTCCTCGACGGTCAGCGGCTCGAAGTAGAGCTTGTCCGACGTGTCGTAGTCGGTCGACACCGTCTCGGGGTTGCAGTTGACCATCACGGTTTCGAAGCCCATGGCGCGCAGCGCGAGGGCGGCGTGGACGCAGCAGTAGTCAAACTCAATGCCTTGGCCGATCCGGTTCGGCCCGCCGCCGAGGATCATCACCTTGCGCGGGTTGGAGCTCGCGGTGATGGTGTCCGGCGCGTTGTAGGTCGAGTAGTAGTAGGCCGCGTTATCGACGCCGCTGACGGGCACGGCGTGCCAGCCCTCGACGACGCCGGCGCGCGTGCGCTGGTCCCGGATCGCACGCTCGGGGACAGCAAGGATCTGGGCGAGATAGCGGTCGGAGAACCCGTCGCGTTTGGCCTCCGCCAGCAGGGCGTCCGGCAGCGTGCCGCCCTTGTGGGCGAGGATCCGCTGCTCGAGATCGACCAGCTCCTTCATCTGCGTGATGAACCACGGCTTGATCGAGGTGCGCGCGTAGAGGTCGTCGACCGACGCGCCCTTCCGCAGCGCCTCGTACATCAGGAACTGACGCTCGCTGGTTGCCTCGTTGAGCCGGACCAGCAGATCCTCCAGCGGCAGCTTGTCGAAGCCCTTGGCGAAGCCGAGGCCGTGACGGCCGGTCTCGAGCGACCGGATGGCCTTCTGGAAGGCCTCCTTGTAGGTCTTCCCGATGCTCATGACCTCGCCGACGGCGCGCATCTGCGTGCCGAGTTTGTCCTGCACGCCGCGGAACTTCTCGAAGGCCCAGCGGGCGAACTTCACCACGATGTAGTCGCCCGACGGCGTGTAACGGTCGAGTGTGCCATCGCGCCAGTAGGGGATCTCGTCCAGCGTCATGCCTCCGGCGAGCTTCGCCGACACCAGCGCGATCGGGAAGCCGGTGGCCTTCGATGCCAGCGCCGACGAGCGCGACGTCCGCGGATTGATCTCGATCGCGACGATGCGGTCCGTCTTCGGATCGTGGGCGAACTGGATGTTGGTGCCGCCGATGACCTCGATCGCCTCGACAATGTCGTAGGAGTGCTTCTGGAGCCGCTGCTGGAGCTCCGGCGAGATGGTCAGCATGGGCGCGGAGCAGAACGAGTCGCCGGTGTGCACACCCATGGCGTCGATGTTCTCGATGAAGCAGACGGTGATCATCCGGTTCTTCGCGTCGCGGACGACCTCGAGCTCCAGTTCCTCCCAGCCAAGGACCGATTCCTCGATCAGGACCTGCGTGACGATGCTTGCCGCCAGCCCGCGCGCCGCGATTGTGCGAAGCTCCTCGACGTTGTAGACGATGCCGCCGCCGGTGCCGCCCATCGTGTAGGCGGGGCGGACGACGACCGGATAGCCCAGGGCGCCGGCGATGCGCTCCGCATCCTCCAGCGTCGTCGCGATCTCACTGCGCGGAACCTCGATGCCGAGCCGCGCCATCGTGTCCTTGAACGCCTGCCGGTCCTCGCCGCGCTCGATCGCGTCAAGCTGCACGCCGATCACCTTCACCCCGTACTTCGTCAGGATTCCGGCGCGGTTCAACTCCGACGTCAGGTTCAGCCCCGACTGTCCCCCGAGGTTCGGCAGCAGCGCATCCGGCCGTTCCTTCGCGATCACCTTCTCCAGCGCCTCGACGGTCAGTGGCTCGATGTAGGTCGCATCTGCCGTGCCCGGGTCGGTCATGATCGTCGCCGGGTTGCTGTTCACGAGGACGATGCGGTAGCCAAGGGCGCGCAGCGCCTTGCAGGCCTGCGTGCCGGAGTAGTCGAACTCGCAGGCCTGGCCGATGACGATCGGCCCGGACCCGATGATCAGCACCTTGTCGATTCCGTTCAGCTTGGGCATGGGATCAGCTCCTTATCTGCGGTGGGACGGACGAACACGAAGACGCAAAGGACGCAAAGAGGAAAGACGGCGGACGGGGGCACACGGAGACGCAGAGAACGCGGAGAGGGGACGGCAGGACGGAGGAACACAAAGGCGCAAAGGGCGCAAAGAAGGACAACGGACGAAGGCGCACAGGAGCGCGGACAGGAAGGGAGGGGAAGAAGAAGGGGACCGCCGGAATCCGTCCCGCCGCGTGCGACGCCGAATGTCGTTCCTGCAATCCACCGGCCACCGGGCTTCTCCTCTCTGCGCTCTTCGCATCTCTGCATGAATCGCCGTTCGCCCCTCTTTGCGATCTTTGCGTCTTTGTGTTGCCTCCCTCAGGCCGAGAAGAGGTCCCGGCTCGGGAAGGCCGGATCGCTGGTGAGGTTGACGCCGATCCGCCGCAGCCCGGCCTCGTCGCCGGGGGCGGGGATGTGCGTCAGGTGGACCTCGCAACCGCGCAGTTCGCCGAGCCGTTCCATCGCCAGTTGGGCGGAGGGATTGCCGGTGGCGCTGACGGCGAGGGCGATGAGCGTCTCCTCGACATTCAGGCTGACGGTTCGGCGGCGGAAGACGCCGCGCTTCATCGCCGCGATGGACTCGATCACGCCGGGCGACAGCAGATGCAGCGGATCGGGAAGCCCCGCCAGCGCTTTGCTCGCGTTCAGGACGAGGCTGGAGGCGGCATGCATCAGTGGCGAGTTTCGTCCTGTCACGATGCGCCCGTCCGGCAGTTGGACCGCCGCCCCGCAGCAGACACCCTCGTGGCCGAGGCCGCGCTCACGCGCATGATCGGCCGTCTCCCTTGCGGGACCGACGACCCGGCGGTCCTCCGGCTTCGCATCCAGCTCGCGGACGAGCAACTCGGCGCGCTCGACCGTGGCGTGCTCGACGGACCCCAGCGCGAACTCGCACTGGTAGCGGAAGAGGCGGCGGATGACCTCCTGCACGGCGGCGGCGCGGACGACCCGGTCGTCGGTGATGGCGAAGCCGGCGCGGTTGACGCCCATCTCCGTCGGCGACCGGTAGGGCGAGACCGAGCCCGTCACCCGCTGGAGGATCCGCTGCAGCACCGGGAAAATCTCGACATCGCGGTTGTAGTTCACCGCCCGCTCGCCCGTCGCCTCGAGATGGAACGGATCGATCAGGTTGACGTCGCCCAGGTCCGCCGTCGCCGCCTCGTACGCGACGTTGACCGGATGTTTCAGCGGGAGATTCCAGATCGGGAACGTTTCAAACTTCGCGTAGCCCGACTGCACGCCGCGCCGGTGGTCGTGGTAGAGCTGCGAGAGGCAGGTCGCCATCTTGCCGCTGCCGGGGCCTGGCGCCGTGACGACCACGACCGGCCGCGTGGTTTCGATGTGCGGGTTCGCCCCGTAGCCGCGGTCGCTGGCAATCGTGTCGACGTCCGTCGGATAGCCCGGCGTGGCCGCATGCGTGTACGTCCTCAGCCCGCGCCGCTCGAGGCGGTTCTTGAACTGGACGGCGGCCGGCTGGCCGTGGAAGCGGGTGATGACCACCGCGGTCACCGGAAGATCGCGATCGCGCAGGTCGTCGATCAGCCGGAGCGCGTCGGCGTCGTAGGTGATGCCGAAATCGGCCCGAAGCTTCTTGCGCTCGATGTCGCCGGCGTGGATGCACAGCAGGATCTCGACCTGGTCGCGCAGTTGCTGCAACAGCCGGACCTTCGCGTTCGGGTCGTAGCCCGGCAGCGTCCGCGCCGCGTGGAAGTCCGCGACGAGCTTCCCGCCAAACTCCAGGTACAGCTTGTTTCCGAACCGCCGCGCCCGGTCGAGGATCGCGGAGGTCTGTTCCTGCAGGTAACGTTCAGGATCAAATCCATGCACGGACGACCTCCGTTGCAAGACCCATGGAGGAAGTGGAAAACTCCAAACTCCAAGGAAGTGAGAAATGGCAAGGAGGGAAAGCCGGCAAGTCGGCGTCGGACGGCCTCCGACTTTGAACCTGCCCCCGTTCCTCTTGGTCCGTACTTCCTTGGAGTTTGGAGTTTCTCACTTCCACCTTCGTCCGCGTCATACCGCCTCAATGCAGCTCGGCGGCTTGGACGTGATGTTGTAGGTGACGCTGACGACCTCGGGAATCTCGCTCGTGATCCGTTCCGCCACGCGGCAGAGAAGGTGGAACGGGATGTCGGTCGGCGTCGCGGTGACCGCGTCGGCGCTGTCCCAGCAGCGCACCTCGACCTGCTGGCCGAACGCGCGGCGGCCGTTGCGCACGCCCGTGACAGGATCCTCGTGCAGCACGGCCAGCACTTGGAAGGCGCCGCGGTGGCCGAGTTCCTCCTCGACGATCAGCGTCGCGCGCCGCACGACCGCCACGCGCTCCCGCGTGACCTCGCCGATGACGCGTGCAGCCAGTGCCGGGCCGGGGAACGGAGGCCGCTCGGCGATCTCCCGCGGCAGGCCCAGTGCACGGGCCACCACGCGGACCCCGGGCTTGCGGAGCTGGACGATCGGCTCCAGGACCTTGTAGCCGAAGGCCTCCTCCGGGTTGATGCCGATCTGCGCGAAGACGTTATGCTGGCGCTTGACGCCCGCCGAGGTCTCCTCGACATCCGTGAAGTTGGTCCCCTGCAGCAGGACCGTCGCCCCGCTCGACCGGACGAGGCCGCCGAAGACGTCCTTGTAGAAGACCTGCGTGATGCCCTTCTCGCGCTTCTCCTCCGGATCGGTCACGCCCCTGAGCGCCGCGAAGAACTTGTCCGAGGCGTCGACGACCTCAACCGGCACCCCCAGCGCATCAAAGATCTTCACGATCTGACGCGCCTCGCCCTCACGCATCAGGCCGTTCTCAATGAAGTAGGTCTTGAGGCGGTCCCCGATCGCCCGGTGCGCGATCAGTGTCACCACCGCGGAGTCCACGCCGCCCGACAGCGCGCTGATGGCGGTCTCGTCCCCGACGGCCTTCCGGATCGCCGCCACCTGCTCCACGATGAACCGGCCGGCATCGAGCTTTTCGAGCATGATCTCCGACGTGGACATGGCGAACCTCCGTCCTGTTGGGCGATGGCCCGCCGCCGCCCCGGGCGCTTGCCCGGGCGGGCGTGGCACACCACCGGTGAAATCACCGCATGGGAAGACCCTAGGCCCGCCGGGGGCGCCCGTACATGCACAGAAACAACCCATGGACTACCCATTCCAAATAGGCATAATGGGTGGCCGGCGGAGGTTGGCATGCGAAAACCGGCAGAATCGAGGGGGTGCGGGGCGGCGGACGGGGTGCTGCACGCGCTGGGCGAGCGCATAAAGGAATTGGACTGTCTCTACGGCATCGCGCGGCTGGCGGAGCGGTTTCCGGACTCGGTGGACGACTTCCTGGCCGGCGTCCTGCGCCTCCTGCCCGCGGCTTGGCAGTACCCGGATGTCGCCCGGGCGCGGATCACCTATCGCGGACGGCGCCGCCAAAGTCCGGGCTTCCCGCGGGCTGTGGTGCTGCAGTCGGCGGCGATGCGTGTGGGCGCGGAGGCCGTGGGCGGGGTGACGGTCGGCTGCGTGAGAACGCGGCCCGCCTCGGACGAGGGTCCGTTTCTGAAAGAAGAGCGTTCCCTGATCGACGGCGTCGCAGAGTACCTCGGCGTCATCGCCGGCCGCATCGAGGCCGGGGGGGCGCTCGCGGAGGCCCACCGGCTGCTGACCGTGGAGCGCGAGGCGCTGCGCGAGGCCAACGCGGCGCTGCGGGTCGTCCTTGCGCGGATCGAGGAGGAGAAGCGTGAGATGCGGCGCGACATCGGCGCAGGCGTCGAGCGCGTGCTGCTGCCGATCCTGCACGCCCTGGAACTCGAGCTGCCGGCCGGCAAGCGCGCCTACGCGGACCTGCTGCGGCGGAATCTCCTCGATGTGGCCGCGCCGTTTGCCGGTCCGCTGTCGGCCGCGCTGCCGACCCTGACCCCGGCCGAGACCGCCATCTGCACGATGATCCGCGGGGGCCTGCGCACCAAGGAGATCGCCCGCCTCCGCGGCACCTCCGCGGCGACGATCAACCGCCACCGCGAACACATCCGCCGCAAACTCGGCCTCGCCAACCGCCCCGTCAACCTCGTCACCCACCTCCAAGGCCTGGCCGCGGAACGCCCATCATGACCGGGGCTCTCTCCGCATCGCGAGTCCCGGCACATCGGCTTCACGGACGGACGCGCCGATCATCGCCTGAACAGGTCCGAATGGGTCCCCATTCGCTCGAACTGCCGCGTGAAGACCGGGGTGTACATCAGATGCCCAGACGCGAGAACATGTCGTCGGCATCCTTGCAAAGCACCAGGTCCAGCCCGGCATC
>CAYRFK010000191.1:0-9850 GCA_964423465.1 uncultured Verrucomicrobiota bacterium | reverse complement strand
ACATCGCCTTCAGTCCGCCATCCGGTTTAAACCACCCCAGCGCCTGGCACATCAAGCGCGACAATTCGGCACGGTTGCGTTTTGGCACTTCGCTGATCCGTAGTCCAAGTTGAAGATCAGTCGCTCAACAAAACCAGTCAATCCACATCAAAACCTAACAAAATGAGTATCGGCTTCAAATGTTTTGTGGCCGCACGCAGCCAATGTGGGGCAAAAATATGCTAACGGGGGTTGGGGTGTTCATGCGTCAACGCTGTGGCGACATCAGGGGCATTGTCTATTATCATTGTCTATTATTACAGAAGCCTGCTTGCCGATTGAAGCGGTGCTGAGGGTGCGCAACTGGATGCACCCCACCGAATGCACCCAACTTGATGCTGTGCCCGCCTTATGACGACTACCAACACCGATGACGCAGAAACGCTGGAGGCATTGCGCGTGCGTAATCGCAAACTGGCTGAGGATAAAGCCTATCTGCAATTGGTCATCTGCCTGGTTGAACGGCTTAATCCGATGCGAGGTTTGGAAGCGATGGTCAGTGAAATGTTGGCCAGCATCGTTGAAACCATCGGCGGCACCAATATTCGGCTTTGGTTTTGGGTGGATAGCGAACTTCATTACGCCGATTTCTTGGGAGTGCGCGCGACACTTACGCAAGTTGATGATCCCTTGGCGGCAAAGGCCGTCGCATGCGGTCAGTTGGTAGAGCAGGAGAGTCGTGCGGAAGAGACGCTGTTGCAGGCTGGGGTTATTCCTGGGGCTTGGACTTGGGCTTTTCCTTTGCGCGTTGGCGAAGAGCAGATTGGGGTCATCAAGTTAGAAAATTTGAATATGAGTAGTGCGCGTTTGCGTGACTTTTTGCCCTTTTTTTTCAGTCATGCGGCGCTGCTGTTGGGCGGTGAAATTCGTAATTTACTGCGACAGCGTGCGGAAGCCACCTTGCGGGAAAGTGAGCAAAAACTTTCCGTTATCCTGGAAAGCGTTGAGGCCTGTATTTACTTGAAAGATGTGCAGGGGCGCTATCTGTTTGCCAACCGTTCGTTGCTCAATGTGTTAGGCGCGACGCGGGAAGAAGTGGTCGGCCAGTGCGATGATATTTTTTTCGATGCCGCCACCGTCGCACAAGTTCGCCATAATGATGCCATCGTTTTGCGCAAGGGAGAGGTGTTACGTTGTGAGGAAAATGCGCAGGTTCTGAATAATGCGCATGATTTAACCTTTCTCTCCGTTAAGTTGCCGTTACGCAATGAAGCGGGCCAGATTTATGCGCTGTGTGGTATCTCCACCGATATTTCTGAGCGGAAAAAATCAGAGCAGGATTTGCAATTGGCAGCCAGTGTTTTTACCTGCTCGCAAGAAGGCATCATGATTACTGATGCCGACGCTAATATTCTTGAGGTTAATGACGCATTCAGTTACATCACCGGTTACCCACGTGCGGAGGTGATTGGGCGCAATCCACGCATGCTCAAATCGGGGCGTCATCATGCCGATTTTTACCATGTCATGTGGTCAACCTTGATTGAGCAAGGGCATTGGTACGGTGAAATCTGGAACCGACGCAAGAGCGGAGAAGTTTATGCCGAGATGCTAACCATTAGTTCAATCCGGGATCCGCGCGGTACGATTCTGCAATTTGTGGCCCTGTTCTCAGATATTACGCTGCTTAAAGAGCATGAGCAGTCACTGGAACACATTGCGCATTACGATGCGTTGACTCAATTGCCTAATCGCGTGTTATTTGCGGATCGGCTACATCAGGCCATGGTGCAGTCACAGCGGCGAAAACAGAAGTTAGCCCTGGTTTATCTTGATCTGGATGGCTTTAAGGCGGTCAATGATAACTATGGGCATGATGCCGGTGACCAGGTGCTGATAGTAGTGTCTATGCGCATGCAGCAAGTGCTGCGTGAAGGCGATACGCTGGCGCGTTTGGGCGGCGATGAGTTTGCTGCCGTGCTGGTCGATCTGGCGGCGGACGATACGCATTTGACCATGTTGACGCGCCTGCTCGGCGCAGCAGCGCAAGCCGTGCCATTCAACGGACATGAACTGCACGTTACGGCCAGTATCGGCGTGACGTTTTATCCGCAAGGTGATGATGTCGATGCAGAGCAACTGGTGCATCAAGCTGATCAGGCCATGTATCAGGCTAAGATGAGCGGCAAGAATCGTTATCATTTGTTTGATGCGGAGCAGGACAGCGCGTGCGCCTAGCCAACACAATCCATCTATCCCACTACGCTTAAACGACTTTGTCCACCCGATTGCGGTTTTACCTGTATTTGCACGCCGATTCGCTCGGCCATTTCATGCACATGAGAAATAACGCCGACCTTACGACCCTGCGTTTGCAGGTTGTCCAGTGCATCCATGGCTACGGCGAGCGTTTCCGCATCCAGGCTGCCGAAACCTTCGTCGATAAATAATGATTCGACGCGGACACTGTGTGAAGACAGCGAGGCCAAGCCGAGGGCCAAGGCCAACGATACCAGGAAGGATTCGCCACCCGACAGCGAATGAACCGAACGACGCTCATCGCCCATGTCTTGATCCACCACCAAAAGGGTTAAGGAATCTGCTAAGCGCTCTAGTCGATAGCGCCGTGATAATTCTGTTAGGTGTCGATTGGCATAGCCTAGTAATACATCCAAAGTATATTGCTGGGCAATGCGGCGGAATTTGCGGCCATCGGCTGAACCAATCAGCTCATTAAGTTTGGCCCAGATCGTCGTTTTATCCGCTTGTGCGCGCAGGGTATCAATTAAGCCAGCTAACCGTATTTTTCGCTCATCATCTTGCCGTATGAGCAGGGTTTTCTCTAGGGCGGCAGCCTTCTCTTGCTCTAACAACGGGCGCTGTACGCCAAGTTGCTCTGTCATGTTGGCGTCGGCTGCTGGCGGTGTTTTTGCTTGATGTTGCTGGCGCTGTGCCGAGCGTTATTGTAGCACGGTGCTGGCGGTAGTCACCGCTTGGTCAAGCCCCTGTAATGCGGCGCGTTCAGCCGTCAGCCAAGCCGGATCAGTCTTCAGCAAGTGTTGGAGGTCCGCGAGCGTGAGTGGCACTGCCGTTGTGGCGTTTATGCGGTCATTGAAACGACTTAACCAGTCAGCCCGTGTAGCTGTTGCTACTTGATATTGCGCACCTAATGTCAGCAAAGTGGTGTGGATTAAGTCATGCGTCGTTTGGGCTTGGGTGGCGGCGGTGGCGGTTTGCGCCAGATTGCGCTCTTGGGCAGCGCAAACCTGCTGCGCCGCGGCCAGCGCTAGCGCTAACTGTTTTTCGACTTCTGCAACTGTTTTGCCGGCGAGCAATCCAGCGCGGGCTTGCCGTTTCACTTCAATCTGCCTGGCTTGCTGGTTGACCGTGATATGGGCATCAGCGGCTATTTCGCTTGCTTTGGCCAGCAGGGCTGACACTCCCTCAATTTGGCTGTTTAATGTCTCCAAAGCACGACGTTGATTGTCTTGCGCCTTGTGCTGTTTTAGCCATTTTTCGACTGCGGCTTGGCGCGCTTGCCGGAAAACTTGCGGCTGTTGCAGCCACTCACTGCGCCACGCATTTTCGCCATCGCCGCGATTTAATACGTCATCCAGTTGTGCCAGTAAGCTATCCCGCGTGCTGATTGCTTGCTGTATGGCCTGTTGTGCATTTTGGAGCGCCTGCGCCGATTGCTGCAAAATTTCGCGTGTCTTCATACTGGCATCGCGGGCACGTTGATCGGCCTGCTGTGCCTGCGCTAATTGGGCATGCGCCGCATCTTTCGCCTTCTGCGCGCGCCGAAATTCAGCATCTTGTTTAAGTAAATTATCTAATAGTGTGGCGTTGGCGCCGAGGCGGGCGACAAACCAGGCGGCCGTCTCCGTCGCGGGGACTCCGGCTAAAGCAGCACTGAGTAATTCGCTTGCTGACAAAATGGTGTTATGTAAGCAATGTTGCCAATGGCTGTCAGCGCTTTGCTGACGCGCGCTGGATTCATGCTGCTTTTTCTCTAGCGCGTCCAGCTGTTTGCTTTGCGCCTGTAAAGTGGCCGTCAGCCCGGCTTCTTGCTGCATTAAATTAGCCAAGGATTTGGATAAATTGGCATGCTCTTCTTGCTGGTATTTGAGTAATTCATGTAATTGATGTGTCGCGCTGGCCGTCGCGTAGGGATGCTCTAATGCGCCACAAACCGGGCAATGTTCACTTGGCACCAGTAATGCGCGTAAGCCACCAACATCTTGGTTACAGGCAGTTTGCGCGCGTTGCAAAGCACGTTCTGCCTGCTGCAAGCCGCCTTCCAGGCTTGGCCGTTGTTGGCGTATCTCTTGTAAAGTAATTTCAGTTGCTTGCCGCGCTTTTTGTAAAGCTGCCACTTCTACGGCTATGGCTTGAAGTTCGTGCTGGCGTTCTTGCCACTGCGTCCAGCGCACTTGCGCTTCGGTTAAGCCTGTGCGCACCGATTCCGCCTCAATTTTGGCTTGGGATAATGTATCTGGATTAAAGAGACAATAGGCTGCCGTTGCCGCCTGTTCTGCCACGATGGCTTGCTGTAAATGCACGGCACAGGCTGCTAAGGTCTTACGCTGTTCTACTTCCGCCGCGTGCGCTGCGGTTTCGGTCTGCTGCAAACGGGCCAGTTCGCTCTGCGCCGCGTGTGCACTGCTGGCGGCAGCTTCCGCTTGTTTGAACAGATAGTCCCAATGCGTCCATTCAGTGGCTAACGGTTCCAATAAGGCATTTTGCGTTAGCCAATGGTGGGTTGCGCGGTAGGCTTTATCTGTTTGGCTATGACGATTCGCCATCTCGCTGCGTTCAAGTTCATGTTTGCTGACCACCTTGTCGGCCGCCAACCGCGCCAGCTCTGCCGCTTGATACTGTGGCATTAAGGTGTTGATTTCTGTATCAAGCTGCTTAGCGGTTTCAACTTCAGGTTGCACCTGTTGTTGCGCGAGGTTGGCGGCATCACGCTGTTGATGGGCCTGTTGGACGGCGGCTTCGGCCATGCTTAAGGCCTGCTTGGCGGTGTCGCGCTTTGTCGCTGCGGCTTGCAGTTGTTGCCTGCTGAGTTCACTTTCCGCGGCCAGCCGCACGCATTCGTTTTCTAATGGCCGTGCCGGGGCCACGGCGTCAATCTGGGTTAGCTGAGTGCGGCGTGCGGCCGCGTCTTGCTGTGTTTGCGTGGCAAGCACTAATGCTGATTGTGCCTGTTCACAGGCATTGTCCAAGCGGGTTAATTCTTGCTGCCAACGCTGAACGGCCTCTAATTCGGCGATGTGTTTTTCGCGCACCGCAACGGCCGCACGCGCTTCAATCAGTGCGGTTTCGATTTGCGTGCGTGCTTCGTCACTGAGCGGCGGCGTGTCGGCCAATTGCCGATTTAAGTCATCCAGAAGTCTTATTTCTTGCGCTGCGCGGGCATAAACACGCGCTGACAGGCGTTCAAACCGCTCGGTGCCCGTTAAAGTTTGCAACAAGGCGGCGCGTTCATCGTCATCGGCTTTCAGGAAGGTGGCGAAATCGTTTTGCGCCAGTAGCACCGCGCGAGTGAATTGGGCAAAGCTTAAGCCCAACAGGCGTTCAATGTTGGCGTGAACCTCGCCCTTCAAGGTGCCGCCTACGGGTTGATTGTCTAGCACGCGGGTGAGTGAATATTCGACCGGTTGTAAACGTCCCTCGGCTTTTGAGCGCGCTCGCCGAATCGACCAGCGGGCGCGATAAGCCATGTTATCAATGGCAATGAATTCAACTTCGGCATAGCCTTCGCCTTTGCCACGACGGAGTAAGGTGCGGGGATCAGAATGGGTGATCTGTTCGGCTTGTACATCGGGAATTCTTGCCGAGGACGCGCTGGCCAGCCGCGGCGTATCGCCGTACAGCGCAAGGCAGAGCGCATCCAGCAGCGTGCTTTTACCAGAGCCGGTGGGGCCGGAAATGGCAAACAAACCAGCACTGGCCAGCGGATCGTGCCGAAAATCGACGGCAAAATGGTCCGCTAGGCTGGCGAGATTTTTACCGCGAATCGCTAATATTTTCATGTCGCACTCTCGTCCGGCGTGTTGAGGATTTCATTAAGTGCAGCGAGCAGGGTAGACGGCGCTGCATCATTGTATTTACGTCGGTAGCTATCGTTAAAAATGGCGACCGGATCAAGTTGCCCCAGATCATCCAAGGTGCGGGCACACTCGGTTAATGCGCTATCTGACTTACTGGCACTACGTGTTTCAATGCGCGCTAAACGTACGGGTTTGTCAGCGAGGGCGGCTTCAATGCGGCTGCGTAATCCCGGTTCAGGAGCATCGAGAAGCACACGTACTTCCAGGTAGGGCCAGGATGTTGTTTCATTATCTGTTTCATTTTTTGGGGGAAGTTGCAATGCCGCCAAGGCTAATTCCACCTCAGCCAAGGGGGCAGCTTCGCGCGGAACTCGCAGTAGTTCAACTGCGCGTGGCACGGTAATAGGGTCAACCGCGTGCAGCTTCGCACCGTCCAGCGTCACCTTGAGCACTTGATGGGGGTAGCCAATTTCGGCGAAGGAGAGCGGCAGCGGACTGCCGCTGTAGCGAATGTGGTTGTTGCCGCCCACTTTTTGCGCTAAGTGTAAATGGCCTAGGGCTGCGTAGGTGATGTCGGCCTCAAACAGGCTGCTTGACAGCATTTCAGCGCCGCCGATTACGATGCGCCGCTCGGAGTGTTCCGATACTTCGCCGCCGGCCATGTGGCAATGGCCCATGGCGATGATGGCTTGTTCCGGTAAGCGGCGCGCACGAACATTGGCTTGCGCTTGCCGGTAAAGTGCACCGATACCTTGCAAGTAGGCATCGCCTTCAGGGGCGCTATCTGTTTTGCTGTCCGGACGCGGCACATCACTAACGCGTAAAAATGGAATGGCCAGGCACCAGGCTGCGATCGACTGATCGCGATTGCGCAGCGGCACAATCAGCCGCTCAATATCAATATTGCCGTCAGCGTCGCGCTCAATGACGCCGATTACGCGCGCGTCGAACGCATCCAGAAACGGGGCGGGAGCTTCCAGCCGGCCGGGGGAGTCGTGGTTGCCGGCAATCAGCACGATATTGAGATGCGGTACCCGTTGCCGCGCCATAGTGAGGAAACGGTACAACATTCGTTGGCTTGCCGCGGAGGGGTTGGCGTTGTCATACACATCACCACTGATCAGTAATGCATCAATGTCTTCGGCAACCAGCACATGCAGTAACCAGGTAAGAAAACATTGGTGTTCCCAAGTGCGATCATGGTTATGTAAGGTTTGGCCAAGGTGCCAGTCGGAAGTGTGCAAAAGATGCATGGTTTGATGCCTACGATGAAATGCGGTGGGTTTGGGTGGGTTTGGGTGTGCCTGGCTATGTTGCCACGTGGCTAAGTGTTCTTGCGTCTAGGTTTGCATTGCGTTTCACTGGGCACGCAGAGTAGCAAGTTGTTTAAACTAGCGCATTCGTTTTTGCTGTGCCCGCTGTGTTCTTAACTTTTCTGCTAGCTGCTGACATGACTTCTTTTCAAAACCCTGCCTCCCCCCGTTTTTTTTGCGTTGTGCTGCTGGCCAGCGCTGTGATGGCTGCCGCTAATCTGGCGCAAGCAAGCAATATCAATGCCAATGACGGCAGTGTCCTCTTGCGCATGTGCAAGGGCGCAGAAAAGGTCAAGGCGCTGTCGGTGATGTGCCATAGCTATCTCAATGGTTATATTGATGCTGCACACTTTTACAGCAAGGACAAAGTCACTTTTTGCCTTGCCGGCAGTGATAAGGAGAAAGCGCCGGGGGCTTTGGTGGATTGGATCGGTAAGCACCCTGATATGTTGAAGCAGCCAGCTGGTGCGGTTCTGCAAAAGGCACTGACGGCACATTTTCCGTGTAACACTAAAAAATAGGGTAGTAACAGCTGATTTCGTGACGTCGTAAGCGGTGGTTTTGAATTTTGCATTGCTGCGTAGTTAAGCTGCTTATCACTATTACAATGCACGCCCTTTTTTACTGACCCGTGATGACCATGTCCGAAGCCGATGAATTGCTGCGTGCCAAGTTGAATGCTGAAACCGGCAAATTGCCCTGGAGCGAGTTGGAGCGGCATTTTGCGCGCGGCGTGTTGATCAAAGTGGCGGCTGAGCTTGATTTGGTTGATGTTGCCTTGACGCTGGCGCGGGATGATAAAGCCGCCGTTGAAGCTTGGTTGAGGCAAGGGCAAATTGCGCGCGTGGCCAGTGAAGACGCGCTGCAATGGCATCAGCAGCAAAGTCAGTTTTGGGCGGTGGTGGCGGCACCTTGGGTGTTGATTCAAGAAGTTGCGGCGCGGCTGGATGCCTGAATCTTTTTCTTATTGTTCCTCGGGTTTTCCTTAATGGCTATTAAAGCAACAATCTTCAAAGCCGATCTGCAGATCGCCGATATGGATCGTCAGTATTACGCCGAGCATAGTTTGACGCTGGCGCGGCATCCGTCCGAAACCGATGAACGCATGATGGTGCGTTTGTTTGCTTTTGCGCTGTTTGCGCATGCGCAATTGAGTTTCGGCAAGGGCATGTGCGCCGATGATTAGGCGGATGTCTGGCAGAAGGATTTAACCGGTGCCATCGACTTGTGGATTGATGTCGGTCTGCCGGATGAAAAGTGGACGCGGAAAGCGTGCGGTCGCGCTTCGCAAGTGGTGTTGGTGAGTTACGGTGGGCGTACGGCGGATATGTGGTGGACTGCTAATAAGAGTAAGCATGAGCGGACGAAGAATCTGCGCGTCATCAATTTGCCGCTGGAGGCGAGCCAGGCGCTGGCGGCGCTGGCCAACCGCAGCATGCGCTTGCAATGCACTATTCAGGATGGTCAGGTGTGGCTGACTGATACGCTCAGCACGGTGCATATTGAACCAATCACGTTGCTTTAACCTAGGACGAGCTGTAATGAACCCAACTGAAATCAACCTTAAGACAGAAACGGATTTCACCTTGCGCGGCGAATTTGTCGCGCTGTGTGATTTACTTAAATTAGCGGGTGTCGCCGAGAGCGGCGGCCACGGCAAGGTTTTGGTGGAGAGCGGACGCGTGCGGGTCGATGGCCTGCCTGAGCTGCGTAAAACAGCCAAGATACGCGCCGGCCAGGTCGTGCAATATGGCGAGGTGCGAATTCGCGTTTTGCCGCACATTCTTGTTTGAAATAGGCTTTGATCAATGCGATTAATCGCGCAGTTCACTAAACTTTGATTACTTTTATGGGGGAATTTTTATGCGTGCTCTTCAAATATTGTCCACACTGACCACTGTTTGCCTTGTTGGTATCGCTACCGCAACCGCTGCCGCTGCTGGAGTGACTGAAAAACTACCTTCCGGCGTCGTGGTCGTGCATAGCAAACAAGGCAGCGGAGAAGCGCCTGCTGCCAACAGTAATGTGCGGGTGCATTACCGTGGCACCTTGGCGAATGGGACGGAATTCGACAGTTCGTACAAGCGCAACAAGCCGATCAGCTTTTCTTTGCAAGGCGTTATTCCCTGCTGGACGCAAGGCGTGCAAAAGATGAAGGTGGGCGGCAAAGCCATGTTGACCTGTCCGTCTGCGACCGCTTATGGCGCACGCGGCGTTCCCGGCGTTATTCCTGCCGATAGCGTGCTGACGTTTGAAGTTGAGCTGCTGGCCGTTGAGCGTTAAGCCTGCGCTCGCACTGTCCCTTTCATTAATTTTTACCTAGAGATTGCTTCGACCATGAATGAATCTACCGCCGCTGAACCTACTGCCGATGTAGCTGACGTTGTCCTCGAAGTGGCTACCGATGTGGCCACCGATGTAGCCACCGATGTAGCCAACCCTGCCGCAGCCAAGCAGAAAATTGAACAGCGCAATACCTTGCTGGTGCGCTTATACAAGGAG
>CAYRFK010000190.1:1620-9939 GCA_964423465.1 uncultured Verrucomicrobiota bacterium | reverse complement strand
GCCGCCTTCATCTTCTTCCAGGCCTCGACGGCCTCCTTCGGGTGGGACGGCTTCACCGCCGGGATGATCGCCTTCAACGCGAGGATGGCCTCGGGACGCACGGCGGGCTGATCGAGCAACGGCAGCACCAAGGGCAGGGCCTCCGGATGCGCAACGCCGGCCAGTGCGCCCAGGATCAGCTTACGGTCATCGTCGGTCCGCACACCCTCCATCAACTGACGGTAGCGTGCGAGCAGGGCCGCGTCGGGCGCCCGGTTCTGCGTCGCGGCCATGCGCACCAGCCCCTGGAAGGCCAGCGCGCGGTGCGCATCGCTCTCCGGCTTCTGGAGAACGGCCAGGACGGGCTCCCACGCGGACGCATCCGGCCAGCCGGCCAGTCCACGCACGGCGGCATCGCGAATCGACGCTTCGCCATCCGTCATCGCAGCCCGCAGCGACCCCAGCGCCGCGGCGTCGCCGGCGACCGACAGGAGTCGCAACAGGGCGCCGCGAGCGTCCGCACCAGGATTCGCCGCCAGCGCGGCCATGACCGCTTTGGATCGCTGTGCCGCGTCGGGCATCCTCGCCAGAGCGCGGGCCGCCGCGGTCTCGGCATCGCCCCTCAGGGTGCCGTCCTTCACCTTCACAAGCCGGCCGATCAGCGCCGGCACGTCCCCCGGCCCGCCCAGCTTCGCGATCGCTTGGTACGCGGCCCGCGCAACGGCGACATCCTCAGCCTCAGTCTCCGCCAGCAAAGCCGGGAGAGCGCTCCGTGCCCCGCGACGCGCCAGGATTCCGACCAGTCCCGGCTTCGCCTCCGCCTTCGCCTGCTGCATCGCCGCCACGAGAGCATTGTCCGTCGCGTCACCTCCGCGCAGGCCCGCAAGGGCCGACTCCAGGGCGCTTCGATCCTCCGCCGCCGTCGCGGCGGCGAGCGACGCGGCAAGCAACGGCACGGCCGACGCATCCTCCAGGCGGCCCACAGCCGCGATCGCGGCGCGACGGACCCCGGCATCCGCGGCCGAAACCCGGGCGCGAACGGCATCCCGCGCCCCCGGGTCAGCCCGTACCGCGAGGGCTTCGATCATCCATACCTGCTCGGCCGCCCCGAGCCCCGGCATCAGGGCAGCAAACGTGGCCGAGGCATCGGCCGCCTTCAGCGTCGGAACCTGCGCGATGGCGACGGGAACCAGCAGGGCATCCCGTGGCGAAGCCGCAAGCGCAGCCCGAATCCGCGCCATCCCCCCATCCTCGTCCGTGCGCAGAAGCGCCGAATAGGCGCCGCGGCGGATATGCGGGGACTTCGCGGACCCCAGCACATCGTTGCAAATGGAGGCCGCGGCGGCGCGATCGCCGCCCGCTACGAGTCGTGCAGCCGCATTCAGCGACGCCGCCGCGACATCGTCCGCCAACTCCGGCCGCGCATCCTTTCGCAGCGCGGCAAGGGCGTCCCTCGCCGGCCCCGCGGGGATTCCTCCCAACGCCGCCGTGGCCGCACGCGCAAGCCCCGCATCGGGATCGCGGGCCAGCCCCGCAAGAAGAGGCACCGATCCGGTTTCGCCGCGCAATCCGAGTGCGGAGACGATCTGGATGCGGGCACCCCCCTTCGCCGATGCGAGCGCATGCCGGAGAGCCTCGCCGGCCTTCGGCGACGCGGTCCCGCCCAGCGCCGCGCACGCGATGCCGACCGTCTCGTCGGCGCCCAGTAGTGCGGCGATCGCCGGCACGGCCGCATCACTGCCGAACTCGGAGAGCCGCTCGCACGCGAAGCGCTTCGCCTCGTAGGTGGCGTCGGCAGCCAGCATGCGAATCAACGCGGCCTCGGCCTGCGCGCGGTCCGCGGGCCGGTCGATCGTCGCCACGAGCGCGCGTTCGAGCTCGCGGAGCGGGACGACGTCGCCGCCGGACTGGTACTTCGCCGCCTTCTCCGCGAGCGCGGGGAAGTCCGCCGCACCGGCCGCCGTGGCCGTCGCCGCCAAAACAAGGAGAGTATGGATTGCGTTCTTCATGGGGATTCTCCGGCTCAGACGGTCCACGGCGTCCGCGGCTCGCGGCGCAGCATGCGGTTGGCGGCCTCGCAGTCGAAGCGTTCCTTCACAGGATCCCACGCGAGCTTCCGGTTCAGACGCGCGCTGATCGTCATCGCCTCGACGATGCTCTGCGCACGGTGGCCCACCTCCGGGTTGCAATGCGTCGGACGGCGGCTGCGGATCGAATCGAGCAGGTTGCGGATGTGGTCCCCGGCGTTCGACCACCCCACCCCGCTCGTGCCCTTGAACTGGAGGATCGACGCGGGCTCCGCGGTCACGACATCCGTATCGTCGTCGACCTGGATCCACCCCTCGTCCCCGATGTAGCGGATGTAGCGGTCCTTGAACGCGCCACGCTGGTAGATGACACCCTGGACCCCGTTCGCGTAGCGGCAGCGGAACGTGCCCGAGATCGCCGTCTCGCTCATGCACGTCGCGGGATCGGGCCACACGATGTCGGAGGTCTCGAACGCGACCGGCCCGGTGTTGTCGGTGCCAAGCACCCACTGCATCTGGTCGGTGTAGTGCGTCCCCATGTCGGTGTGCATGCCCTCTCCGGTGTCCCAGAAGTTGATCCAGCGGTCGGCGCGGGCGCGGACGAACGGACGCCACTGCACGGGGCCGAGCCACATGTCGTAGTTCCAACCCTCCGGGACCGGCTCGGCGGCGCTATGCGGCACCGTGCCGCCGGTCCAGACCTGCGACTCAACCGTGTGGACCCGCCCAATCCGCCCCTGAAGGACCATCTCGCGGGCGAACTGGTACGACGTGGTCGATCGCCGCTGCGTGCCGGCCTGGTAGATCGTCCCGAGACGGCGGCAGGTGTCGACGAGCCGGCGCCCCTCCTCGATCGTCAGGCTGATCGGCTTCTCGCAGTAGATGTCCTTGCCGGCCTGCGCGGCGAACATCGAGGCCGTCGCGTGCCAGCGGTTGCCGGTCGCGATCAGCACGGCATCGATGTCCTTTCGGGCCAGCAGATCGCGGAAGTCCGCGAAGGCGGTGCAATCCTTCGTGCCGTAGTGGGCGTCGATCATCCCCTTCGCCGAAGCCAGCCTGTCGGCGCGCGCATCCGACACGGCCTTCCAGTGCACATCCTGAAACCAGAGGAAGTTTGGCAGGATGGCCCGCGCGCGGTTGCCGATACCGATCCCCCCGAATACGATTCGATTGCTGGGTGCAACGCCGCCGTCGAGCCCGAGCACGCGGCCCGGCACGATCATTGGCGCGGCGGCGAGCGCAACGCCGCGGCGCAGGAAACTGCGGCGGCTGAGCGGGCTCTGTTTCCTCGTCATGGTCATGCCTCCCTGTCGTCAGCGAATGCGTTCGCGAATGAAACCGATGCAGTGCTTCACGTCGTCCAGAAGCCGGTCCGTCGTGTGCTCGTACTCGACAGCCATGTGACCGCAGAAGCCCTGCTTCTTCAACTCGGTGATGACGCCCGCGATGTTGCCGATGCCCTGCCCGTACGGCACGTCGCCGCTCTTCGGCGTCGCCTCCGTCACGTCCTTGAGGTGGACGGACAGGATGCGCCCCTTGAAGAGCCGGACCGTCTCGACCGGATCGACACCGGAACGGCTCAGGTGGCCCGTGTCGAGCGAGAAGCCCATCCGCGGATCGCGCTTCTCCATCAGCGAAAGCAGGTACGCGGGCTCCCAGTTGCGGTACTCGGGCTTCGCCGGGTTGCGCGGGTGGTTGTGGAAGCAGAGCTGGATGCCGGTCTCCTTCACGAGCCGCTCGACGAGGTCGAGATGCTCCACCGCCGGCTCGCCGGTCAGGCCCCGAAGCCCGAGTTTCTTCGCGAACGCGAAGAGTTTCCGTACGCCCGCCTCCGCCCCGGCCGGGTCCTGGAACGGAGCATTGTTGAAGTAGGCGTTCACGGCGCGCACGCCGCAGGCGTCGAGCTTCGCCTTGAGCGCCGCCACGTGCTCGTCCGGAAGGTTCGCATTCAGCACAACGTTCGAATGCGCCGGGCTGAGCTTCTGCCACAGGAAGAACTCGATGACCTCGCCGCCGCATTCCTTCGTCTTCTCGATCGCCTCGAACGCCGTCAGATGACGGAACGAGTAGGCCGCCACGCCGACCTCGATCCCATCCGCGCCCGCCATTCCGGCCGGCATCGCCGCCGCAAGGACGGACATCAACACAGTGGCATGAATCGATCTCACGATGGGCCTTCCTTTCAATTCCTTCGTCGATCCCCGCAACCGCATTCCACCCTCGACGTTCTGCTGTAGTCCGCCGCGTCGAGGCTGGCAAACCAATCGCCCCGAAGTGCAAGGGTGCCGGGGTCATCCGGCTTCGCCTGGCTACGCCGGGACGAGCCGCCCCCGGCTACAACCCGCGCTTCCGCCCGCATCCTCACGGCAGCCCCATGCCGCCGTCCACGTACACATCCTGCCCCGTGATGTAGCGCCCGGCCTCGGAGCACAGCAACAGAGCCATGCCGGCGCAGTCGCGCGGCTCGCCGACGTAACCGACCGGGATCTTCGATTCGACCTTGCGGCGGTACTCCTCGTCGGAGAGCACCTTCTCGTTGCGCCCCGTCTCAATCGCGCCGGGCGCGAGGTTGTTGATCGTGACGCCGTCCTTTGCGAGCTCCGGCGCGAGGCTGCGCACCAGGTTCACGAGCGCGAGCTTGAGGGCGGAGTAGACGATCATCTCGGGATGCGGACGCACCTGCTGCACGCTGCCGACGGTGACGATCCGCCCCCAGCGCCGTTCGCGCATCGCGGGCGCGAAGGCCTGCACCGCCCACAGGCACGAGGCGAAGTTCGTGTCGGCCTGCACGCGATACTCCTCCGGCGTGACGTCCTGCCAGCGCTTCCGGATCTGCACTGAGGCGTTCAGGATCACGATGTCCGGGTCGCCGATCGCCGCGCGCGTCGCGTCGCGCAGCACGGCCGCCGCGCCGGGGTCGGCCAGGTCGGCCGCAACGATCCCGCTCTTCACGCCGAAAGCCTCGACCTCCGCCCGCGCCGCCTCGGCCTTGGCCCGGTTGGACGCGCAGTGGATCATCACGTCGGCGCCGTACTCCGCCAGCCCGGCCGCTATCGCGCGCCCGATGCCCTGGCTCGATCCCGTCACCAGCGCCTTCCGGCCCTTGAGGTCGAACATCTGCTTCAACGACTCCATGGACATCCCCGGAAGACCGGGCCTCCCTTGCGGTCCGTTGCGATCGAGAGCAGGCACCCGCGATCGGCATCCGTCACGACCAGCCCGAGCCGGCCGGACGGATCGAACGCGCAATTCGTCGGACGCTTGACCGGCAGCTCGATGGTCTCGACAATCGCTCCGGCGGGCGAAACGACCACCACCTTCGCCATGTCGAAGACTGCGACGAACAGGTTGCCGTCGGCATCGAAGGCCATGCCGTCCGGCCCGATCGGCCCTCCGATGTGCGCCCACGGTTCCTCGTGGACAATCCGCGCAGCTACCGGGTCCCACTGCGCCTTCCAGAGCCGGTGCCGGTAGGTCTCGGCGAAAATGAAGAAGGACCCATCGGCGGAGAAGGCGACGCCGTTGGCAAAGTACTTCTCGCGGCTGATCACGCGCGCCTCGCCGCCGGGCATGCGCACGAAGAGCCATCCGGTCGGCTCGGTGCGCCCGTCTCCGTGACACGACACGACGAGGTTGCCGGCCGGGTCGAAGGCGAGATCGTTCGGACGGTTCAGCCGCACGCCACCAACGTCGGTGAGGACCGTGCGGGCGGCGTCCTTTGCGGGATCGAAGCAGCCCAGCGCATGCCGCTGCGAATCGGTGAACCACAAGCCGCCCGCACGGTCGAAGGCGCACCCGTTGGCGGTGTCGCCGACGTGATGACGTTCGATCACGCCATCGCTCCACCGCACAAGGTTCCCGGCCTTCAGTTCGGTGCACCAGAGATCCCCCGCCGCGTCGAACGCGGGTCCCTCGGGGAAATCGAGTCCGTCGGCAATCACGGAGATGGAGCGCGATACGTCCATGGATCAGTCCACCTCGGCGGGTTGTTCGAAGGGGTTCCAGCCGGCGCGGTCGAAGCGGCCCGCCGCCGGCACGAGTTTGCGCAGGAGCGACGCAATCGTCGCACGGACGAGCGATCCCTCCATCTGCTGCAGGTCCGGCGCCGCCTCGTTCTTCGACCACGTACACGCGGCGACGAGCGGCAGCAGCGGGATGCTCTGCGGCAGGTGGTGCCACGTCGTCATCAGGAATCCGCTCCCGTTTGCGCGCGCGCCGCGGGCGAGCGTCCGGACATTGCCGGCCGAGTTCCATGGACACGCCAGCGTCTCGAACCCCTTCTCCTTGAAGAGCGCGAGCGTCGGCACGTCGCCCTTCGTCACGCCGTAGTGCCAGTCCGCGATCACGAGTTTCCGCGAGATGTGGTCGAGCGCGAGATGCGTCGGCAGGTCCGGTGTGCCGTTGGCCTCGAAGCCGGCGGGCCACTTGCCCCGCTCCAGCAGCGGGTCGCCCCACATGATCGCCCGGCGGCCGCGCGAGCCGATGTGCTCCGCAATGCCGTTGACATGGTCGGCGAAGAGTTTCACGCGGTCCGTCACGCGGCAGCGGTCGCAGGTCGCGTGCGAGTAGGCCTCGTCGCAGCCGATGTGGAAGTAGCCGCCCGGACCGGCGAACTCGATCAGTTCGTCCGCGACGCTCCGCAGCAGGGCCTGCGTCCGAGGGTTGGTCAGGCACCAGGTCCAGCCGTCGGGCTCGAACATCGGCGCCAGCTTGGGATTCTGGTCGAGCACCACATGCCGCCCGTACTTGTTGCGGCAGCCGGTGGCGTGGCCCCACGAGTTGAACATCGGGATGACCTCGATGCCCATCGCGCGCGCGGCGGCGACGAGGCGGCCGGCGTCGCGCCGGCTCCACGCCTCGGGCCAGGACAGTTCCTTCAGCGACTCCAGCCGCAGCATGCCCCAGAATTCGAGGACGACGTGCGTGAACTTGAGGAACGCGGCGAGACGGATCGCCCTCTCGATCATCACCGGCGTCGTCTCGTGGAAGACGCACAGGTGCAGCCCGCGGAAGGCGACCGCCGGCGCGTCGCGGATCTGGACGAACGGGATCGTGACGGTGCCGTCATCCGCTGGCTGGACCAGTTGCAGCAGCGTGTACCAGGCATGCCGCAGCGCAGGCATCCCGGAGGCTGCCACACCGACGCCCGAAGCGTCCGCGGCCAGGGCATAGGCATCCCCCGCCGCAAGCGCGGGCGGGCGTCCGCCGCCGAGGACCATCTCTCCGTCGCGCAGCTTCGGATCGCGGACGATCTCGAGACCGACCCCGTCGAGCGCGAAGCGGGGCCACATCTCCTTCATCAGTGCGACCAGGTCGGGTGCCGCCCCGCCGCCGAGGGCCAGCCGCGCTCGCCCCTTCAGCCGCAGCAGACCGTCGCGCCAGACCACGGACGCCGGGTACGGATGGATCGTACGTGGCGGCGACCCCGCAACCACCGCCTCCGCCGCCCGCGCGACGGGTCCGATCGTGGCAGCCGATACGGCCAACGCCGAGCCGCGCAGAAAATGCCGGCGCGTGACCGCCGCGCCCGGGAGAAGTTCCAACCCTTGGAGGCCGGCGGACGGCTGGCTTCCAACCCTTGGAAGATCCGCCATTCGAAGAGACTGCTCTCCGCGTACCGGCCTTGGGCAGTTCATCCAGCCATGGAATCCCATCCCGGCCGTGGATGAAAGCCAAAACGGCGGGCGAACAGCGAACCTCCAACATCGAACGACGGACGGGCGGACTCAACAGCCAACAGCCAATATCCAACACCCAACATCCAACGGGGGAGGGTTGACACCCCACACCGGTCGATTGGCACCGTCTTCATCAGGCGTAAGGTTGGAGGTGGGGGGTGGAGGGGGACGACGGTGTCGAGTGGCGGTCCCTTCCTCGTCCTCCGCCGTTGGCTGTTGGTTGTTGGCTGTTGGGTGTTGGTGTTGGTGTTGGTGTTGCAGCGCTGGACAGCCCTCGGAGGATGGAATAGAAGTGCCGGCCATGCTTGTCGAATCCAGTGGCCGACGATGCCGGCTGGCGATTGCGGGATCGCTTCTCGCATCCGGCGCGCTCGCGTTCGCACCGGCCGCGGAGGAGACCTTGAGTCCGGCGGAGCCGCAAATCGCCGTCGCACGGGTCGGCAAGATGCCACGCCTTCCCGAGCCGCTGCACATCATCGACTGGCGGGCGGCGGCGCGCGACTACTACGAGGTTCTCTTCGACCCCGCGCGCGAGGGCGTCGGACTGCCGGCGGTGAATCTCTCCGCCGATCGCACGCGCTTCGGGTTCGACGGCTACCTCGGGCCGGATCGCCGCAGGGACCCGCGCGGCGAGG
>CAYRFK010000190.1:0-1610 GCA_964423465.1 uncultured Verrucomicrobiota bacterium | reverse complement strand
GGCGAGGCGCAGGCCTGCATCGTTCCCGTAGTCGGCGCCAGCCTGCTCGGCCACGACATGCCCCGTCTCCACGGTGTGAACTGGGTCGACCCCGTCATCGAGTGGTTCGATCCCGTCACCCGTCTTTGGTCCAACCGCCCCGGCTCGGGCCGCAAGGTGGCGCACGTCATCTACGAATACTGGCCGCTGGTCATCGGCACGCTGCTGGCCGACCGGTTCCCGACGAACGCGGCCTTCGGCGAGGCGCTCGTGCAGCAGGCCGACACTCTCCTGCAGATGGGCCGGGCGATGGGCTTTCCCGGCCGGCTCGATCTCGACCGTGACTACCAGTTCCGCGACGGCGCGTGGGCCGTCCTGCCCCGCCGCATCGATTCCAACGTCGGCAACGCGGCCTCGTTCGCCTGGGCGCTGCTGGCGGCGCACACGCGGACGCGCAACCCGGAGCATCTCGCGGCCGCCCGGGAGGCGATCGCGTGGTGGCTGGCCCACCCGGGCCGCTACGAGATGTCGCACGCGATGGGCCCGCTCGTTCTCGCGCGCCTCAACGCCGAGCACGGCTGCGACCTCGACATGCACCGCATGCTCGACATCTGGTTCGGCGACTACACCGCCTTCACGCCGCCGCTCGCGGAGGCGCAGGTCATGCCCTGGGGCATCACCGCAGGCACCCGGCCGGGCGGCGTGACGTGCGACGGGCTCGACGGCGCGTGCTGGCGGCCGCCGCGCGACGACGGCTTCTACGCCTTCGCCATGGGCAGCTACCAAGCCCCCGGCTGGCTCCTGCCGGCCGTTCGCTACGACGCACGCTTCGCCCGCACCGCCGCGCGCTACGCGCTGCACGCCGCCAACAGCTGCCGCTACTTCCTCGGAATCGATCTCGACGCCGACCGCCAGGACCACAAGCCGTGGCGCGACGCGCTGCCCGGACACACCGGCAGCCTCTTCTCCTACGAGGGCCTCCGGTCCCTGCCCCACGCCGCCGATGACGCGCACCGCCCCCAACCCTACGCCACCGGCGACGCGATCGTTGGCGCGTACCGCCGCGCCGGCACGCCACTCGCGCAGTACTGGACCGACAAGCCGGACTTCAGCCGGAGGTGCGACAACATCGCGCTGTACATGGGCGCCAGCATCGGGTTCCTCGGGGCGCTCTACCACGCGACGGGCGTCGAGGGCATCATCGCGTGGGACCTGAACGCGACCGACTTCTTCGCGCCGCCCGGCCACCCCACGCGCCTCCTCTACAATCCGTTCGACGCGGCGAACTCGCCTGTCCTTCGCATCGGCGATGCGCCGGCGGACCTCTACGACGCCGTCACCGGACGGTTCATCCTCCGCAACGTCCGCGGCGACGTCGCGATTCCCCTCGCCCCCGACCAGGCCGCCGTCATCGTCATCGTGCCGGCCGGCGGAGAGGTCCGGCTCGTCGGCCGCCAACTCCAGGTCAACGGCACCCCCATCGACTACCGCGCCACCCGCGTTCCGCGGTGAGCGGCGCGTGGCAGGGGTCGAGGGTCGGGGGGCGAGGCGGACAGGACTCAACATCCAACAAGGGAAGGGCCGACACCCGACACCAGTCGCTTGGCCCCGTCTTCATCAGTCGTGATGGA
>CAYRFK010000189.1:0-9971 GCA_964423465.1 uncultured Verrucomicrobiota bacterium | reverse complement strand
CCCTCCGCAACGCTTGACCTCCTCGCGGCCCGGCATGAGGATCACGGGGCAACCATCGGATGGGGAGACGAACCATGAAAAGCGCGTGGATGGCGGGTCTTGCGGCGGCGTGGACGATCGCGGCATGCGCCGCGCCGCCGAATATCGTGTTTCTGCTCTCCGACGACCACAGCGCGCCGTTCGTCGGCTGCTACGGTTGCAAGGACGTGAGGACACCGAACCTCGACCGGTTCGCGGCCGAGGGGATGCGGTTCGACCGCTTCTTCACCGGCGCTCCGCAGTGCGTGCCGTCGCGGGCGACGCTGATGACCGGCCGCTCGGCGGTCGCCGCGCGCATCACGCGTTTCAGTTCGCCGCTCGCGCGCGACGAGATCGTCTTCCCGGAACTGCTCCGGTCGAAGGCCGGCTATTTCACCGGCGTTTGCGGCCGCAGCTACCACCTCGACGGCTCCGGCGACCGTGCCGGCGCGGGCATCGGCGCGCTGCTCCAGAAGCACGGGCTCAAGACCTTCACCGAGCGCATGGACTTCGTGAACACGTGCTCCGACACGGAGGTCGCCGGCCAGGTCGGCGCCTTCCTCGACCTCGTGCCGAAGGAAAAGCCGTTCTTCCTGTGGATCAACTACAGTGATCCGCACCACGTCTGGAACGCGAAGGAGGACGAGCCCGACCCGAAGACCGTCACGCTCCCGCCGCACTGGCCGGACCTGCCGGGCATGCGCGAGCAGGTTGCCGCTTACTGTGGCGAGGTCACGCGCCTCGACCGCACGTTCCAGGCGGCGATCGAAGTTCTGAAGAAGCGCGGCATCTACGACAACAGCCTCGTGATCTTCTGCGGCGACAACGGGCAGGCTCTGCCGCACGGAAAGGGCTCGCTCTACGATCCCGGTCTCAACGTGCCCTTCATCGTCCGCTGGCCCGGCGTTGTGAAACCGGGCGGCTCGACGCGTGCCCTCGTCTCCGGCGAGGACCTCGGCCCGACACTGCTTGCCGCCGCCGGGGTCGCGGTGCCGGAGCGCATGAGCGGCATGAGCATCCTGAAGCTCCTGCGCGGAGAGCCGTTCGAGCCGCGGAAGCACATCTTCGCCGAGCGCGGTCCGCACGGCAGCGCGCCGGTGACGGTGCAGATGTCGAACAGCAGCTATGACCTCAGCCGTTGCGTCCGGAGCGATCGCTACAAGTTCATCTACAACTGCACGCCGTGGATCCCGTACAGCCCCGTCGATTCGGCCTCGGGCCCCGGCTGGCAGCAGATGAAGGCGGCGGCGGAGGCCGGCACGCTGGCGGAGCCGCTGAAGCGTACCTACTTCACCACGCCGCGCCCCGTCTACGAACTCTACGACCTCGAGAAGGACCCGTCGGAACTGGATAACCTCTCCGGCAGGCCCGAGGTCGCCGACGTCGAGCGCGAACTTCGCCTCGCGTTGGCCGAGAAGATGATCCTCGACTTCGACTACCTCCCGCTTCCCCAGATCCCCGGCGACACGCCCGGCCCGAAGAAGGGCGGCATGGGCGGGAAGAAGGCCAGGTAGAACATCGAACTTCCAACACCGAACACCGAACATCGAACGACAGGAGGGGGCGGCGTGAAACGACATTTCGTGGGGGCAGCGATCGGTCTGGCAGTCCTGTGGGCCGTGGGCGCGCCGGCCGGACCGGACGATGTCCTCAAGTCCCTCGAGCCCCAGGGGCGCGTCACGGATCTTGCGGGTGTCTTTGCGCCGGAGGAGCGCGCGGCGCTGGAGGCATGGCTGCTGGCGGTGGACGGGCGGATCGGCGCCGAAATCGCGGTGGTCGCGCTGAAGACACTGGACGGCGGCGAGGTCGACGACTTCGCCGTCCGCCTGTTCGAAAAGTGGGGCATCGGCAAGAAGGGGAAGGACAACGGCGTCCTGATCCTCGCCGCGATCGATGACCGATGTGCGCGGATCGAGGTCGGCTACGGACTCGAGGCGGTTCTGCCCGATGCCGCCGCGGGGCGCATTCTCGACGAGGCGGCGATTCCGCTGTTCCGCGAGGGCCGCCACGGCGAGGGCCTCTCCCGCGCCGCGCAGGCGGTGGCCGCGCGGATCGGCGGCGATGCGTGGTCCGCGGCGTCGAATGCGGTGCCGGCCTTCACGACGGTTGTCGCAACCGCATCTGCCCCGGAAGGTGGCGCATCCGGGGGCTTTCCAACCGGCGCGATCGTTTTCCTAGTCTTCGTCGTCATCATCATCGTGATGGGCAAGTTCGCCAAGAAGACCGGACGCGGTGGCGGATCGTCAGGATCGTCGGGCAGTTCGTTCCGGAGCAGTTCGTCCTCCGGAAGCTCCAGCAGCTTCGGCGGCGGCCGCTCCGGCGGCGGCGGCGCAAGTCGCAGCTGGTGACCGTCCGGTCCCGGGAGGGCCCGCGGCCCCGCGGGCCGGACTGTGGATCCATGCGATTACGTCCCCCCTGCGGGCCGCACGCACAGGATCAGCATCGTATCGAATGACGGCGCGCGCAGGCGCAGCTTGCGCGCTGCTTCGTCCAGCGTCACGGCCTCCGCGGGCAGCGGCGCGTCGGGCGATCCGGGCCGCAGGCATGTGACGCGTACCGCTCCGGCGGGCCAGTCGTCGGGGAGGCGGATCGTGGTCGCGACGGCCGGTGCGGGCCGGATCGCGTCGGTCGCGGCGTCGAGATCGACATTGTTCAGGTCGAGCGTAAGGAATGCCCCCTCCGCATCATCGCCCCGGTTGAGATTCACGCCGACCGTTGCGGGGGCGTCGGTCTCCAGCCGCGGTGCGACGGGCGCCGCCGCGAGCAGATCCGCCATGGCCTTCGCGGCCGCCGCGTCGGAGTTCCTGCGCCAATAGTCGACGCCCGGGCGATTTGTGACGATCGTTGCCCCGGGGATGGCGAAGGGCGTGTCGCGGGATGCGAGGTTGCGCTCCGGACCGTGCCGCGTGCCGGTGAGGCCGGTGGCGACGAGGCGTCCGCCGCGTTCGACATAGCGGCTCAGTTCCGCGATCTCGCCGTCGGTCAGCGTGAGCACGGAGGGCAACACGACGACCGGGAACCGCGCCAGGTTGGTCGCCGTCAGATCCTGCTGCAGCACGCCGTCCCACTGCCGGTGCGTGTCGCCGAGGAACCGGCACCAGCCGGTGTATTCGTCGATGAAGCGGTCCGGCAGGGGATTGAAGACCGTGCAGGATGCGATCTCGGACCATGCCGAGTGGACCACGGCGATGTCCGCGACGTAGCGGCGCCCGCTCAGCACCTTTTCATGGTCGCGGATGAACCGGTTGATGGCCCCCGCGCTCTCCGGCGTGCCGGGCGAGTAGCCGTCGCGGTACCAGTGGCCGAAGTCGAGGAGGCCGCGGTTCGCAAGGCAGTCGAAGGCGAGGACCCTGTGTAGGTTCTCGTGACCGATGCCGGACAGGTCCTTGCGGACATAGATGCTCGGCCAGCAGTAGCCGGCGTCCGAGACGGCGGCGCCGAGGCGGGTCACGAAGTCGACGCGTCCGGTCGGCGGCAGGCCCATGGGCCGCATGTTCCACCAGCCGTGGACGGTGCTCCACTCGAAGTGCGCGATGTCGCACGCGCCCTTCATCAGCGCGCCGCCGAGCGGCATCGGGATCGTGTTGCCGAAGACGGCGCAGTCGAGATCCGCCTTCCGCGCGGCGGCCTTCGCCG
The DNA here is from genome assembly GCA_964423465.1 of uncultured Verrucomicrobiota bacterium. Classification (GTDB taxonomy): domain Bacteria; phylum Verrucomicrobiota; class Kiritimatiellia; order PWTM01; family PWTM01; genus VGWF01. The sequence continues at coordinate 6,317 of CAYRFK010000189.1, read as the reverse complement.
CGTCGAAGAACGAGCGGTGGTAGGCGAGGGCGGTTTCGACCTTGTGAACGCGGTAGGCGGCCCAGACGGGGTCGTCGGCCCACTTCGGATTCAACGCATGCCAGGCGTGGCCGCGCGATTCGAGGGGCTTCTCGCGGATGTAGGTCGTGATGTCGAAGGTCGCGGGGTTCGTGACGCCCATCGCCTGCAGTTCGCCGGCGGTGAAGCGCTGGCGCAGGTGGTCGCGGAAGGTGTGCACGGACCACAGCCCGAAGGCGCCCCGGTTGGCATAGCCGAGGTTGTTCTCGCCGAGATTGTCCGCGTGGATGCCGGCCGGCCTCAGCGCCGGGATGATGCGTTCGATCTCGCGGGCGCAGTAGGCGGCCATCTGCGGGTTGGCGAAGTCGAGGTCGACAAGCCGCACGATGGGCCAGCCGGTCTTGCCCTGCACGTCCGCCGCGCCGGCCTGCCGTCCGGCGAGCCCGGCGAGTCCGCTGCGCTGCGCGGCGTCGTCCGTGATGCCCGCATTGCTTTCGAGGTCGAAGCTCCACGCGCCGTCGAGTCCGCGCCGCACGACGGTGGCGTAGAGATCGTCCGCGGGCTTGCCGTCGGGCGTCGTGAACGCCGGCAGACCGTAGGTCTTCGCGCTCGGGAACGGCGCCCACGGGACGTCGCGCAGAAAGGCGTCGAGGCCGACCCAGCGCGCGGTCAGCGCGGGCTCGCCCTTCCACCACGGCAGCGACCAACCGTTGCGCACCATGCGGCCGTCGGGGGCGAAGAAGCCGGCGAAATCGCCGACCTCGCCGACGTCGTAGTAGACGATCTGCCTCACGCCCGCCGCGTCGAGCTTCGCGCGCCCGGCCTTGAGGAAGCCGGCGTCGTCCTGCTGATCGAGGAACCAGAAGCCGTACCACCCCAGCGTCCCCACGCCCCGCGCCGCACCCGGCTGGACCGTCTCGATGTCCTTCACGCCGACGCCCACGCTCGCGACCGGCGTGACCGTCCGCCACCACGGCTCCGCGGCGGAGACGGCCACCGAGAACCCCAGTGCCGCGATGCCCGCCAGGAAGAGGCCGGTTCGATGCAACTGCTCCCGCGAGAGACGGCTTCTCGCGGAGAATCCCGTCACCGCATCCATGGCCTTCAGGGAGCGTTGCACGGCGTCCGCCCGCACGTCGACCGGCCGCACCGTGTCCAGAAGTGAACGCACCAGCGCGCTCACCGACACTCCTCTCGCCGCCGCCGCCGACCGGGCAACCCGGTGCATGGCATCATCCATGCGGATCGTAAGCTTCTTCATGGGGAGACGGAATCACAGGGGCCCGAATTGGTCAACCGTGGGGCGTTCGCGAATCGGACTCGCTTCGGGCGAGCGGGCGGGTAGGATTCCGGCATAACCGGACGCAAGTTCTACGACTGGCAGACGGCGGGCGGGGCGGACGACGTGATGCGCATGACGATCATCAAGGATCTGGGCGACATCGCGCGTTTGGTCGAGGCCCACCCGCATCTGGAGCCCGCGCTCCCCGCGCCCGCCCGTGCGGCGCTGGCGGCGGGATCATAGCGGTCGATCCATGGCAATGGACTCCAGACGGCGGAGGATCGGCCGACTCGTGGCCGGCTTTCTGATGCTTGTCTGGGGCGGCCTTGCAGCGTACGGCTGGTTCTACCTTCTTGCGCCGGCGCGCCGCACGGAGAGTCCCGAGTGGCTGATGCGCCACTCGCAGGAGGACTGGTGGCGGGAGACCGAGAAGCGGCTCATTCGACAGGGATGGTTCCATAGTGCCGGGCATGTCGTCGGGTTGTATGGGGACAAGACGTGGGCCGAACGGATCGTCACACGGTTGAAGCCGGGGCAGGACATGGGCTGCGCGTACGGTCACACGTCGGTTGCCATGGAGTACATCACGAATCAGGATCCGGGAGGCGGCTCGACCGGATGGCTGGCGTGGTGGCACACGAACGGGCACAAGTCGCAGGTCGAGTGGATCGAGGACGGTTTCCGCGCCCGCGGATTCGATGTCGAAGTGCCTCCGTCGCCGGAGCACGTTCCGATCCTGCTTTCGATTCTGGCCCGAATCGCGACGGGCAGGACCGATGCCGTGACGACGTTCATGAAGTACAACGCCTATCGCTGCCTGCGCGATTCCGGTTTCGACCCCGTTGGGTTCGCGCTTTCGAACCGACACGAATTGGTGCATGTGGAGCGCGGCTTGCTCGCCTATGGGAAATGGGATGGCAGCATGCGATCGCCGTTGGAGGACGGTGTGCTTCCGTTCGCGAAGCGCGAGGACGAGGGGAACGGATACGAGCCGCCTGCTTTCGTGCGGCCCGCATTCCAGATCGTGGCCCATGCTGTGATCTTCGGGCCCCTGCTCTTGGGCGTGTGGCTCGTCCTCCGCGCAGTCCCGAGTCGGCGTCCCCGGCCCCCGGCGGATGGCGCATGACCCACCCGCCTTCTCGCGGCCGATCATGGTTGGCGGGCGATCGCCGCGATCATCGCGATTGAGCGTGTGGATCGGATGCGGTAGGCTGGGCATATGGGAAAGTGGGACAAGCTGCTCGAATTGATCTTGCGCGGAACGAGCGATGCGAGCATCTTTTTCGACGATCTCTGCGGCTTGTTGGAGCGCTTGGGATTCGAGCGCAGGACGCGAGGGAGTCACAATGTCTTCCGGCGACCGGGCCTTGCGGAACGCCCGAATCTGCAACGGAGCGGCAGTCACGCCAAACCCTATCAGGTGCGCCAGGTGCGCGACATCATCGTCAGGAACAGACTCGGAGGGAACCCATGACCGACAGGTATGAGATCATCATTTTCTGGAGCGCCGAGGACGATGCGTTTGTCGCCGAGGTGCCCGAGCTTCCCGGTTGCATGGCGCATGGGGACAGCCAGGAACAGGCACTGGCGAATGCGAAGGAGGCGGCGAGGCTCTGGATCGACACGGCCCGGGAGTTCGGGGATGCGGTACCCGAGCCCAAAGGTCGGCGACTTGTGTTCGCCTAGGCATCAAGCCCATGACCGCGCATCGCACGATCCTCGCCGCCCTCGCGCTCGTCGCGTCCGCGTCCGCCTCTGCGCGGGCGCCGAACGTCGTCTTCATCCTTGCCGACGACCTCGGCTACGGCGAGGTCGGTTGTTACGGGCAGTCGAAGATCCGCACGCCGAACCTCGACCGCATGGCGGCGGAGGGGCTGCGCTTCACGCGCCACTACAGCGGCAACGCCGTCTGCGCCCCGTCGCGCTGCGTGCTGATGACCGGCCGCCATCCCGGCCGCGCCTTCATCCGCGACAACCGCAGCGTGGGGAAGGGCCTGGAGGGCCAGTTCGACATCCCGGCGGACGCCGTCACGGTGGCCGAGTTGCTCAAGGCGCGCGGGTTCGCGACCGGTGCGTACGGCAAATGGGGGCTGGGCACGGTCGGCGGCACGGGCGACCCGCTGTCGCAGGGCTTCGACCATTTCTTCGGCTACGTCTGCCAGGCCCACGCGCATTCGCTCTATCCTGCCTACCTGCGGGACGACGGGCGCGAGTTCCCGTTGAAGAATGTCCCGCCGATCCCCGGCCACGCGAAGCTGCCGCCGGACGCCGACCCCAACGATCCCGGTGCCTACGCCGCCTTCAAGGGCACCGACTACGCCCCCGACCGGATTCACGAGAAGGCGCTCGCGTTCCTGCGCGCGAACAAGGACCGCCCGTTCTTCTTCTACTATCCCAACATCATCCCGCACGTCGCGCTGATGGTGCCGGACGCGGAGGTGAAGGCCTACGAGGGGAAGCTCGGCGACGATCCGCCCTACGTCGGCGGCAAGGGCTACACGCCGCACCGCACGCCGCACGCTGCCTACGCGGCCTACATCACGCACCTCGACACGCAGGTCGGCGAGGTGCTGGCGACGCTGCGCGAACTCGGGCTGGAGAAGGACACGCTCGTCGTCTTCTCGTCCGACAACGGCCCGACGCATGATGTCGGCGGGGTCGACACCGGCTTCTTCAAGTCCGCCGGCGGCCTGCGCGGGCTCAAGGGTTCGCTCTACGAGGGCGGAATCCGCGTGCCCTGCATCGCGCGCTGGCCCGGCCGCATCGAGGCGGGGCGGACGAGCGACTTCATCAGCGGATTCGAGGACTGGATGCCGACGTTCCTCGACGTGGCCGGCGCCGCGAAGGACGTGCCGGCCGTCGCCGACGGCGTGAGCCTGCTCCCCACACTGCTCGGCGAAACTCAGCCGGCGCGTCCATTCCTCTATCGCGAGTTCGCCGGATATGGCGGCCAGCAGGCGGTGTGGCAGGGCCCGTGGAAGGCCATCCGGCAGAATCTCCAGCCCAAGGGGAAGAAGGCGTCGAAGGCCCCGCCGCCCGTCGTGACGGAGCTCTACAACCTCGAGGCCGACCCGGCGGAGGCTGCGGACGTCGCCGCGAAGAACCCGGATGTGCTCGCGCGGTTTGAGGGCATCATGAAGTCCGCGCGTACCGTGTCGCCCGAGTTTCCCATCGTCGCGCTCGACGGCGTGTCCGCCGCGAAGTAAGGTTCGCGCCGCGCCCCCGGGCTCCCATGAAACTCATCGTTGCGAACACCGATCGATCCGCCGACCTTGGCGCGGAGATCCGGCGTGCCGTCGAGGCGCGGGCCGGGCAGGCGGGGCCGCGCCGCCTGTCGCCCGGGCACAGTGCACTGCACCTGCGCGATGCCGGGACGGAGGCGGAGTACCTGCGGCGCTACATGGCCCTGCTGCGCATCCGCTCCGGGCTCGATACGTCCCCATTTGCGATCCCGACGAAGCCAGGGTTTGTGGGGCGCGTCCGTGCGGGCGTCCGCCGGTTCCTGTGGAAGCTGTTGCGCTACCAGCATGACCGGATGGGCTTCCAGCAGGCCGGGTTCGACCATCTCATCGCCGGCGCGGTGGAGTTCGAGAAGGCGGCGCGCGAGGGGGAGGTCGGCCGGCTCGACGAACGCATCGCCGAACTTGAGCGGCGGACGGGCGGCACGGCGGGAGGCGTCGCCCCGTGAGCGCGTCCCCGGCCCGGCACCAGATCGTTGCGGGATTCGTCGAGGGCGACGCGATCTCGAACGCCGCGGTGCATCTTCGCGACGTGTTTCGAGGGATGGGCGGCGCCTCGGAGATCTATGCGCCGGCCGGGAACATTGCGTCCGAGGCCCGCGGATCGTGCCGGCCGCTGGAGGACTACGCGGGCCGCCCGGGCGACCTCGTCGTCTACCACTACGGCACGGCCTCGCTCGCCGAACAGCCGTATCTCGCGTCGCCGGCCCGCAAGGTGCTCGTCTATCACAACGTCACGCCCGACTCGTTCTTCCGCGGCTTCGACGACCGCCTCGCCGCCGAGCTTCGCGCCGGCCGCGACGGCCTGGCCCGCGTCGCGGGGGCGTCGGACGCGGTCTGGGCCGATTCGCAGTTCAACGCCTCCGAACTCACGGCCCTCGGCGTCCGCGGGGCCGAGGTTCTTCCGCTTCCGTTCGCGCCGTCCGCGATGGACGCCCCGGCAGACCCCGCGATCGCGCAGCGGTTCGCGGCGCCGCTGACGAACATCCTCTTCGTCGGCCGCATGGCGCCGAACAAGTGCGTCGAGGAACTGATCGGGGCGTTCGGCTGGTACCACGCGCGGATCAACCCGTTCAGCCGCCTCATTCTCGTCGGCTCGGACCGCAGTTCGCCCCGCTACTACGCGATGCTGCGGATGCTGGCGGGCGAGATGGACCTGGCGAATGTCTGTTTCGAGACCTACGCCTCCCCCGCGGGCCTGCTCGGCTACTATGCAAAGGCGCACGTCTTCGTGACGACCAGCCGCCACGAGGGCTACTGCCTGCCGCTGGTCGAGGCGATGTGCAAGCAGGTGCCCGTGGTCGCTCGCGCCGTGGGCGGCACACCGGAGGCCATGGGCGGCGCCGGCGTTCTTTTCGATGAACTCGCGCCGGAGGAACTTGCCGAGTTGATCCACCGCATCTGTTCCGACCCCGTCCTTCGCCGCGACGTCCTCGCCTCGCAGGCCGGGCGCGTTGCGGCCCTCGTCGGCCGCGACCTGGCTGCCGAGGTGCGAGCGCTGCTGGCGAAGATGGGTTGAGGCCGCACCCGATCGTCGCGGGCCTGCATTACTCGATCCGCCGGATGATGACCTCCCCTATGGACATGTCGGCGTTGCGCAGGTAGTGGAAGGCCAGCATCACGGGCAGGTTCTGCTCCTGATCGAAGACCACGCGTGCGGCGGTGCCGGCCGTCACGTCCATCATGCCGCTTTCCTCGTCGCCACGCCGACGGATGTTGAGACGTCCCAGTCGCGTGCCCGCGGGGGCCGGGGTCGAGAACCGGAACTCCATCTCGTA
>CAYRFK010000188.1:0-10009 GCA_964423465.1 uncultured Verrucomicrobiota bacterium | reverse complement strand
TCCAGCTCCAGGGCGGCGGATGCACAGGCCTGACGACCCACGCGCTCAACCGCGGCGTCCGCTACGCCTGGCGCGTCGACGCCTTCAATGCGAACGGGATCACTCCGTCGGACTGTCCCCGTCCGCCCGCCTGCCCGAATTAGTATTCTGATGCGTCTGTCGATGAGTCTTGATGGCACTTCCGCCATGTGATAGAGGTCGCTACATCAAGATTGATGCAATTAACGCAAGCCGGAGGGACGGAGGCTCGCGAATGGATTTCAGGGGGATCAGGGGAGGATTGTGGGGTCTGCTTCTCGGCGTGGTTGCGCCGTGCCTCTCCGCGCATGCCGATTCCGTCTACTTCGGGCCGGACATGGAACTCTCCACGGGCGGGGGGGCGGCGTTGGTCACGACGAACCTGACCCTCACCGCGGATCCCGCGTGGACCTCGATCCGCCTTCAACTCGGCTTCGGCTTCGCTACGGATGAGCATCCGGCACCCGATGTCTTCTTCGACTCCTTCTCCCTCACGCTTCAGACGCTGGACGAGGTGGCGACCCTGCTCCTCCTGACGGCCGACCAGGCCGGCGTGCAATGGGCACCCTCGTCGTCGGGCGGCCTTCCGCTGTCGCCGGATCTCATCCTGCGCGAGGCGACGGCGCCAGGCTCCGGCGGTGCCGGCTACGACACCGCGATGTCCTTCGCCATCTCGGTCGCGCTTCCATCGATCTTCGAGGGCACGTCCTCACGCCTCTACCTCGATCTGTTCGACAATCTGGACGTCTTCGCCTCGCACGGTTGGCTGACCTATGCGCGGCTGGTCGAGGGGACCACGGGAAACACGCCGCCCGTTCTGTTTGTGGCCGACGGGGCCGCCCGGCCGCTGGTCGAGTTTGCCTGCACAAACGTGGCGATCGACGCCGATGTTCCGGGCAACGGTCTTACGTTCGCGCTCGTCTCCGGGCCCGCCGGGGCCACGCTGGACCCGGCGAGCGGGGTGTTCCGGTGGATGCCGGCGCTGAACGATGCGCTGAACTCGCATCCGGTGGAAATCCGTGTCACGGACGACGGCCTCCCGGCGTTGAGCACCAACGCCGTGTTCCGTGTGACCGTCGAGGGGGCGGGCGAGATCCGCATGCAGACCTCCGCCGGAAATCCGAGCGCCTTTTCGGATGACGCCCGGGTGCAGATCGACCGGACCAACCGGCTCGCCCGCGTGCCGATCTCCGAGGCGGTCCGGTTCCACCGGCTGGTCGCGGACTGGCCCACCCGCATCCTTCGCCAGCGAGTCGACGGCAGCCACGTGGCGATCGACTACGAGTATTCCGAGCCATGACCCCGACAAGAGGGAGATCGCACCTTATGCGGCACTCCAGAGCCGGCAGGCGGACCGGGCTGCGTTGCGGACGGCGGGCCGTCCTGCCTGCCGCGGTTGCCGCAGCCCTCCTCGCGTTCCTGGCGCCCGTGCGCGGCGCCGAGAAGGACCTGGCGGTGCAGGGCGTCACCAACCGCCTTGAAGACATCACCGTGGAGGTCGAGGCGCACTACTCGGCGATGCGGTTCAACCGGGCCTCGGGCACGTGGAATGTAGATGTGGTCCTGACGAACCGCGGCGCGCAGTCGCTGCGGGCGCCCTTCGTGCTTTTCGTCGACCAGGCCACCGGCACGGCCGGCCCCCTTGCGCCCGACGGCACCGACGCGGCGGACGGGAACCGGCCCTACTTCGACTTCAGCAACTGGACGCCCGGCGGGCAGCTCGCACCGGGTGCCGTCACGACGCGCCGGATCCTCTCGCTGGCAAAGAGCGATTCCGTTCCGCGGCTGACCTGCCGCGTGTTCGGGCGCATGCCGGCCGCCGTGCGGGCGTTGGCCCTGGCGCGGGCGCTCGACGCCGACGGCCAGCCGCTCGCGGGGGTGCAGGTGGCCGAGACCGGGCCGTCCGGCCCCGCCGCGCGAACGAACGACACCGACAGCGCCCTCGTGACGCTCGGCGCCGGGGCGGGGGAGCATACGTGGCGGTTTGAGAAGGCCGGGCACCTGCCGGTATGGCGGCGGGATTCCTTGGTGCTGAACGCCATCCGACCCCTGATCGCGCCGCGTCTGACGCCGCGGTCGGATGCGACGGTGCACCTGACGCCGGCCGCCGGCGGCATCGTGACCGATGCGGTGGGCGTCGTCCGGATCGCCTTCGGCCCCGGCGCCTTCGGGCAGGCGTCGGACGCCGTCCTGACGCCGCTGGACGCCCAAGCGCTGCCCGCGCTCCTGCCGCGCGGATGGAGCCCGCTGCAGGCCTTCTGGCTGGAGCTGACGGTCGAGCCCGGGGCCCCGGGAACCTGCCAGATGACGCCTTGGGATGCATTGGCCGCGGGGGAGACTGCCGTCCTTGCACGCTGGGACGCCGTGGGATTCCGCTGGGTCGCCGCGGCAAAAGCGGTGGCTGGCGGAGGCACATCGATCACGATGCCGCTCGCCTCGGGCGGCGCCTATGCGCTGCTGGTCGGCGACACCGACCCCGCGCTGGCGCCGCCGGTTCCGAACGCGGGCGATCCGTTGCCCGCAAGCCCCGCGGTGCCCCCGGACGCCGCGTTACTGACGGGGTCGGGACTGGTCGATCCGCCGGTCCGCGTCGCGTCCGCCTCGGCCGCGCAGGTCACGGCCACGGCGTACGTCACCATCACCAACACGGCGGGCCCGATGCCCAGCGGTCTGGCGCTCCGTGCGGACGTGGATGAGGCGTACGCCCTGAAGGACGGCACCGGTCGGCGCACGCCGCGCTACGACACCGACTTTGTGGCCTACCAGCGGCCCGGCGACGCCCTCGCGGCCACGCTGAACGGGCACTGTCCGATCCGGCCGCGGCTCCTGTTGGGACCGGAGGACCTGGCCGAGGCGGTCATCCGCATCGACGTTCGGGGCGCGGCATCGTTCACCGGCGCCGTTTTCGAGGTCTCCGGCGGCGAGGCCCGGGTCAACGGCATCTCGATTCTTGCGGGCCAGGGCGACATGGACGGTACCCGTGCGGTTGAACTCCGCAGCCTCGCGCCGATGGAGTTTGTGGGGCTTGCCGGTGCCGCGGTCCCGGTCGCGGCGTTCGAGGTGGGTGTCGAAGGCGTCGCGCAGGGGCGCCGCCTCGTCCCGCGCGTCCCGTACATGACGCTCGAATCGGGGGCGTACTATGTGCTCGCGCGGGTCGTCACGGCGCCGGGCCTCTCCGGGCTCGAGCCGGTGGAGCGGCTGGTGCTCCGCGCCGACGGCAACCTGGTTCCCGATCCGGCCGCGGGCACGCCGCGGCTTCCGGGCATCACGCGCGCGGGCCAGTACGTGGTGGTCCGCTTCCAGTCGCCGCTTGCACTGGTCGACGGCCTCGCGCGGGATCGCAACGGTGTCACGGCGGGAGGCCTCGCGGCGCGCGTGGTCGGCCTGACGTGGCTGACCTTCAGCGGTGGCGACGGCCGGTTCCTGCTCCTCGCGCCGGGCGGCCGGAGCAACCTGACCCTGGAGGACCGGGCGACGGGCGACGAGGGGCTCGGCTCGGTGACGGTGACAAACGCGGCGACGCCGGTGACGGTCGACATCCGAGTCGCGCCCGGCGGCCCGCGCGTGATCGCCGTCAACCCGGCCGACGGCGCCACGGCGGTGTCGGCCGTCACGCCGGTTTCGGTGACGTTCAGCAGGGCCATCGACCCCGCCACGCTCCGCGCCGCCGACCTCATCCTGGTCGCCTCCAACGGGCAGCAGGTGGCGGCCGGCCTGACGCTCAACCTCCGGCGCACCGTGGCGACGTTGCTGCCCGACTCGCCGCTGGAGGGACGGATGCCCTACACGATCCGGCTGTCCGCGACGGTGGCCGGCGCCACGGGCCAGCCGCTCGTCGGGCCGCGGGAATTCGGCTTCCGGACGGCGTCCGAGTTGATCGACCGGACCGGGGCGCAGGTGGTCATCCACGAGCCCACCAACGGGCTCGTCCGCGTGGTCGGCTCGGCCGGCACGGCGGATCCGGAGTCGCCCGTCATCCTCGTCAACGAGAACTCCGGCTCGACGGCGACGGTGCTTTCGAAGCCCGACGGCAGTTTCGACAACTTCATCGAGGGCGGCGTCGACGACTTCATCAGCGCGGTCGTCGTTAACGAGAACGGCACCCGCAACTCGATCCCCGCCAGCCGTCAGCTCTTCCGCGACGGCAGCGTGGGCCTCTACAATGGCGGCGGCATTCTCGAAGCCCAGAGCGACGGCGGCCCCGTCCGCGTGTACATCGAGCCCGGGGCCATCGAATCGAAGTCCAAGTTCAAGCTCGAGCCCTTCCCGATCCACCAACTCCTTGCGATCCTGAGCAACGCGCCTCCGGTTGGCGCGCGCGGCCTCACGGGGTTCCGGTGCACCGTGACGGGCGACGTTGTGACGGCACGGCCCCACGTCGACCTGCCGATGGATCCGGCGATGCTCGATCTGCCGCCTGGAGGGCATGTATCGAATGCGGTCTGCGTGCTCACGCGAACGCGGCAGTTCGGCGGGGTGCCGATCTACGAAATCGTCGACGATCTGGAATACGAGGACGGCCGCCTCACGTCGCACTCGACGGTCGGTTTCATGAACGGCGAAATGGGAAGCTTCGATGTCCTCGCCATGCAGCACGGCTTCGGCGACAAGGCCAAGATTGTGGGTGGCGTTTACGTTTCGGGCGGCTCGCGTCGGCCCGTGCCGAGCGCTGTCGTGATGGCGGTGCGGGACAACCAGCAGACCGCCATCGACGGGCGGGTCAACCGGGGTGCGCTCGTCGCGACGTCCGACCGTTTCGGACGCTTCCAGACCATCGCCGTCATGACGGGCGAGGATACGTCGTTCGCATTGCTGGCATCGAGTCTTCTGTTCCCGGGCCAGTACGGCCGCGGTGTCTCCCTGCTGCCGAAGCAGGACCCCGACGATCCCGGCGGCGGGCCGAAGGTGGCGGCGGGGAACGTGTTCTTCGACCCGCAGACCGTGGGTAGTCTGGTGGACGCGGTCCCGCCGACGGTGAGCATGGCACACACGCCGGCGTTGCCGGCGGTCGGCCAGACGGTCGACCTGCTGGTCCATGCCACCGACAATGCGGTGGCGCCGACGGTATCCGTCACGCTCGACTCCTTCACGCCCTCGGAGGCGGGAGGCGATCCTGATGCGGTCACGCTTGTGTCGACCCGGACCGAGCAGAGCCAGAGGAGCACGATCGCCCATTACGACATCGTCGCGGCCGATCCGGGCCGGGCACAGCTCACGATCGCGGCGCTGGATGGCAGCGGGTTCGAGACCCGGGCGGCGTATTCCGTCGAGTTCTCCCGCGCGCCGCCGCCGCCGCGGTGGGTGCAGAACAACGATCTGAACGGGCCGTTCATCCTCTGGACCTGGCCCCGCAACCGGGCGATCGAGATCGATCCGTTCGAGCCGGTCCGCGTTCGGTTCAGCGAGCCGATCGATCCCGCCGTGCTGACCAATATCGCCAACGCGGTGAAGACGCTGCCAGTCTCGTCCCCGCCCTTCGCCCAGTTCGATGCCTCGGGGCAGGAACTGACCCTCCACTTCAGCGACCTGACTCCGGACACCGACTACACGGTCACCCTCCTTGGTGAATTCAAGGATTTCGCCGGTAATTCGATCAACCACGATGCTGGCCTCGGGACGCACACGTTCACTCTGCGGTTCCGAACGCGGCGGGTGATCGAACAACGGCTGGCGGTCGATCATGGCATGGGCGTCGCCAGCGCCCCGGACGGCGAATACTACTACGCACTCGACAGGGGCGGCCTTATCAGCGACGCCTCGTTCAAGGTCTTCACCACGAATTCCGCCGGCACGTGGACGCGGGTTGGCCGGTGCGATGTGCCGGATTGGCCGAAGACCCTCTGCTACATCGGCCCCTACGCCTACAGGGATTTCAGCATGACCATCCGCACGGGCACGCTGGTCGCCGCCACGGGCGGGCAGATCGGATCGAAGCCGCCGTGGCTCTGGATCATCGACGTGGCCGATCCGACCCAGCCGCGGCCCGTCGCCAGTTCGATCGTTGCATACAGCGACAGCTTGGCGGTTTCGTCGTTACGCTGGTCCCCGCCGATGCTCGGGTTCCTGCAATACGGTGCGGATATATACGCCGGCTCCTCGATCGGCCTGATCAACCTCCAACTCTTCCTCTACGCGCAGACCGCGCCGAAGAACCAGGGATTAAATCCGTTCGTGAACGAACCCCGCGGCGGAATGCCCGGGGTCGACCGGAACGGCGACGGGGACTTCGTGGATCCGGGCGACGTGCTGCCCCGCATGGACGGCAACCGGATGGTCGCCGCTCTGGAAAACGGCGGTCTCGTCGCCGCCTACAACATGCCGCCCGATTACAACGGCAATCCGGCGACCGAGCAGATCACCGATTTCGTCCTCGAACTCGGCGGCCGGTTTGCCGCGGTGACCCACGGCCCCGGCCTCGATGCCGCTGCGGCGCCGCCGGGCTACCGCACGCTGGCGATCGACGGCATCCCGCTGCCGCGCACGCACGGGTTTGCGGGATTCTCGCAAACGCCCGGCCGGCTCTGCGTTCTCATGGGCGTGCCCGTGATTCAGACGAACGTCGTCAACCTGCTGAACCTCGCGCTGGTGTCCTTCGGGTTCGACGCCGCGACCGGCAGCGGGCCCGGCGACCGGACGCTGAAGGTTCTCAACATCACGGATCCCGAGAATCCGGTCCCGCTCGCGGACATTCCTCTCCCCGGCGATTGGGACCGCCCGTGGTCCGCGCAGTTGGGGAACGACGGCCGGATCTTCATCTGGACGAGTTCCGGACTGGCCGTTCTGTCTCCCAATCTCCTGGCCCAGCCCACGCCGCCCGGGGGGCGCCACCCGGCCCTCGTCGGCTTCCGCCGCGGTCTTGGCACCGCGTTGCGGTCCGCAGTTGCCTATGCGTCGGACCAGTATGCGATCTGCCAGGGAGGGGCGGCCTATGCCTCCGTGCCGGTCCGTGTGGGCGAGTTTGCGGTCCGGTCCATTATCGGGAAGGACGTGCTGAACACGACCAACCTATTCAATGAGACGGCGGCCCGGACCTCGACCGCCGGACTGTTGGAGATCGTCGAGGGACCGGACCGGCCGCTGGTCACGGACTACAACACCGTTCACTTCAGCGCGGACGTCGTGCCGGACGGCACGCCTCCGGACTTCTATCCCGTGTGGCAGGTTCCGACCAGCAACGGGTCGTCGCGGACTTCGATGACAGGTCCCGATATCGATGTCGTCGTGCGCGAGTACGGGGCGGGACCGGATGCGTCGGTCGTCATACCGTACGGCCTCGTGGTTCAGCCGGACGAGTATCTGATCCAGTGTGAACGGCACTCCGTGTTGCTTCGCGTCTATCCCAACAACGTCAACAAGCACAAGCTGTCGCCGGCATTTAACGCCGGCCTGTCGAACCTCGTAAGCAAGGTCGCGAGGGTGGAAGAACTTGCCCAGACCCTTATTCCACCACCGGTGCACGCTTCGTTCCAAATCAACGCGCCCGCCGCCGCGGCCAGCCTCACGGAGGAGTTGAAGGAGCGCCAGGACAACCACCTCGTGGGCTACACGTGCGCCATGAAACTTGAGATGGATCCCTTGATCGGCATGACCGGGCAACTGGGAGCCAAGATCATGGTCGGACCTTGGGGTGTCAAGATCTACGGTCAGGCGGTCGGCAAGATCCTTGTTACGGGTCAAGTGTCATGCGACGCGGATGGTACGTGGGACTACAGCGCCGGGGTCGGCGGGGAGATCTCGCTTTCTCTCAACGGGGTGCTCGACTTGGAGCCGATCGTAGGCGTCGCCGTCGCGGCGGAGAGCAAGATCGGGTTCACGTGTTGGCCCGGGCGGACCGACGATGGGAAATGGGCGTTGCGACAGTGCAACTCCGAGTGGTCAGCTCTTACAGCGAAGGCGTCGATCATGTTGGCGAATGGCTGGATGGAAACGGGCCAAGAATGGCCTCTTTTCCCCACGACGACGTTGTTGGAGAACGAGGACATCCTTCTGCCTCTGCAGCGGACTGAAGGCGACTGATCGTATGCAACGGCCCGGGCGATGGGGAAGCGGATGGTGAAGCGGGAAGCGGCGGGGATGGGCACCCGCGGGAGATGAATGAATGAGCATCGGGACGAAGACATTGGGAGGGGCGGTCGGTGTCGCACTCGGGGCCGCCGTTGCGGCCGGGGCCATCGACCACCACCAGTTCATCACGACCAGCGAGCGCCAGGCCTGCAGCTTCACCGTCAACGGCTTCCCGGTGAGGGTGTTTGCGGGGACCAACAGCCTCAGCGTTGCGTCCGAGGCCGATCCTTTCCTCGTGCAGGGCACGAACGTGATCGTCATTCGGTCCATCGACGCGACGAACGATGTGGCGAACTTCCGGTCCGCCCTGCTGCGCTTCCGGCTCGACTACGGCGGGCCCGACTCGACGGGCCGCGTGGCGACGTGCGATCTGGTGCGTCAGACCTTCGCGCCGGTCGGCGTCATTCTCGAACGCACGGAATGGAATGCAGGAGCGGCGTTCACCTACACGATATCCGCCTCGCTTGACGGCGTGCGGACCGTGCACGCCGTGAATGTCGACACGCGCCAGACCGGGCACCAGCACCTAACCGGCGTCGGGACGAACCTTGTGGAGATCCGCACCGCTCTGACACGTCCGCGGCTGACGTCCCTGCCGTGGACCGGCCCCGGGGCCGAGCCGGACGCCGCCGACCGCACGGCCATCGAAGCGCTGGCCATGTCGATCCAGCAGGCGCTCGCGGCGAAGAACACCGACCAGATGATCGCGGTTCTCGCAGCGCGGGCGGCGCGCTATGCGGCCGCGCGCGGCCGGCCGCCGGAGGAGGAGGCCGCGGATCTGAGGTCGATCTATGGGGGACTGTTCGGCGACGCCGCCTGCGCCGCCGTGCCTCTCGACCCGGCGGATCTGGTCCTGAGGCCGTGTCCCGGGGCGAACCTCGTTGAGGTCACCCGGAATGGCGAGTACCCGTTCCAACTCACCGGAGGTGCCGGCGAGAACGCGTGGCGGTTCCGGATTCCGTTCTACGTGTCGGAGATCGCGGGACAATGGGTGTGGGTGGAGTAGGGGCATCGCGGCCCGACCACAGGGACGACATCACATGAGCATTCGGGCGGAAACCGTGCGAAAGATCCTCGGCAGCGCGCCGGGCGTGCTGCTGGCGGTGGCAGCCTGGGCGGCGGTCGCCGCGGCCGCGGACCCGCTGGTGTCGCTGGAGTATCGCATCGTGGGCGCGCGACTGGTGGCGTCGCCGGAGCGGCTGTCCGTCCCGAAGGACGTGCAGGGCTCGATCTACGTCGGCGTCGAGAGCGGCGGCGGCGGAACCAACGAGGTTACGGCCGCTTCGGTGGAGGGCGCCCACGTCGAGGCCGTTGTGCGCGGCCCGTCCTTCGCCGCGCGCCGCATCGTCGGCCCCGCCAACGGAGCCCTGAGGCTCCCGCCGCTTCCGATGCCCGGCGACTACCGGATCGACGGCATCCGGCTCGTCGACACCGCGACGGGCGCGGTGCGGATGGAGGCGGTTCCGGAGAGCATCCCGGTCCGCGTGTTCGACGAGGTCCTCGTCTCCCGCGTCACCTCCCGGCCGCTGACGATGGATGAGATCCAGGAGAGGGGGATCGCGATCGACGAGAAGAACTTCCACGCCGTGGAGTTCGATGTCGCCTTCGTGCTGGACGGGAAGACGATCCCGGTCAAGTTCCCCGTCGTCGCGCCGCGGTTCGAGCAGTCGACCGAGATCATCCCGCAGGCCGAGATCGAGGCCCGCCTCGCCGCGGCCAACGTGATCAACGCGCAGATCATGGAGGCCGCCGAGTTGCCCGAGGAACTTCAGGTCGCGGACCTCAAGATCGACATCAAGGCCGTGCAGTACCAGCGCGTCGAGAACCAGGACGACCGCGACACCACCTTCCGGATCCCGCCGATCCCGACCCTGATGGTCGTGCCGGGCAACATCGGCTACCTCAACCAGTTCTTCAGCGTCCAGAT
>CAYRFK010000187.1:5191-10155 GCA_964423465.1 uncultured Verrucomicrobiota bacterium | reverse complement strand
CTTCGCCGCTCGTTTTTGATTCAACCATGGCGAATCCGGGGACATTCGAGGTGCTGGCGCGCGATCCGGCGGGGCCGGCGCGGCGGGGGAGGCTGCACACGGCGCATGGCGTCGTGGAGACGCCCGCCTTCATGCCTGTCGGCACGCAGGGTACGGTCAAGGCCATGTCCCCGGACGAGTTGGAAGCGATGGGGTTCGAGGTGATCCTCGGCAACACCTACCATCTGCACCGCCGGCCGGGCGACGAGACGATCGCGGCGCTGGGCGGGCTGCACAAGTTCATGGGGTGGAAGCGGCCGATCCTCACGGACAGCGGGGGCTACCAGGTCTTCAGCCTGTCCAAGCTGCGCAAGCTCTCCGACGAGGGGGTCGAGTTCCAGTCGCCCTACGACGGTTCGTGGACCCACCTGTCGCCCGAGATCGCGATGGCGATCCAGCGGCGGCTCGGGTCCGATGTGGCCATGGTTCTGGACGAGTGTCCGCCCTATCCCTGCGACCGGGAAACCGCTTGTCAGGCCGTCGACCGGACGATACAGTGGGCGGCTCGTTGTGTCCGCCAGCCCCGGGTCGACGGTGGGTTGGTGTTCGGCATCGTGCAGGGCAGCACGCACGGCGATCTCCGGGCCCGGTGCGCGCAGGCGCTGACGGGGATGGGGTTCGACGGGTACGCGATCGGCGGTGTCAGTGTCGGCGAGCCGGACGTCCTGATCCTCAAGGGGATCGAGGATACGGTCGGATTTCTGCCGGTGGACCGGCCCCGGTACGCGATGGGCGTCGGGCTGATCCCGCAGATGGTGGAGCTCGTGGCGAGGGGGGTGGACCTCTTCGATTGCGTGATCCCGACGCGGCTGGCGCGGCACGGCAGCGCGTTCACGGCGGCCGGCCGGTATCCGGTCAAGGCGGCGGTGTACGAGCGGGATCCGCGGCCGATCGAGGAAGGGTGCGGATGTCCGGCGTGCCGGACGTTCAGCCGGGCCTACGTGCGGCACCTGCTGAACGTGAACGAGATTCTCGGGGTGCGGTTGTTGTCGATGCACAACCTGCACCGGTATGCGGAGTTCATGCGGCAGTTGCGGGCGAGCCTTGAACAAGGCTCGTTCGATGCGTTCCGGCGGATGGTGGGCGAGACCTACCGGGATCCGACGGACGAGCATGCGGCGCTGAAGACGGAAGGAGACGGGCAGGAATGAATATGTTGACGATCGTGGCGATGGCCGGCCCCGCCGGGGCCGAGCAGCAGCAGTCGCCCCTGATGATGCCCATGATGCTCGTGCTCATGCTGGCGATGTTCTACTTCCTGATCATCCGCCCGCAGCAGCGGCGCGAGAAGGAACGCCGCGCCATGCTGGATGCCGTCAAGAGCGGCGACCGCGTCGTCTTCGGCGGCGGGTTCATGGGCATCGTGACGAACATCAAGGACAAGACGGCGATCGTCCGCATCGCCGACAACGTCAAGGTCGAGGTCGTGCGGGGCGCGATCTCGCAGGTATTGGGCAAGGACGATTCGCCGGTGGAGGAGCCCGCGAAGTAACGGAACCGAGGGCCCGCGGGCAGCGGCGTGGACCGGACAGCGAACGAGGACGCATATGCAGAAGAATTCCTGGTGGCATTGGCTCATTCTGGCGGCGGCGGTGATCGGCTCGATTGCGGTCGTGAGCCCGCCGTTCGACACGAAGGATGACAAGGGACGCACGGTCAAGCCCGGCAAGATCAAGTTCGGCCTTGATCTGCAGGGCGGCACCTCGTTCACCGTCGAGGTCGATCGCGACGAACTGGCCAAGCGCATCCGCGAGCGCACGCCGGATCTGACGGACGAGCAGGTGGCGGCCGCGGTCGCCAAGGACCTTGTCGTGTCGCGCGACGTCGCACTGGAGGCGATCCGCAACCGCATCGATGGCCTCGGCATTTCCGAGCCGCAGATCTATCCGCA
Organism: uncultured Verrucomicrobiota bacterium; assembly: GCA_964423465.1. GTDB lineage: Bacteria > Verrucomicrobiota > Kiritimatiellia > PWTM01 > PWTM01 > VGWF01. The sequence continues at coordinate 8,225 of CAYRFK010000187.1, read as the reverse complement.
GATGGAGGACCGCATCGTCGTCCAGATGCCCGGCATCGACGCGAAGAAGCGCGACGACGCCCGCAAGTCCATCCAGAGCGTTGCGTTCCTCGAGTTCCGGCTCGTCCACAAGGACAACGACGAGTGGATCCGCAAGCTTGCCGACGGCGACAAGGCCCCGCGGGGCTTCACCGCCGAGGGCAGCGGCGCCGAGTTCCACTACGTCCGCGACCGCGCCGCCCTGCCGGACGAGGAGATGGATTCCGCCTATTGGTCCGAGGTCCGCCGTTTCGCGCAGCGCGAGGGTGCCGAGTTCATGCTCCAGCGCGACGAGGAAGGCGACCTCAAGCGCATCGTCTGGCGCCCGGTGTACGTCGAGCGCGCCGTCATGCTCTCCGGCAAGGCGGTCGACGAGGCCCGCATCGATTTCGACCAGATGAACCGCCCGGTCGTCGACCTCAAGTTCACGAAGCAGGGCGCCCGCCAGTTCACCGAGATCATCCGTCGCTACCGCCCCAACGGCGAAATGAACCGCGGCAGCGACGATGGCCGCCGCCTGGCGATCATCCTCGACGGCGCGCTGCGCTCGGCCCCGGAGATCACCGACCGGTTTCCGCACGACACGACCATCCGCAACTGCGAGATCAGCGGCCGCGGCATGGACGTCCGCGAGGTGAAGCAACTCGTCAACGTCCTGAAGACCGGCGCCCTCCTGGCCCCGATGCGGATCGTACAGGAGAGCTCGGTTGACTCGACGCTCGGCAAGGATTCGGTCCGGAGTGGTGTCACGGCGTCCATCGTCGGCGCCGTCTTCGTGGCGCTCTTCATGCTGGCGTACTACCTCATCCCCGGGTTGTTCGCGAACGTGGCCCTTGTCCTCGACGTGATCCTCATGCCGCTGGGTATGATGATCGTCGCCGGGGTGCTGGCGGTGTTCAGCCGTGCCGGCGGAACGCCGGAGTTGCCCACGCTGACGCTGCCCGGCATCGCGGGCATCGCACTGACCTTCGGTATGGCGGTGGATGCCAACGTGCTGATTTACGAGCGCATACGGGAGGAGTTGAAGGCCGGAAAGCATCTGGCCGCGGCGATCGAGGCCGGATACAATCGGGCGTTTATCACGATTCTCGATTCCAACCTGACGACGCTTCTCGCGGCATTGATCATGTTCTGGCAGGGCGCCGGCCCCGTCCGCGGGTACGCGGTCACCCTGAGCGCCGGCATCCTGGTCAGCATGTACACAGCCATTCTCTGCACGCGCATGCTATTCAACTGGCTGGTCGGCAGCGGCCGTCTGACGACGATCAAGATGCTGGGGTGGGTCAAGGATACGAGCATCGATTTCCTCGGCAAGCGCAAGATCGCCGCCGCGTTCTCGCTGGTCGTGATCGTCGGGTCATGGGGCCTGTTTGCGGTCCGCTATCCGGCCAATCTCGGCGTGGACTTCATCGGTGGCGCCTCGCTGACCTTCGAGTACAAACAGCGGCAGGCCGAGGAGTCCATCCGCGATGCGCTGGCGAAGGCCGGCGTGGTCGGCGAACCGATGATCCAGTATCAGGCCATGCGCGGGTCGATCGGCGCGGCCGTCCGGGACCGGCTGGTCGTGCAGGTGGGCGTCAACGATGGCGAGAAGGCTCTCGATGTGATGACGAAGGGCCTGCCCGAAGGCGGATTCAGCCTCTTGCAGAAGGAGGAAATCGGCCCGCAGATCGGCAACGAACTCAAGTCGAAGGGCCTAGTGGCGCTCCTCTTGTCGATGGTCGGCATGATCATCTACATCGCGTGGCGCTTCGAGTTCGCCTTCGCCATGGGAGCCATCGTGGCGCTGGTGCACGACGTGCTCGTCGCCGTGGGCGTCTTCTGCCTGCTGGGCCGTCAACTCAGCGCGCCAATGATCGCGGTCGTCCTCACGATCATCGGCTACTCTGTCAACGATACGATCGTCATCTTCGATCGGATCCGCGAGGGCTCGAAGCTCTGGCGTGGCAAGTCGTTCCTCGACGTCTGCAACCAGGCGATCAACCAGACGCTGGGCCGGACGATCATCACCTCGGGGACCGTGGTTATCAGCGTGCTCGCGCTGCTTCTGTTCGGTGGCGGTGCGATCAACGACTTCGCCCTGCTTCTCCTCATCGGCCTGATCGCGGGTACGTACTCGACGATCTTCATCGCGACGCCGGTGATGCTGCTCTGGCACAAGGGCGACAAGCCCGTCACGGTCGGTGCGTCCGCGCCGGCGGCCAAGCCGGGCAAGGGTGGCAAGCCGGCGAAGGCCACGGCCTGACCGGACGCCGATGAAGGTCTGGCGGACAGCGGCGGTCGATGAGGCCGCCGCTGTCCGCTTGGCCGGCGATCTCTCCGTCCCGCTTCCGTTCGCGCGCCTGCTGGCGTCCCGCGGGCTTCCCTCCCGGGATGCGGCGGAGTCATTTCTCAATCCGCGGCTGAAGTCGCTGTCCGATCCGGACGAACTGCCCGGCATGGCCGCCGCGTCGGCCGCCGTATGGACCGCCATTGCGGCGGGAAAGCGCATCGCGGTCTATGGCGACTACGATGTCGACGGGGTCTCGGCGACCGCCCTGCTGGTGCGCGCGTTCCGCGCGCTCGGTGCGGTGGTGGAACCTTTCCTCCCGCACCGGCTGGAGGATGGCTATGGGCTGACGCCCGACACGGTGGAGCGGTGCATCGACCTCCACCGGCCGGACCTGATCGTCACGGTCGACTGCGGCACCAACTCCGCCGATGCGGTTGTCCGGGCGCGCGGGCGCGGCGTCGACCTCGTCATCACCGACCACCACCAGTCCTCCGGCACGCCGGCACCCGCTCTGGCGGTCGTCAATCCGCGGCTCGGCGAGCCCGGCCGGCCTTGGAGCGATCTGGCGGGCGTCGGCGTGGCCTTCAAGTTGGCCCACGCCGTGCTCAAACTCGCCCGTGCGGCGGGGAGACCCGGCGCGGAGGCGGTGGACCTGAGGGATTTTCTCGATCTCGTCGCGCTGGGCACGGTCGCCGACTGCGTGTCGCTGACCGGCGAGAACCGCGTGCTCGTGCGGCACGGACT
>CAYRFK010000187.1:0-5181 GCA_964423465.1 uncultured Verrucomicrobiota bacterium | reverse complement strand
CCCGTCGGTCGGCATCCAGGCCCTGATGCAGGTGGCCGCGCTGAAGGAGGAGCCGGACGCCTGGCACATCGGATTCCTCCTCGCGCCGAGGCTGAACGCGGCGGGCCGGCTCGGGACGGCGGAGGCTTCGCTGAACCTGCTTCTTGCGTCGGACGCGTCCCGCGCCGCCGACCTTGCGAGGGATCTGGACCACGCCAATCGTGAGCGGCAGGAACTGGAGCAGACCATCGGGGCGGGCGCGATGGAGCGGATCGATGCCGGGTTCGACCCCGCCCGCGACTTTGCCATTGTCGTCGCTGATGCCGCGTGGCACCCGGGCGTGATCGGCATCGTGGCCTCGCGGCTCGTCGCCCGCTACCACCGACCCGCCGTGGTGATCGCGCTCAACGACGAGGGCGGCGGTCGCGGTTCATGCCGCGGCATCGAGTCGGTCGACCTTGCCGCGGCCCTTCGCGAATGCTCGGCCCTGCTCGGGCGCTGCGGCGGCCATGCGATGGCGGCGGGGCTGGACATCGAGGCGTCGCGCGTCGACGAGTTCCGCGTGCGCTTCAACGAGGTCGTCGCGGCCCGCGTCGGAGGGAGCATCCCGCCCCCGGTGCTTCCGGTGGACTCCTGGCTCGCGCTCGACGAGGCGGACGAGGTGCTGCTCGACTGCATCGAGAACGCCCGCCCGTGCGGCCAGGGCAACCCCGCGCCGGTGTGGGCGGCCCGCGATGTTGAGATCGAGGACTGGCAGGTCATGAAGGAGAAGCACGTCCGCCTCCGCCTCCGGCAGGGCGCCGCCGTCGCCCGCGCGGTCGGCTTCAACCTCGCCGCCCGCGGCCGTCCCGAGGGCCGGATCGACATCGCCTTCGAACTCCGCCGCAATACCTGGAACGGCCGCAGCAGCCTCCAGCTCCAGCTCCGCGACTTCCGCCCGACTGCGGCAGAGTCCCTCCATCCATTTCCCTCGCCACTCTCATAGCCATCCATCTGCCCCGGAACAGTTTCAGCCGTATATCCCACCCCGCCTCATCCTGGCACTATCTTACATTTGATGTAACGATCGTTACAAAAAGTGTAAGGTAGTAGACAAGCGGTTTCATCGCTGGGTGTCGGGCCGGACCTCGGTGAGCTCCGCGGCTCCGTGGCCCTCCCAACGGACCGCGGGATTTCGATGCGATGAGATCGAAGAGGGCAGGCAGGAGTGCCTGCTTCACGGCGGGCCCGTCCACCAGCGGCCAACGGATCGTCAGCCTCTCCATCCCGTGAATCCTGTCATCCTGTCGGTCTTCTGCCGAGGAAGGCCGCGAGGAAGGCGACGAGGAAGAGGGCAGGACCGAACACCGGGGCACGCGCCGCTCGGCACCCGCCACTGCCTTCCCCCGTCCGGCCCGTTTCCGGTATCCTGACCGGATGAGCGCCCAATGGATTCGTGTCGCCTGTGTGGCTGCGGCTGGCTGGCAGCTTGCGACCGGCGTTTCGCGGGGGGATGGGCCTGCGCAGGCGGGCACGCATGCCCCCCGCATCCCCGTCACATCGCAGATGATCGACGTGGGCGACGATCCGGAGGCACGGTATTCCGGCGCGCCACTGTTCGACTGGTCGTTCTTCGGCGGGCGGACGCGGTTCATCTCCAAGTACGCGGCCCTGATGCCGGCGCACCGGCACACGCTGGGGATCGACTACCGCTTCTACATGATCGAGACCACCGAGTTCGACGATCCTCCGGTCTGGTTCGTGAAGGACGCGCTGGAAGACAAGCCCGCGGTTCCGACGATCCTTTTCGCGTCGGTCCGGAAGATCAACTACCCGGCGGACCACGACGAGAGTGCGAGGGCGTACGACCCCGGGACCATCCGGCCGCTCCTGGCGAAGTACCCGCACACCATATTCGGCGGCGGCCAGGTCGCCGAGGTGGATGCGATGTTCGACTGGCAGTACAAGTCCTATTACGGCCGGCTGCCGGCGGGCGCCGGGGGCGCGGTCTTCCCCGCCGCCTACTTCGACTTCCTCGAGTCCAACCTCAAGCGCAGCTCCGTGCCCTACATGTCGCAACAGCACAACCGCGCATGGGGAACGCACTACGTGGCCAGGGAGCGCATCATGAGCCTGGGGAGCTCGCAGCTGTTCTACCGGCACAACCAGGTCATCGTTCCCTCGCTGACCACCCTGCGGTCGGCGGCACGGCAGTATCCCTTCCCGTACGGCGCCCAATTCTCGGGGCAGATCAACCTGGCGGTGTCGAACGAGGACGCTGTCCTGAAGACCGGCGCGAAGCCCGAGTATGCGCTGCGGCCGGAAGGAAAGCTGGGGGCAAACTACGAGAAGAGCTATGCCCTGTGCCGGCAGGTTCTCTATCTCTCCTGGTTGAACGGCGCGCGGTTCTTCAATTGGGAGACGGGCGAGTTGCTCGGGGGCGGCAGGAAGGCGATCCCCTCGCCGCTGGGCAGGTTCACGGCGCGCGCTGCCAGGCTCATCGAGGACTTCGGCCCCCAGGGTCCGGTCCAGACCCCGATCGCGCTTGTCAGTGAGCTCTCCAACGCGTGGCGGCCACCGGTCACACGGGGGGACAAACGCATCGATTTCACCATCCTTGGCGACACCCCCTATGTCCCCGGCGACTACGAGATGCACGGGATCATGGACCTCTTCCTTCCGCACTACCTGCAGTCGGAGTTGATCTACGAAACGACGATGGGGGAGGATCACTCACTGTGCGCCACTCCGTATGGCGCGAGCGTGGACTTCCTCCTGAGCGATGTCCGCCCGGAGGCGCTCCCACGGTACGGGCTGCTCGTCTGGACCGGCGTGCCGCCGATGGCGCCGTCCATGGTCCGGGGCAAGATCGTGCGGCACGTGACGGAGAACGGCGGCCGGGTCGTCCTGTTCGGGGCCGCGGCGCGAAGCATGTTCCCCGAGTGGTTTGCCGAGGGGCAGGCGGAGACCGTCGCCCCGGGCGCGAACGTGACGTATCGCGGGGCGGCCTTCACCGAGACGGCGGACTTCCGGCTGGAGAAACTCACGGACGATCCGCAGGCGGTGCCGCCGGCGATGAAGGTGCTCGCCGCCGTCAACGGCAGGCCGTTGATCGTCGAGTGCATGGGCGGACTGGTCCTGGTGCTCAGCGACCATGGCGTGAACGGCACGGCGCGCCTCGACCCGTCCGCGGCCCGGTGGTCGCCGGGGCAGCTGGTCTCGCAGGTCCCGCACACGCTGCTCGACCATGCGCGCCGGCTGCTGGACGACGAGGCGCGCCGGCAGATGCTCTTCTCCGTCGGCAACGAGCGCCTCCATTATGTCGTGACGCGCCCCGGGAATGGACAGTACGTGGTCGGCATCTTCAACGACAGCATGAAGAGCGAGCCGTTCAGGATCACGTCGAACATCGGGCCGGTCGCATCGCTGGTCGAAGTCGATCTCCAGGACGACAAGACGGAGCTCAAGTCCGTGGTGGGCGGTGCCGCCTACGCACCGCCGGGATTGCGGAAATCGCCGGCCCTCCCGCTGGACTACGGCGTGTCCGACGCGGCGAACATCGAGGGACGGGATTTCCGCCTGTTTCGCGTCACGGTGAACGAGACCGGCGTTCGTGGAATCCCGGCCATCCGGTACCCCGGCCGGCCCGCCGGACGGGTCCTCGCTGTCGACGGGCTGGGGGACATCCGTGCCCGCCTCCAGGGGATCTCGATGTTCTTCTCGTGGTTCGACGGCGTCGAAGTCGACGCCGGGGCGCTGCTCTCGCTGGAGGATTCCTGGCTCGTCGACCAGGCGCACTGGATGGACCGGAGGGGCGTGCGCGTGGTCGTGGACGGAGCGGGTGTGGACGAGGCGGGAGCGGCGCGGGTCCTCGATAAACTGAGCCTGCTGAAGCGGGCGCCAAGAGATCTGATCGTGGCCGGCCCGTCCGCTGCGCTGCAGTCGGCGGCGCAACGCTGCGGTGTGCGACTCGTCGAGCCGCTCGCAGTGAACCGCCTCGCGAAGAGCGGCGACCGGTTCGATGCGGGGGCCACCCTCAATGTCGTGGATCTTCACTACCGGACCGAGGACGACCTGTCCCGGGACCTGGCCTGTTTTGTGTCCGGCGGGAATACCGGCAAGATCCGCGGCGAACGCAGTCCGATGAGCCTCCGCCCGTCCCCAAGCACCAAGGGAGCGACAAGCAACGACTTCTTTTACGCAGGCCCGGGCATTGAAGACTTGGCCGGTCTCCTGGCGAGCCACCGCGAGGGCTTCAGGCGTTTCGCGGGGATCAAGATTGACTCCACCTATCTCCTCTCCAAGAACCGCGCGGCGCTCGAAAAGGACCGCGCCGCGTTGTCGGAGTCCGGCCTGGGCGTGATCGTCGACCTGCGACGCGACCAGATGCATTTCGACCGGATCGCCTTCTACCCGCACATTCCCAACTACACGACGGGCCTGGCGCTCTACGGTCAGATCGTGGACAAGATGAGGATCCTTGGCGCGGCAGACCTGATCGTGCAGATCTACGATGCGGGCAGCATGAAGGCCAGCGAAGAGTCGGTTGAACAGCGCGACCGGACATGGGGTGAGTTCGCCCGGCTGGCCGGGGAGAAGGGCGTCAGGCTCCATCTCATTTGCGACAAGGGACTGCGATTCAGCCCGGCAGCGGCGCTCGATCGTCCGAACGTGATGGTCATTGCAGGCGTCAAGGGAACGCCGTCGCCCTACCGGCTGGTACTGCCCTCCGGCGCCGTGGGGCAGGGGTTCACGACGGTCCACGATGCCGACTGGGACGCCGGCCCCTGACCGGCGGCGGGCCCACACGCCGATCGACCGCCCACGGGACGGTCACGACGGTCCATAGCCGGAACGATTCAAATGGAACCCGGGCAAAGGCGGCCCGGAAGGTGAATCGTTCCGGAGGAGGAAAGTAAGAAACTCCAAACTCCAAGGAAGTGATAAGTGGAACGGAGAAGAAGGAAGAAAGGCCGGACGGTCCACGGGTGGGCGCCGGTCTGTCCAAGGCGCGCACCGTTTGGTACGCCCCGAATCGGAGTCGAAACCCCCTCCGACTTCCCTCCTTATCCCCTTTGGACTTCCAACTTCCTTGGAGTTCGGAGTTTCCCTACTTCTTTACCGGTGCCATGGACTCCCAGCAGCTCACGCTCAACTGAATCGTTCCGGCTTAGCCGGAACGATTCAGTTGGATCCCAAGTTGAGGACGCTACGCGGGCGAAT
>CAYRFK010000186.1:0-10187 GCA_964423465.1 uncultured Verrucomicrobiota bacterium | reverse complement strand
TCCTCGGCGAAGTCCACGAGCGTTTCGGCGAGTGTGGCGGTCTCCAGGATCGCCGCCATCGTGTGGGTCTTCGAATGGAGACGGAGGGCGGTCGCGACCTGGTCGTTGCGGCTGCGCCCGGTGTGGATGCGGCGGCCGGTCTCGCCGAGCCGCTCGGTGAGCGTGCGTTCGATCGCGAGGTGGCAGTCCTGATCCTCGGGCCGGATGGTGAACCGTCCGGAGCGGGCCTGGCGGAGAATCGCGCCCAGTTCGCGGACGGCGGCGCGGGCCTCGGCGGGCTTGAGAATCGGGGGGCGGACGCGCATGCCGGCCAGCATGACCGCGTGCGCCGCGGTGCCGATGCAGTCGAATTCCACGAGTTCGCGGTCGAGCTCGATGTCCTTGCCGGCGGTGAACGCGAGCACGTCCTCCCGCACGGATCCGACCGTTGTCTTCATCACCTTCATGACCGGCATAGGGGGCCTCCGCTTGCTGCCCGCAGCATACCGTCACTGCCGGTCCGAAGCGAGCCGGCTAGGGCGGTGTCCGGAATCCGTCGTGGAAGATCCGGCGCATGGCCTCGGACTCGAGGCCCGCATCCTGGGCGGCGGGGTCGGGTGCAACGGCGGGCGGCGCGGGGGCGGGCGCCTCGGGATCCGCGGCGATGACGGCCTCAAGATCGTCGAAGTTACGCTCGGCGGCCGCGAGGCTCCGGCGCAGTCGCCATCCGTCGAACCAAGCCGCGGGACCGGCGGGGGCGGGCTGCATGAGGGCGTACAGGACTCCGCGGTACCCGTTGACCGCGCGGTTGAGGGTGTCGTCCCGGCCGACAGGTATCTGGTCGACCGAGAGCAGCATGGCCTGTGCGAGCATCCGCGACCACGGCTCTCCCCGCCGCTGCGTCAGCGTGTGGATCGTGATGGGGTCCGCGACGTCGTCGGGGAGCACGAAGGGGACGCGGTTCCTCGAGGTGCGGATGGCCTCGCGCAGCCGGGTTGCAAGGTCGGCGGGCGTCAGCTTCCACGGGGCATCCGTCTGCCGCACGGCGGCGATGGCCAGGTCCCACTCTTGGGCGAGATCACGGGCGGTCCATCCCGTGTCGATGCGGGCGGCGAGCCCCCGCGTATCGAGGGTGCGACCGGCCGCCCAGTCATCCATCAGCCGTCCGGCCAGGACAGGAAAGGCGGGCCGGATTCGCAACCAGGCGACGAGGGTCGTCCATTCCGGGAGAAAGGCAAAGGGGGTGCCGCCGGGTGCGGGGCCGAACAAGGCATCGAGGGTTCGGTCGCCGTCCAGCATCCACAGGTCGAGCATCCGCCGCTGGAGGGCGAGTCGCGGTGAAGGGTAGAGCGATCCGGCGAGGCCGCCGGTGAACCAGTCCGGGGCGACAGCCGGTCGCTCGTCTCGGGCGCCCGGGGCCTGGCGTGCGGCGACGTGCCTCGCGACCATCATGGAGACGGAGGCGGCGAGGACCTCCGCAGGGTCGGCCTTTTCGGGATTCATGACGCGGATGATCTGGCCCAGGCCCGCGCTGCCCGTACGCACCTCGCGGCGTATCCATGCGTTGGTCGTGCCCGGATCGGCGGTGAGGATGAACAGGATGGGCCGTCCCCGCTCCGCGGGCAGGGGCTCCCCGAGCGCGCGCTCGAGCCGGACGGCGACCTCCTCGAGCCACGCCAGAAACGGGACGGTCTGCATCGAGTCGGCGCCCCGTGCGGCGAAACGCTGCGTCGTGCTGAAGTGGACGACGAATGGCGGAGTGGACGTGACGGTGGCCACCGGCGGGTCCGCCGCGGCCGGGAGGGCGGCGAGGCATGCGGCAAGCCGGACGGCGAATTCAGTCCGGCGGCGGCGTCTCGACCAGAATGGTGACGGGTCCGTCATTGATCAACTGCACCTGCATCATCTCACGGAACACTCCGGTCTGCACGTCGTGGCCAAGGTCGCGGAGACACCGGACGAACTCCTCGTAGAGCAGGGCGGCCATCTCCGGAGCAGCCGCAGCGATATAGGAAGGCCGGTTGCCTTTACGACAATCGGCCATCAGCGTGAACTGGCTCACAACGAGAAATCGGCCTCCGGCGTCGGCGATCGAACAATTCATCCGCCCGTCCGTGTCGTCGAAGATACGCAGGCGGGATACCTTGCCCGCGAGCCATTCCGCGTCGGCGGCGGTGTCGGAACCCGCCACGCCGAGCAGCACCAAGGCTCCCGGGCCGATCGATGAGACCTCGCGGTCCCGGATGGTGACGCCGGCGCTGCGGACGCGCTGGATCAGCGCCCGCATATCAGGCGGCCGGCGGTCGTGCGATCCGCAGGCCCGCCAGCCGGTTCAGCGCCGCGGCGATCTCGTAGCGTCTCGGGCGGGCCAGGTCGCCGCGCAAGTCGCGGGACAGAGCATCGAGACCCTCCGAGCCCAGATCGCTGTCGAGTTGATCCATGATCTCGGCGATCGTTCGGATCTCGTCAAGAAAGTGGAGCTTCGCGTAGTACAGCAGCATGCCGATCGCCTTCGTCTGCCCTTGGTCGACCAGTTGCGAGACGGCACTCAGGTCGATCTCGTAGCGGCCGAAGGCGAGGTGGTGGATGTCGGTCGCCTCGATATGGGCCTCGTCGGCGCCAAGCCATGCATCGATGCTGCTGGGCACGATCCAGCGGGTGCGCTCTCCGGCCGGCGGCAGCGCGCTGAGCCCGGCCGTGGATCCGGCGGTAAGATTCAAAGCGCGCGCATCCCGTGTGACATCGGAAAGCCGGCCGTTCTCGAGCAACAGGACCGTGTCCGCCACAGGGAGGAATTCCTCCGCGTGGGCGTAGGCCCCCACGATGATCGACACGCGAAGATCGTTGGCAAACTGGCGGGCACGCCGGGCCAGGGAAAGGAACGAGGCCGGCGCATCGGGGCGCAGACCCGCCAGGCGGGCATCGCCGGCGAGAAACGCTGGATCGCTGAAGGACTCGTCGAAGACCAGGGCCTGCGCGCCCACCTGCACCGCTTCGATCGTACCCGCCATCTGGGATTCGGCCGGTGTGGCGGATGCGGTTGTGAACTCGGTCGTCTTCCAACCCGTAGATTCCGGGAGGAACGGGGAAATATCGACGCGCTGAACCGGCCGCCCCGGGTCCGCGTCGATGCGGACGATGTCGGAGATCGACACGATCATTTCCCGGCCGTCGCCCGCGGCGTGATTGTAGGTGCCTGCGGCGAGGGCGGCGATCAGTTCGCGGCGACCTGAGTAGGGATCGCCGATGATGAGAGTGACGCCGGACGGAATTCCCACGCCACGCAGCGTGTGCGCATTCGGGACGTCCATCGTCACCAAGCCCTCGGCCGGCAGTTCGACCGCCGGACGGGAGGCATCGGGGCGGGATCCTTCGCCAATGAAGGATACGAGGCCCCTCCGCGTCAATTGCTGGCGGACGTGATCCGTGTCCTCCATCCGGTCCACGAAGCGGTTCAGTTCGGCCTCATCGTGGTAGCAGAAGATCAGGGAATCATTGACGACCGCGGGGAGATCGTTGAAGAAGATCTGTTCGGCGGCGGAGGTGTCGGCCATGCCGTCGCGAACCGGAAGGCGGATGGTGAGGCGTGCCTCGACGTAGTCCTGAGCCACGATGATCGACGAACGCGGGAGAATCTGGGGACCCGGCCGCGCAATCATCAGGGCGGGGGGACCTCCCCGTCCGGCCAACGCCATGCGCGCGTCGATCGCGGCGCAAACCCGGCGGGCAAGGTAGTCCTCGAGAGCCGTCCGGCGGATGGGCGTCGCGACCAGCGGAGCCGGGAAGCCGGCGATCAACTGGGGGACGTGGATGACGAAGAGGCCCTGAACGGCGCCCTCCACCGGCGCGGGGGCTCGCCGGACGTGGACCACGAAGCGCGTGAAATCGAAGTCCCCGATCAGGCGGGCATATTCCGAGGCCGGCTGGCCCTGAATGGCTTTCAGAATCGCCAAAAACTCACGTTTGTCTCTCATGAACAACATGCTCCCTGCCTCTTTCAAGGCGCGATGACCAGCCTCACTTTTCCGTCGGCGAGATCGGCCCTCTTGACGTGGTCCAGCACGGCGCGCTCCCGGCTCAATCCGCCCAGAATCTGTTCCAGTTTCTCCGCCACCCATCCGTGCGCGAATCCGGGCAGCTTGAGGTGGCCCAGTCGCGCCTCCCGCACGTTCAGCCGGAAGGCACGGTCCGAGGTCTCGGGCAGGCCGCGGATGTCAAAGGACAGGCGGATTGCACCCCAGCCGCCCAGCGCCACGGCGCGGATCCGGTCGCCGCGGATCTCAACGCGGATGCGGTCGAGTCCCAGTTGCATGCCCTTCGGCTTGGAAGCCTCGGGCGTCTCGCGGACGCGCCATGCGAGATAGTTGTTGATGTCGTCGTCGCCGATCATGCTGGCGGTGGTGCCCCGTTGCTGGATCAGCTTCTCCATGGCGACCACCCATTCGCCGAGCTTCTTTGCGCGCGTTTCGTCCACCGCGGTCTCCGCCACCTCGAGCGGCCAGAATGCCGCGCCGACGATCAGGGCCAGGACGAGGATGGACGCGAGGCGAACCAGGTTGCCGAGAACACGGCCGATCGGAAAGGCCTCGCGACGCTGCTGGACGGAGGGCGCGCCCATTCGTGCGCCGCACTTCGCGCAGAATACGCCGACGGTCTTGTTTTCCTGGCCGCACTGGGGGCATACGACATGAACCGGCATGTCAACCCTTCCCGGCGGCGGGCGCCGCCTTCTTCGTTGAGGTCTCGGACTTGCCCGTCTTGGCACTGTCCCCTGTCTTCGGAGAGGAGGCGGGGGCCACATCGGCCTTCGCCGCCTTGCGGTAGCTATCGCTCCGGTAGTCCGTGATGTAGAAGCCGGACCCCTTGAACAGGAGCCCGCCGCCCGTGCCGATCAGCCTGCGCACCCGGCCCTTGCACTTCGGGCAGGATCGCTTCGGTTGGTCGCTCATGCGTTGGAAGACTTCAAAACTGTGTCCGCACTTCTGACACTGGTAATCGTACGTTGGCATAAGCCTCACCGTGCGGAAAAACCGCAACCCGTGCAGAGTACAAGCGCCCCCTTCGCGTGTCAATTTGGGTCCGGCAAGGGGTTGATGAAGATCGATCCCGTATTGGAGCGGGGAAAGGATGCCGAGCGGGGCCGCACGGTTCCCTCTGGGATGCCGGCGACGGCCCGCTATTGCACCATGCCCCAGTCTGGGGCAATGTCTTGACCGTTGCTGATCTCGCACCGAAAGGAATGAAAACCGATGCAGGCAGTTCAGACGCCCGACGCTCCCAAGGCCATAGGGCCCTATTCGCAGGCGGTCGCCGCCGGTCCGCTCCTCTTCGTTTCGGGGCAACTCGGAATCGACCCGGCGACCGGCGAACTCGCCCCGTCGCTTCCGGCCCAGGCCCGGCGGGCGATGGAGAACATCGCAGCCATCCTCAAGACCGCCAACCTGAACATGGGGCATGTCGTCAAGTGCACGGTCTTCCTTGCGGATATGAAGTTCTTCGCCGAATTCAACATCGTCTACCAGGGTTTCTTCTCCGCGCCCTATCCCGCCCGGGAGGTCGTGCAGGCGGCCCGGTTGCCCAAGGACGCCCTGGTTGAAATCTCCGCCATCGCATCGGTCGAGGATTGAGCGGCGTGGGGGAGGCCCGGCCATGCACCGACATCTCCGCCTGACGGTGTTTTTTCTGTCCGCAGCGCTTGGTCTGGCGGCCCGCGCGGCCGAAACGCCCGGGCGCGTGGAGATCCGGATCCCCACCCAGCCCGCGCTCTCTCCCGACGGCCAAACGCTCGCTTTCGAATGGAAGGGCGACCTGTGGGTGGCTCCTTCCACGGGCGGGGAGGCCCGCGTACTGGCCCCGCATCCGGCTCCCGACTCCTGTCCGGCCTTCTCGCCCGACGGCCGGGAGATCGCGTTTCTCAGCCAGCGTGACGATACGACCCAGATCCACATCGTCCCCGTGGCCGGGGGCGTCCCCCGGCAGATCACGTGGCACAGCGAGGGGTTCAAGTCGGTTCAGTGGTTCCCGGACGGTCGCAGGCTGCTGGCCCGCGCCGTACGCGATGCATCCGGCTTCGACGACGACCGCCTTCTGGTCATCGACGCCACCCGCCGCGCGGCGGAACGCATGCTGTTCGACGACTACGCCGGCGATGCCGCCGTGTCGCCGGATGGCGGTCGCGTGCTGTTTACCCGGGAGGGCGTCGATCCCTACCGAGTCGGCTACCGCGGCAGCACCGCCGCGCAACTCTGGATCCATGAGGCTCCGGACCGGTTCCTTCGTCCATGTCCGGCGGAGACACCGCAACGGCATCCGCTGTGGAAGCCGGACGGCCGCGCCTTCTATTTCGCCGGCGGCGCCGGGGGCGATTGGCTGGAGCGCGATCTCGATACCGGCGTCACGCGCGTCATCCTCGCGGGAACCAACCAGCCGATCGTTGCTGCAGGTCTGTCTCGTGACGGATCCGTTCTTGTCTTCCGCCGCGGGGCTGTCTTTGAGCGGTTCAATCCTTCAGCCCCGGCCGTGCCGGTTGCCGTGCCCCTCTGGACCGCCCATACGCCGCCGTCCCCGTGCGACGTGCGTCGGTGGTACGAGCTGGCTTGGAACCTCTCGGGCCATGGCACGGTCGATTTCACGGGCGACGGCCTCCAGATCGCCTTCACGGCGGGCGGGGACGTGTGGGTCATGGATACCCTGGTCCGGGAGCCCCGGCAGGTCACCTCGGGCACCCTGGACTTCGACACGGAGGCGTGCTTCTCCACGGACGGTTCGACGCTGTTCTTCCTTCGCGACGACGGCCTCGGCATCAATCTGTGGCGCGCCCGCCGCACGACCGCCACCGCCCCGTGGTGGCAGGCAGGGCCGTTCGGTGCATGGACGCACCGCGAGGGCGCCGGCGGTCGGACATGGATGGAACACGATGCATTCCGCCTCGAACCCCTCACGGAAGACCGAAACGTCCGCAGGCAGCTCCAACCGAGTCCCGACGGCTCCCGGCTCTGCTGGATCGACGGGCAGGGAACCGTCGTCGTCGCCTCCACCAACGGGACCGGCGCCCGCGCGGTCGCCCGTTCGCCCATCGGGGCCGTCGCCGCGTGGTCGCCCGACGGGCGCTGGCTACTCTGCTCCCTCCACGACAGTTCGGGCAACTCCGATATCTGGATCGTCGCCGCCGACGGGTCCCGCGAATCCTACAACCTCTCCCGGAATCCGGCGGATGACCGGTGGCCCGCGTGGTCGCCCGACGGTCGTATCGTGGCCTTCACGGGCCGCACGTACGACAACGAGACGGACATCTACTATGCGTGGCTGTCGCGCGAGGACGCCGACCTCGACGAGCGCGAACGGAAGATTGAAAAGGCGCTGGAATCCGTCGTGGCGAAACCCGTGACGAAGAAGGACAAGGGCGAGGGGGCCGCGAAGAAGGACGGCGCCCGCCCGCCCGTGAGGATCGACTTCGAAGGACTTGCCGACCGGGTCCGCCGCGTCCGGCTGCCAGGGTGCGCACCGGAACATCTGTTCTGGGCGTTTGATTCCAAGGCGCTGGCCTTCCATGGGACGATTCAGGGCAAGCGGGGGACCCACCGGATTCAGTTTCCCGACCCCGGTGCCGCAACGATGGTGATCGAAAGGACAGGCACTTCGCCAAAGTGGATCGCCGCTGGAAGCAAGATCCTCTGGATGCTGGACGGGAAGCCCGCAGCATCGGGGGAGGTGTATCCTTTCTCGGCCCTTCATGTCATCGACTGGAGCGAGCATCAGCGGCTTGGCTTCCGTCTGGCCTGGCGTGAACTGCGCGACCGCTTCTACGACGAGCGGATGAATGGCCTCGATTGGGACGCTGTGCGGCGGGAATTGGAGGACGAGGCTGCCGCCGCGGCGGACGAAGACGCCTTTGCGCGCGTGATCCGGATGATGCTGGGGCGTCTCAACGCCTCGCACATGGGCTGGACCGCGGAGAAGAAGACCTGGACCAGCGGACAATGGCGCATCCGGACCGCCCACCTGGGGGTCCGGTTCGATCCGGCCGGCGAAGGACCGGGCCTGCGCGTCCGGGATGTCCTGCCAGGGGGGCCGGCCGAGCAGCACGACTGCCGCCTCGCGCCGGGCGATGTGATCCGTTCCATCGATGGAGTCCCGGTATCGCCGGACATGGACCTCACCACGGTCCTCAACGGCCGATGGCCCCGCGTCGTTCGTCTCGACGTGGCCGGCGCCGCCGGGGCCCAGGTTCGAACGATCCAACTGCCGACGATCGGCTACGACGAGGCCCGGCCGCTCGTCCGCCGGAAATGGATCGACGACAACCGCCGCCTCGTGTCCGCCCTCAGCAGCAACACGCTCGGGTATCTCAACATCGAACGGATGCAGATGAACAATCTCCGCCAGTTTGAACGTGATGTGTATGCCGAGGGACTTGGCAAGGACGGCCTCCTGATCGATGTCCGAAACAACCCAGGCGGGTTCATCTCCGAACACCTGCTCTCCATCCTCTGTCATCCCCGCTATGCCATCACGGTGCCGCGCGGGGGCGAGCCGAGCTTCCCGGAGGACTACCTCGGCAAGGTCGTCTGGACCAAGCCGATCACCGTCCTCTGCAACCAGAGGACCGGCAGCAACTCCGAGATCCTGTGCCATGCAATCCGAGCCCTCCGCCGCGGCCGCATCGTCGGCGTCCCCGGCGAGGGCGCGGTTATCGCGACGCCGGATCGGAAGATCCTCGATCTGGGCACCCTCAAGGTGCCGACGCGCGGGTGGTTCACGCTCGCGGAGGGACAGGACATGGAACTGCGTCCGGTGATCCCCGACGTGGTCGTCTGGCCCGAGCCCGGCGAGATCCCTGCGGGCCGGGACTGCCAGATCGAGGCCGCAGTCGGCGTCCTGACCGAAGATGTCGCCGCCGCCCGCTCCAACCCCGGTCCCCCGCTCCTTCGCGCCAGCGAGCGTGGCGGACGGCCTTGACAATCCGGCCCGGGCAGGGCATAAGTGGCCGAATATTCACGTTACGAGGGAGCGCGCATCATGTCGGTGCATTCGAGTCTCAAGGGTGGCGGTGGCAAGATCACTGCGAAGCGCAATGTACTCAAGCGCTTTGAGCGTATTGATTTGCTCACGCAGAACGGCAAGTGGAAGAAGGGCGATCGTGCCCTCGGCCTGCCCAAAACCAAGCCCACGGTCTGAAGTCCGTCTTCAGAAGTATCTGGCGGACTGCGGCCTCGGGTCGCGGCGCGCCTGCGAGCTTTTGATTTCGGAGGGCCGTGTCGCGGTCGACGGACTCGCTGTTCTCGAGCAGGGCGTTCGGGTCGATCCTTCCCGGGTTTCCGTCGAGGTCGATGGTCGCCCCGTCTGGCCTGAGCGGATCGTTCATCTTCTTCTCCACAAGCCCGCCGGCTATCTCTGCACCTCCCGCGATCCCAACGGCCGGCGGACCTTCCATGAATTGCTGCCGCCGGACCTTGGGGCGCGTGTCTACTCTGCGGGCCGGTTGGACTGGGACAGCGAGGGATTGATCCTGGTCACGAACGACGGCGAACTGGCCAACCGCCTGATCCATCCGCGCCATCACGTCGAGAAGGCCTACCGGATCTGGACGCCGGCTCCGCTGACGGCGTTATGGATGGAGCGGTTTGTCTCGGGCGTCGAGTCCGAGGGCGAACGCCTGTGCGCCCTGTCCGTCGTGCCCGTCGGGCAGGACCGCATGGGAGCCTGCTGTGAGATGGTCTTGGGAACCGGGAAGAACCGCCAGATCCGGCGGATGTTCGACGTTGCAGGACAGCGGGTGACCCGTCTTCTCCGCGTGCGCTTCGGCCCCATTGAACTGGGCGATCTTCCATCCGGCCGGTGGCGGCCCCTGAGGCCCGCCGAACTCGGCGCCTTGCGCGCGGCAACGGGTGCGTAGGGCAGGAGACCCCGCCTGAACGGACATGCCGTGCCGCGTCCCTACTGATGATGCTGCGCGATGAAGTGCTCGCGGATGTAGGCCGCGGCATCCTCGAGGGTGGGGAGGATCTTGGTGCAGTACTTCACCATCCAAGGGCTGCAGTCCTTGAAGGTAAAGGGCGAGAAGGCGATCACGAACTTGTGGAGCACATGGGAGGCGTAGAAGACCTCCATCGATGTGCCGACGGACGCCTTGCTGTAATTGACCAGGATGATGTCGGCGTCGCGGACATCCTGCAGATCGAACTCGACGATCTCGTTGGCGCTGTCGA
>CAYRFK010000185.1:0-10190 GCA_964423465.1 uncultured Verrucomicrobiota bacterium | reverse complement strand
GGCATCGACATAGGAACCACGAAGGCGGCGGCGGTGATCGTCGCGGCGGACGGGCGCGTGCAGGCGGCTGCATATCCGTACCTTGGAGCCGATCATGCCCCACGGGCGCGGGGTGTGGCAATGCGGACCTGCCGGCCTGGCCTCAGCGCGGGGCGGGGGGTTTCAGGATGGGCGGGACGGCCTCCTTCGCGAGGGCGTCGAGGCGGGCGGAGAGGTCCTTGACGCGGGCGGGTTCGGCGGCGGCGAGGTTGTTGGTCTCTGACGGGTCGGTGGCGAGGTTGAAGAGTTCGACGACGTCGGGGGCGGTGCGCGCGGCCTGGCGGCGGCGGAGGCGGTCCTCGCGCGAGAGGTCGGCCTCGCCCTCGCCATCGTCCGCCGCGGTCCCGTTGCGGACGAGCTTCCAGTCGCCGGCGCGGAGGGCGCCCTCGCGGCCGACGGTGTTGAGGAGGATCGCCTCGTGCGGCGTCGGCGCGCCGTGAGCGATCGCGGGCCACGCATCGCGTCCGTCGAGCGGCTTGCCAGCATGGGTCGCGCCAGCGAGGCCGAGCAGCGTCGGGTACCAGTCGACCATGTGCAGCGGCGCCTTCACGACGGAGCCGGCCGGGATGCGGCCGTCCCACGCTGCAAAGGCGGCGACACGGACCCCGCCCTCGTAGAGGCTGCCCTTCCCCGCGCGGAACGGGGTGTTGCGGGCGATGTCGCCCTTCACCGTCAGGCCGCCGTTGTCGCTGGCGAAGACGAAGAGCGTGTTGGTGCGCGTCCCGCTCGCGTCGACGGCGGCGACGATGCGGCCGATGGCGGCGTCCATCCCGGCGACCATCCCCGCGTAGATGCCGCGCATGGGCCCGAGATGCGCGTAGGGCTTCGAGAACTCCTCGGGACATTCCAGCGGCGTGTGTGGCGCGTGAAAGGCGACGTAAAGGAAGAGCGGGCGCTCCGCATCGCGCTGCTCGATCCGGCGCACGGCCTCGCGCGCCAGCAGGTCGGTCATCCAGCCCTCGTCCGCGCAGGGCTTCCCGTCGCGCTGCAGATCGTCGCCGCCGGTGAGCCGGTGCGAGATCCTCCGGTGGTCGGGGCGGAAGCCGTAGGTATGGTCGAACCCGCGCCGATGCGGCAGGTAGTTCTCCTCGAACTCGCCCAGATGCCATTTACCGCAGAGGGCTGTCTCGTAACCGGCCGCGCGCAGGGCCTCGGGCAGGAGGCGCTCATCGAGCGAGAGCCCGACCTTCTGCCCGGGCCGGAGCACGTTGAACTGGCGGCCGTAGCGGATCGGGTGGCGGCCCGTCATCAGTGCGCAGCGCGACGGTGTGCACACCGGGAGCGTGTAGAAGGCATCGAGCCGCGCGCCGGCGGCGGCAAGGCGGTCGAGGTTGGGCGTCCTGATGTCCGGCCCATTGAACCCGACGTCCGCGCGGCCGAGGTCGTCGGCCAGCATGAACACGATGTCCGGCCGCGGCGCCGGCACGGCGACCGCGCCCGCTGCTGCGGTCACCACTGCCACCAGGAATCCCGTTTGCCATCGCCTTGCGCCGTTCATGGTGTCGTCCCCGTCTGCTGCCGGCAAGCATGCGCCCGGCATCCGGCGTACTCAAGCGCGTCTCACAGAGGGTGCGGTTGTCGACGTTGGATGCTGGATGTCGTTGTTCCAATCCCTGGAAGCCAACCCGCCGTCGGGTTCCAACCTTTGGACGCATCGGTGGCCCGGTTCACGGACATCACTCCCGGGCAGGCAGGAGTGCCTGCCCCACCCGCCGGAATCGCGGGGCGCATTGACATGGCGGGGGCGGGCGGACTACAAGCGCGCTCATGCGTCGCCGGGCGGAAGCCGCCTGAGAGCGGCGCCGGAAAGGACCCCGTACGTCATGAATCGCATCGCCGTCCGCCTTGCGCTCCTTCTTGCCGCCGCCGTTCCCGCCGCCCGCGCGGATGTGAGCCTGCCGCACGTCTTCGGTTCGCACATGGTCCTGCAGCGCGACGCGAAGCTGCCGGTGTGGGGCTGGGCCGCGCCGGGCGAGACGGTGTCGGTGAAGATCGGCACGGGGCCCGCCGTGACGGCGATGCCGAATGCCGCCGGCGAGTGGCGCGTGACACTGCCCCCGATGCCGGCGGGCGGACCACACACACTGACGGTCGCGGGGCGCACGACGGTCGTCCTCGAGGACGTGCTCGTCGGCGAGGTGTGGCTCTGCTCGGGCCAGTCGAACATGGAATGGACCCTCGGCGGCGTCGACCGCGCCCCGGAGGAGATCGCCGCGGCGGACTGGCCGCAGATCCGCCATCTCGGGATCCCGAAGGTGACATCGGCCGTGCCGGAAAGGGACGTGAACGCCGAGTGGCGCGTCTGCACCCCGGCCACCGCACCCGGCTTCACCGCGGTCGGCTACTTCTTCGGCCGCGAGCTGCACAAGACGCTCAAGGTCCCGGTCGGCCTCATCAACTCGTCGTGGGGCGGCACGCGGATCGAGCCGTGGACGCCCCCCGCCGGCTTCGGCGCGGCGGACACGCTCGCCGACATCCGCACGCGCGTCGCGCTCGCCGACCCGCGGACCGATGCGCACAAGGCCCGGCTGCGCGACTACCTCGCCACGAACGCCGCGTGGACCGCGCAGGCGCAGGCGGCAATCCAGTCCGGCGCCGTGCTGGAGCCCCTGCCGCCCTACCCGCCCGAGCTTGCGCCGATGCGCGGCCACCAGGATCCCTGTGCGCTCTACAACGCCATGATCCACCCCCTCGTGCCCTTCGCGATCCGCGGCGCGATCTGGTATCAGGGCGAGTCGAACCACGGCGAGGGAAAGCTCTACACCGACAAGACGAAGGCGCTCGTCGAGGGCTGGCGTGGCGCGTGGAACCAGGGCCCGCTACCCTTCTATTACGTGCAGATCGCCCCGTTCCAGTACGGCGAGGAGGATCCGTTCGTCCTGCCCGTCTTTTGGGAGGCGCAGGCCGCCGCGCAGGCGATCCCGGACACCGGCATGGCCGTGATCCACGACGTCGGCAACATCCGCGACATCCATCCGCGCAACAAGCAGGAGGTCGGCCGCCGCCTCGCGTTGCTCGCGCTCGCGAAGACCTACGGCGCGAAGGACACCGTCTTCTCGGGCCCCGTCTTCAAGTCGCTCTCGCCCGAGGGGGCGAAACTGCGGGTGACGTTCGACCACGCCGACGGCCTCGTCACGCGCGACGGCAAGGCGCCGTCGCATTTCGAGATCATCGGCGAGGGCACCGACTTCGTGCCGGCCGAGGCGGTGATCGACGGCGACAGCGTGGTCCTCTCCTCGCCGGCCTGCACGAATCCGGTCGCAGTCCGCTTCGGCTGGCACAAGACCGCCGAGCCCAACCTGGCCAACGGCGCAGGGCTCCCCGCCGTGCAGTTCCGCGCCGGCGAGGTGCCGGTGATGGACTGGCTCGCGATCAAGGTGGCGGAGTCGAAGGCCTACCGCCTCGTCTACTCCCTCGATCTCGCGAAACTCGGCAGCACGATCGTCTACGACGAGGACCACACCGCGGAGCTCGGCGGCCGGTTCGACCGCGTTGCGTATTTCCTCGAGCTCCAGAAGGCCGGCGGCGCGCCGCAGTTCGTCTATGCCTCGATGGACGCCTTCACGGGCGATGTGCGCAAGCTCGGCATCCCGACCGCCGCATCCGGCGCGGTCTTCCAGATGCCCGTCACGAACCTGACGGTCTTCTCCAACGTTCCGGGGCTCAAGACGGGCGATGCGATGGCCGGCGGCAATCTCGAATTCTGGTCGCACAACTACGGCCCCCCGAACAAGGCCTCCGTGCCGGGCGCCTCGGGCGACGTCTACGACTGCGGCGACGCGACCTTCGACCCCGTCGACGGCTACGGTTCGATGCAGGTGCACAACGGCGCGGCGAAGCAGACGCTCTTCGCGATCAACAACTGGAAGGCGGGGGCTGCTGCGGATGTCGGCATCGGGAACAGCACGGGCAAGACCCTGGACTGGACCTTCAGCGGCAACGCAGGCAGCTACACCGTCAAGCGGCTGCGCGTCCTCGTCCGCCCGGCGCCGTAGACCGGCCCGGGCAAGAATTAGGTCTCGAAGTCCGGCAGGTTCACTTCTGATAGACTGGCGGCGCACGGCACCGGAGCCGTCGCGGGGGACTTGCGATGATGACATGGCGGATGGGCTGGACGGGCGGGGTGGCTGCGGCTTTGATTCTGGCGGCAGGGTGCAGCGCGCCCGGTCCGAAGGACGCGAGCCGGACGCCCGCCGCGGATCTCTACGTGGCCGCGGACGGCAACGATGCGTGGAGCGGCCGGATCGCGGCGCCCGACGCGGCGCGGACCGACGGTCCGCTGGCGACGCTGGCGGCGGCGCGCGACCGCGTGCGCCAGCTCCGGGCGGGCGGCGGCGCGGCCACGGCGCTGACGGTGATGGTCCGTGGCGGCACCTACCCCCTCGACCGCGCGGTGGAGTTCGCTGCGCAGGACTCCGGCAGCGCGAACGCCCCGGTTACCTATCTCGCCGAGCCCGGCGCGACGGTCCGGCTCACGGGCGGACGCGAGGTCGCCGGGTGGCACCCCGTCGTCGACCCGGCCGTCCTCGCCCGCCTTCCCGAGGAATGGCGCGGACGCATCGTGGCCTCCGACCTTCGCGCGCAGGGCGTCACGAACTGGGGCCGGCTCGGCGTGCGCGGGTTCGGGATCGGCAGCCCGCCGGCGGAGGCGGAACTGTTTTACGACGACGCTCCGATGACGCTCGCGCGCTGGCCGAACGAGGGCTTCCGCGGCGTCACGGATGCGAAGGATCCGCTGGCGGTCGTCGTGGACGACGGCGCGCGGCTCGCGCAGTGGGCCGGCGAGACGGACCCCTGGGTTCTCGCGTACTGGCATCACGACTGGGCCGAGATGTACGAGCCTCTCGCCGGCGTCGACCCGGCACGCAAGGCACTGCTGCGGAAGCCGGAGATCAAGCCGGTCTACGGCATCACCCCGAAGCGCGCACGCTGGTACGCCTTCAACCTGCTGGCCGAGATCGACCGCCCGGGCGAGTATCATCTCGACCGGCAGTCCGGGGTTCTCTATTTCCTGCCGCCCCACCCGGACGGCCGCGCCGTGGTGTCGGTCGCGGAGACGATCCTGCAGGCCGAGAACCTTTCGCACGTGACGTTCCAGGGCTTCGTGATCGAAGCGTGTCGAGGCACGGCGGTGTCGATCAAAGGCGGCACGAACTGCACGGTCGCAGGCTGCACGATCCGCAACACCGGCGGACGCGGCGTCCACGTCAGCGGCGGCGCGCGGCACACCGTGTTCGGCTGCGACATCGCCCATGCCGGCGAGGGCGGCATCGGGATGAGCGGGGGCGACCGGAAGACGCTGACCGCCGCCGGGCACAACGCGGAGAACAACCACGTGCACCACTTCGGGCGGCGCGCACGAACCTACCGGCCCGGCATCGCGGTCGACGGCGTCGGCAACCGGATCGCGCACAACCTGGTTCACGACGGCCCGCACATGGCGCTCTCGGCCGGCGGCAACGACCACATCGTCGAGTACAACGAGATCCACAATGCGGTGGAGGAGAGCGGCGACGCCGGCGCCTACTACGTCGGCCGCGACTGGACGGCGCGCGGGAACGTGCTCCGGTACAACTACTGGCACCAGATCGTCGGCGAGACGGGCTTCGGCGGCATGACGATCTATCTCGACGACCAGCACTGCGGCCACACGATCCATGGCAACATCTTTGAGCGCTGCATGCAGTCGCTCTTCATCGGCGGCGGCGACGACAACGTGGTCTCCAACAACGTGTTTCTCGACTGCTGGAAGTCCGCCCATCTCGACAACCGCGGCATGGGCTGGCAGAAGGCCGCGACGGACGACCCCAAGGGCGAGCTGCGCACCCGGTTCGCCGCCATGCCCGTCGCCTCCGACTTGTGGAGGTCGCGCTACCCCACCCTCGCCGGCACGCTGGAGGACGAGCCGAACATCCCGAAGCGGAACGTGTTCGCGCGGAACATCAGCGCCGGCGGCCTGTGGGACGACATCACGAAGTCCATCCGGTCCTACCAGACGGTGACGAACAACCTCGTGTTCGACGACGACAAGGACTGGGCGAAGCTGGTGCGCGACACGAACGGACGGCCCTCACGGCTTGAATTCAAGGACCCCGCCGCGGTCGCGGCGATCGGCTTCACGGACATCCCGGTGGCGAAGATCGGCCTCTACGCCGACCCGCGCCGCGCGAGTTGGCCCGTGCGGCACGAGGCACGGCCCGTGAGCCTTCCGTCGAAGAAGAAGCCGTAGCACCGGCCGCGCGACCGGCTACGCCTCCGGCGCGCCGAGGGCCTCGACATCGGAGCGCATGCGCGCCAGCGTCGCAGCATCGAGCATCATGCCGCCGGCCGCTGCATTCTCCATCACGTTGGCGACCTTGCGGGCACCGCAGAGTGCGATCGTAAGCCCCGGCTGCGCGACGGTCCATGCGATGACCAGCTGGCCGAGCGTGCAGGCATGCGCCGCGCAGAGGTCCTTCCACCCGTCAAGCATCGCCAGCACGCGGGCGCGGTTCGCAGGCTTGAACCACGGGATCATGTTCCGGAACTCGTCCGCGCCGAATGTGCGGTCCATGCCGATCTTCCCGGTCAGCAGGCCCTGCTCGAGCGGCGAGTAGGCCAGGACGGCAATGGCGTTCCGGTGGCAATAGGGCAGCACATCGGCCTCGATGGCACGGTCGAGCATGCTGTAGCGCGGCTGGCAGGCGCTGAGGTCGCCGGCGGCGCGATAGGCGTCCATGTCGGCGGTCGTCGCGTTCGACACGCCGATCGCGCGGATCTTGCCCTGCGCGCGGAGGTCCATGAGGCAGGCCATCGTGTCGGCGATGGGGGTCTTCTCGGGCTCCATCGCCTGCCAGTGGGTCTGGTAGAGGTCGATGCGGTCGGTTCCGAGGCGCCGGAGACTGTCCTCGATCTCGATGCGGATCGTGTCCGGCCGCAGCGAGCGACGGACGACGTACGGTCCCTGCGTGAACCACTCGCTGCCGCGCGCGTCGCGGGTCCAGAGGCCGCACTTGGTGGCGATCAGCACCTTGTCGCGGCGGTCGCGGATCGCGCGGCCGACCAGTTCCTCGCTCTTGCCGTGCTCGTAGAGCGGCGCGGTGTCGATGACGTTGATGCCCGCGTCGATCGCGGCGTGGATCGTCCGGATGGACTCGTCGTCATCCGTCGGCCCCCACCACGGCCCCCCGCCAATGGCCCACGCCCCGAACGCGACGCACGAGGCCTGCATGTCCGTGGTTCCGATCCGTCGGTAGTTCATCATCCTTCTCCCGTCCGCCGCCGCATCGTAGCGGGCCGCCCGCGCCGCGTACAGCACGCGGCAGATACGAACGGCATCTGGATCGCCGCGCTGGTCCTCCAGCACGACCTGCTGATGTACTCGCGCGACGCGCACTACGCGCGCCTGCCGCACGTACCGCGGCTCGGCTGAAAACCGCCCCCTACTTCGCCGTCGCGGGCTTCTTCGCGGGAGCCGGTTTCTTCGCCGGCGCGGCCCGCGGGGCGGGCGCGGGGACGGACTCGCACTTCGGCAGCGCGGCCTTGACGGTGTCCCAATCGGGGTTGCGCGTGGCCTCCCAGAGCTTGAAGTTGCGGAAGGACGCCGTCTCGCCGGCGACGGTCAGGCCGAAGTTCGATTTCGGTCCCGCCAGCTGCTCGTGCGTCCCGCAGGCGACGAGATCGCCGGCCTTGGCCAGCATCGCGTCGCCGACGATCTCCATGCGGACCGTCGTCCATGCGCCCGGCTGGATATCGGCCTTGAGGTTCCCGAAGATCTCACCCTTGTCCGGGCCGGTCTTGTCGTGGTCATCCTTCGTCACGCGCACGCTCGTCGGGGCCACGCTGATCCGCGCCAGATGGCCCTTCGGATCGTTGATCGAGAGGCTCGTCCCCTTCGCGCCGTCGAGTTTCACGTCGAACTGAATGATGAAATCCTGCAGCGGCTTCGTCATCCGCATCACGGCGCCATGCTTGTCCGCCTCCAGTTCCGCACCGCGCAGCGCGCCGTCCGCCGCTTCCCACTTTCCCTTGGCCACGGCCCATCCCTCCGGCACGCCGGATGCAAAGGCGTTCTCGTAGACAAGCTTGCCCGGCACCCCGAGCAACGGTTTGTCGGTGGCGAGGACGGGGAGCGCAAGCGCGAGCGAGCAGAGAATGGCAGCCTTCATGATCGTCCCTTTCATCCGCCCGGCGGGCGGCACGAGACCGGAGAATGGAACAACCACAGCCCCTCTGCAAGCCGCCGGACCGGCGCCCTACGGCAACCGGACCCGCAGCCGGTAGAACTTCGGCGGGTTGGCGTCCGGCGGATTGGTCACCTCCATCCAGCCCGACACCGGCACGAGGTTGGTCAACCCCCCGACCGGCGCCCAGATCTCCGGCTGCTGGCTCAGCCGGTACTGCAGCTCGTAGACACGGTTGGTCACGCACGACCAGGCGATCCTGTGGCCCACCACGTCGCCCACAACCTGCGTGTACAGCCCGTACGGCGGTTCCGGGTCCACCGCGACCTCCGCCCGGAAGTTGCCCTGGATGCACCCGCAGTCGCGCAGACGAAGGACGGACAGCGCATTGGTCGGGTCGGTGTTCATCACGAACTCCTCGCCGGTTGTCGCTCCGTCGCCATCGGGGTCGCCGACGACGTCCAGCTCAAAGTCGAGGAGCCCGAACTGCGCGAGCCACCACTGCGGCGTCGGCCGGTTCACCGTCAGGGTCTCGGCGAAGCCCGCCGTGACCGCCTTCGGCCCGTTCATCCGCAGGTCGAGCGGGTTCGCGCTGCCCGCGGCATCGCCGCTCCATTCCGTGAAGTGGTAGTACGGATCCGCCGTGGCCGTGATCTGCGTGACCACCCCGGCCGGCTGCCATCCGTCCGCCACGTCCACCGCCCCGTGCGGACCGGCGGCCGTGTCGAGCCAGTAGTTCGTGGCCCACTGCCACGTGAGGACGGCGTCGTTCGTGACCGTCATGACGAACTGGGTGGACACGCCGGACGCCGGATCATGGCCGGTCATCGTCCATCCGGTACAGACGTACTGCGTAGCGCCCTGCGTGTCCGGACTGAAGACCACGTTCGTCACCACCGCGCCCTGCACATTCGTGTACAGCCCAGCGGCGGGCTCCATCGCACCGTGTGACGAGACGACCGTCAGTGTGAAGAGCGCACGTACGGTGATCGTGTTGGTCGCATCCACCGCCGCGTTCCAGTTCGTGTCGCCGGGCTGGGAGGCAACGATGCGCACCTCGCCGGCGCCGGTGAAGGTCAGGCTGGTGCCGCCCGTAATGATCGCCGGGCCGCCGTTCGTCGTGAAGGTCACTGGCAGGCCGGAGGAAGCCGTCGCCGCCAGCTCGACCCGCCCGGTCGTCACCTGGTCGCCGATCGCGGGGAAGTCGACCGTCTGGTCCGCCTTGCCGATCGAAAGCGTGTCCCCGGCCGCACCCGTGTAGTTGGCGTGGCTGACCGTGCCGGTGACCGCGTACATCCCGGCGTTGGACGGCGCCGTCACGGCGCCGTCGTAGGTGAGGTCCACCGTCAGCCCCGCCGGCATCGTCGTTGCGCTGGCCGCGCGGGCGGTCCCGTTGTAGATGTGCGCCAGATCGAAGAGGAACACCTGCGCAACACCGCGCGCGACGGTCAGCGTCCCGGTCTGCAGCCCGGAGTACATCACGTCGTTGACCGTTCCGGTCACCGCGTAGGTTCCGGCGTTGGACGGCGCGATCGCCGCCCCGTCATAGGTGATGTCGACGGTCAGTCCCGCCGGATCGGTGGTCGCCGTCACGATCCGCGGCGTGCCGTCGTAGTCCTGCGACAGGCCGTTGAGCGTGATGTCCGCCGCGGCCTTGGTCACGGTGAACGTGCGGGGCACATCCACCGCCGCGTTCCAGTTCGTGTCGCCGGGCTGGGAGGCGACGATGCGCACCTCGCCGGCGCCGGTGAAGGTCAGGTTGGTGCCGCCCGTAATGATCGCCGGACCCCCGTTCGTCGTGAAGGTCACGGTCAACCCGCTCGATGCCGTCGCCGCCAGGCCGACCCGGTTCGTGGTCAACTGCTCACCGATTTCCGGGAAGGTGATGGTCTGGTCGGCTTTGAGATATTCGAAGGCATTGGACTTCACCGTCTCGCCGTAGGAGGTCGAGGTGACCCGGACGTCGCCAAGGCCGACCGTGCCAGCCCC
>CAYRFK010000184.1:0-10208 GCA_964423465.1 uncultured Verrucomicrobiota bacterium | reverse complement strand
AACCAGTAATCCCATCCATGCTCGGTCATCTTTCCTTTCGGAAGCGGGATCCCCGCTTCCAGTTTTCCAAATTGAGCGGTCTTGTATCCGGCCTCCTTCATGACCTGGCCGAAGGTCGGAAGTTTCGGGGGCCACAGTTCGGCGGGATACTCCTCCATATGACCCGAACCATCCGGGAGATAAGGTAAGAAGTTGTCGCGGATAGGAGCATGCCCGGGATGCATTCCCATCAACAGGCTGACGCGTGAGGGCACGCAGACGGTATTGCCCGCGTAGAAGTCGGTGAACCGCATTCCGGCAGCGGCCATTTTGTCGATTTCGGGCGTGAGGATGAGCCTCTGTCCGTAACAGCCCAATGCGGCGTAGCCCATATCATCTGCCATGATGAGGATGATGTTGGGTTTGGCTGGCGTGGCATTGGCGGTGCCCGTTGGCGAGTCGGCCGCAGGCAGGGCGCCCAGTGGCGGGAGCAGCAGGACGGCGAGGAGTGCGTAGACAGGTTTCGCGGTTCTGGTTCCAAGTTGAGATCCACTCGCTGTGCGGGACTTACTCACGGGGGGGTGCCTCCTTCGGGCTGCCTGCCATGCCTTCGTATCGAACAATCGAGCCGGACGCCCGGATCCACGGGGCCAGCGACGATTGGCCGTTCCGTGTCGTCCGTCCCGAGATGCGAAGGGTCGAGTGGTTCTCCAGGCGCACGATGTCTTGTGTCGAGTTGACCCACTGCACGTCTTCGACGAGCGCGGTGGGCACGTTATCGAGTTCCAGAATCGTCTTGTCCAGCCTGCATCGCGTGAAGGCGACGTCCCATGCATCGTCGATATTGAGCGTCTGACGGTCCCAGATGTGGGTGTCTTCAAACACCACGGCCCGCGGCCGGGGACGGTCCTGACCCGAGTAGATCCAGAAGTGGATGTTGTCCAGCCGGCAATTCTGGAACCGGATGGGACACCGCAACCGGACGGTCGCCGCCTTCCCCAACGGGGTCGTCCGGCAGCCGCGGATCACCATGTCGCGGTTGAAGGTCTCCTCATTCAACGCGTAGTGCGCCGCCTTCAGGTCGAGGGGCCGATCCAGCACCAACCGGTCTGGCCGTTCCTCATCCATGGTGGCGATGCGCGCCATCCCGACCCGTTGCCGCTGATCCTTGTCCCAGAAGCTGATCCAGTCGCCGGGCCGCCAGCTCTCCATGCGTCCGTTCGCCAGCCGCACATCGTTGCCCGAGGCATCGCGCACGCTGGCCAGGACCAGGTAGGGGCTGAACAGGTCATCGTACATGAGACCGCCATCGAAGGTGCCGTTGTCGATCAGGATGCCGAACCGGTTCCCATGCACATGCCAACCGTCCCGCCAACCCACGAACAGTTCGGTCGCCGGGTTGGGAGTCCGGATATCGACACCGGAGAACGTGACCGGGCCCCAGTTGTCCCTCGGCATGAATCCCATGTTGCAGTAGGAGTGAACCAGGACGTTGCTGACCATCACCCGGCCGCTGTCCTGAACCACGCAGAAGCCCAGGCCCTGATCGGAGCGCTGCCCGAAATCCCTTTCGGGAACCACCAGTTCGATGGCGCCGTTGTCCCGGGTCGTCTGCAGCCGCGACTTCATGTCGTCCCGAAACCACACGCGCAGCCGGCGTCCGCCCGCATCCAAGGCCTCGATGCGGTCGATGTAGAGATGCAGGGATCCGCCAACGCGCGAAAGCCCCGGCTCCTCCCAGAAGCTGCGACTGAATTGCCGACTCAGCCACGGGCCCGTCTTGGGGACTGGATATCGCGACGGGACCTCGATATCCATGGACAGCCTCCCCGGCTGGATGCTGTACCCCGCGATGCGGCCCTGGAAGTACGGAAGGGGATCGTGCGTAACGGCGAAGCCGCTGATCTCGATGTTCTCGCACTGTTCGATCACCGCGAACTCGAACGCAGGGTGCATCACGATGGTCGCGCCGTTTCCCTCGAGATGGATGTTCTTCGCCCTGCTCAGGGCAAAGCAGTGGGAGCCCTCCACGTAGTACTTCTTGGAGCCGTCGAACCGGATGACCCCGCCGCCGGCTGCATGGGCGGCCTGGATCAGCTTCCGTATCACGGGAAGGTCGTTGGCCCTTCCATCGCCCACCGCGCCCGATGCTTGCACATCGAAGATCTTCCGCCCGGTGAAGCGAGGCGTGGCACAGGCGACTTGGAAGCCGATACGATAGCCCGATCCGCCCAAGGGGTTCGCCGCAACCTCAAGGACATCTCCTGCCATCAGCCCTTCAAGCCGCGTTTCAAACCGGGTCACCGCGCGATTCGCCGGAGCGGCGACGGACGCGACCACGGCGCCGCGGACGGCAACGTCGACGGCGACCCCCTCTCCTGGCGCGGCGACATCCACCCAGGCCATGCCGATTTGATAGGTGCCCGCCTCCCGGACCTCATGGACCCATCGCCTGGCCTGTGTCGTGGTGGGCTCGTCGACGGCAAGGACGATTGTTGCCGGCTCGGGTCCACTCTTCAGCAGCGGATGTTTCGCGGAACATTCCCCTGGCGTGCTCGGCGTGCACCGCGGCTCTCCTTCACCGGCGGCCTGGAGCGAACACCGTGGCGCCAGCAGCAGGGCGGTGAGGATCGCGAGGGTGGTCTTCATGATCGTTGTTACGGCGTGGCTCTCAACACCGCTTCGATCCGGCGAGCGGCGAGGCGATGGCAGTAGCGCTCGAGTTCGGTGTAGCCTTCGGGATCTGCCTTCGAGGCGTCTGCCGCGTTGCTTGGATCGAGTTGATGGCGGCGTTCCCAGTCGTCCGGCAGGCCATCCTGATCGGAATCGGGGGAGATCGGATCCGGCTTCTCCAGCGCCTCACGATCGGCGGCGATGCGGTCCTCGTAGCCTTGCCTTCCGGCGCCATGGCGCGCGTCCTCCACCATGCGTTGGCTCGTCATGTCCCGGGGCAGGGCTCCGGCCAGCCCGAGTACGCGGGTGTAGGCTTCCTCGGCGGTGTCGATGCGCGGCAGGCTCAGTTTCGGCTCCGGTCCCTGATCCGGGGCGGGTGGGCCGGGGCGCATGTCGGCCTCGCGCGAGACGCAACCGCGGACGACGCGCGCGTTGGGATTCACGGGCACGGCGTTCTTCCGGCGATCCGGACCGAGCTTGAAGAGGCAGTTCACAATCGTGAGTCCCTCGCCCTCGGCGCCCCATGTCTGCTGCTCGTTGGAATAGTTGTAGACGACGTTGTTGACCGCCTCGACATCCGACGCGGCATCGGTGAGCGGACAGCGCTTCGCCTGGTGGGCGTAGAGGCAGTGATGGATGGTGATGGACCTCGAATCGGAATGCAGCGAGCCGTAGTTGTGCCATTGGCCGTTGTTTTCGAAGAAGTCCGCGTGGGCCTCCGCCTTTCGCGAGGCATCGATGCCGCACCATTGGATGGTGACGCGCGCCGAACGAACCGTATTGAAGGTCTCATCGCAGGCCCCGGCGAAGGAACAGTGGTCGACCATCACGTTCCGAGCGTCGAGGATGAGCAACCCATCGGGATCGTTCTTCGTGTGGATGCGCGTGCCGCGGAAGCGGAGGAAGCGCAGGATGACCTCTTGTCCGCGAATCTCGAAGCGCCGGTAATTGTACACCGCCACCCCGTGCGGCGAGGTTTCGCCCGCGATGGTGACATGGTCGTTCTCCGGCGTGATGGCGAAGCCAATCTCGTTGTTGCAGTCGATCACGCCGCTCACATCGAACACGACGGTGCGGGGTTCCTTCACTTCGTTGATCGCCCAGGCGAGACTGCCGGGGCCGCGCTTCTTCAGCGTGGTGACGTGCACCACCCGCCCTCCACGCCCGCCTCGCGCGAAGGCCCCGTGGCCCTCGGCCCCCGGGAACGCGGGCGTCCCGCTCGCCGAATCCGGCCCGGCTGCCTCCATCGCGGCTGTCGGCGCAAGCAGCAGGGCGGCGAGGAGCGCAAGGGCGGGCTTCATGGCGCAGGGCCTCCGGACGCCGGCGCGAGCGGGGTGCGGATGTCCGCGGACGGGACGACGACGAAGGCCACCTCGTCGTAACGCTCCGACTTCTTCGCGGCGTCGTCCAGTTCGCCGCGCTCATACAGGATGCCGACACCGCCGCCGGGCATGACCGCCATGTCGGAGTAGCCGGTGAAATTGGGCGCGGGCTTCTTCGCGTAGCGGAAGGCCTTGGTCCACGTGCGCCCGTCGTCCTCGCTGAGCTTGAGCGTGCCGTCGGAGCGGAACTCGGCGTTGGCGGGATTGGAGAAGAGGATGTTGCCCTTCCCGGTCCGCGGGTTCATCGAGTGGAACAACAGACTGGCCTGGCATCCGCGCGGCTCGACGAGCGCCGTTTCCAGCCATGTCTCCGTGAACGTCGCGCCGCCATCCTTGCTGATGGAAACGACGCGATGGTTCTCGCCATCGTTCTGGTTGCGGCAGTTAAGCATCAGATCGCCGTTGCTCAACTCGACCACCGTCGCCTCCGAGGTCCGCTCGCGCGGCACGCTGCCACCGATCCGCCAGGTCTCGCCGCCATCATCGGAGAAGATGACGTGCGTGAACATGCGCGTGCCCTTCGCGTTGTGGCGCGCTGGAACGACGATGCGGCCCTCTTGCGGCTCGCTCCGCTTCACGATCGCGTGGCAGGGACCAATGCCGTACCATTCCCATCCCTTCTCGTAGACGGAAGCGGTGATGTTACGCGGCTTCGACCACGTTGCTCCATCGTCGTCCGAATGCATGACGAAGACCTCGCGCGTCGTGCGGTCCTTCTCGGAGGGAATCCACTTATTCCAGAGCCAGACGAGCAGGATCCGCCCCGACGGCAGCACGACCGGACACTGGTTCTTGCAGGGATTACGGCCGTCGTTGGCGAGCACCTGCAGCGGCCCCCAGGTCCGCCCGCCATCGGCCGAGCGCTTGAGGACGACGTCCATGTCGTCCTCATCCTTGTGGCCGTTGACGCGCCCCTCGCAGAAGGCCAGCACCGTGCCCTGCGTGCTCACCGCCAGCGTCGGGCATCGGTAGCAAGCGTAGCCCTCCTTCCCCGCCGCAAAGGGAACCGACTTCACGCGCCCACGCGGGGGATCGGCAGCACACACCGCGACGGGCGAGGCGAGCAACAGAACGAGAAGCGCGTGTCCTTTCATGGCCGGCTCCGGAGGTTTCCAATCATTGGAAAGCGCATTGTTCACACATTCCAAGGCTTGGGAAGCCGGAAGGACCGGCAGGTGTCGAGTGGCCAGTGGCGAGTGTCGGACCGGAGGAACATCGAAGCCCGGGCGTGGGGCAGGCACTCTTGCCTGCCCTCCACCCTCCGCGACGGCCGTGGGGCGGGCTCAGTGGGCGGCGGCGCAGTCGTCGAACACGGCCAGCAGAGGGTGGTAGTTGTCGACCAGCAGCCCCTCGTAGCCGTGCCCTCCGCCCTTCCAGTCGCGCCAGTCCACCGAGCGGCCGCTGGCGTCAAAGCCCTGGAATCCGTTGCGGGCATAGGTCTCGAGCATGGGATGGAAGATCTGTCGCGCATCCGCTGCGCGGCCCAGCTGGTACAGCGCCTTGACCGTGTAGTAGGCCCAGCAGCCCGTCGCGCCGCCGTTCTCGTAGAACTGGAAGCCGTCGCTGCCATCCTCCAGGCGCGGCACGCCGTGCACCTCCGGTGCCGTCTCGTGAAATACGTAGTCGCCCTTCCGCACCGGCACAAGATTGCCGGGCAACCCGAGATCGAACCGGGTGTAGCCGGCCTCCTTGAACTTTGCCAGGAGCCGGTCCATGACGTCGTTCGCGGTCCTCTCATCGAGCAGCCCGAAGGTCACGGCCATGCCCTGGATGAACGTGAAGGCGTAGTCGTGCAGCGCGCCGTCCTTGCTCTTCCAGCCGGCGAGGAGGCCGGTCTTCGGGTTCAGCAGGGCCGGCGCATAGGCCGCGCGCAGCCGCGTCGCCCTCCCCGCGAAGAAGTCCGCATCCTCCGCATGCCCCAGCTCGCGGGCCAGCCCGGCGAACATCGTGGCCGCCCGGTAGGCGAGCGCGTTCCCGAAGGCGTCCTCGTGACCGAAATTGATCGTGTCCCACCAGTTCGACGGCCGCTTCTCGGCCAGGGGGCGGTCGCCGTAGTTCCCGGTGCCGGGGTATTCAAGGAGCCCGTTGCCGTCCTTGTCGGAGGCGAACATCTCACGCCCCCACGCGGCCAGTTTCGCGTAGTGGGCCTTCGCCCACGCGACGTCGCGCGAGCCCTCGACATAGTTGCAGGCCGAGATGAGGAACGACGGCAGCGAGTCGAGGGAGGTCCACGGCGTCTTCCATGCGATCAGGTCGGCGTCCGTCGGCGTGCAGGCGTAGCCGACCTGCCCGTAGCCGAGCGCGCCGGACAGGTAGCGGTCGAGCGTCATGCGGATCAAGTCGTTCGCGGTCAGGCCCTCGGCCAGCGGCGGCGTGCAGCGCGCGAGGTCGGAGTATTCGAAGAGCGTGAACGCACAGGGATCGCTGGAGGCGTTATTGGCGAGCATCTGCACGCGCGGATTGACCTGGAAGATGTTGAGCCAGTCGCGGCGGAAGCCGTCGTAGAGGGGATTCCCCGCGATGCCGGGCAGATCCGGATGGATCGACACCACCTCGAGCCGGTATTCGACCGGCTTCGAGCCCGCGGCGGCGGGCGGGAACGCGATGCGCACGAAGGACGGCTTCACCCGCCGCCGCGCATCGTAGTCGAGCGTCGCACCGGCCGCGTTGCATGTAATCCGCAGTGTGCCCATGCCCGGCAGGTGCAGGAGGCACGGCAGGCTCATCCGCCGCTCGCCCGGCTTCATCAGGCCCAGCAGCGTTGCGTGGTTTGCCTTCTGGTCGATCGTCAGCGTAAACGACGGCGCCGCGACGCCCTCCGCAGCCTCCGACCGGAGCGTCAGCGACGTCCCGTCCCAGCCCGCCGTCCACACCGGCTTGCCGCCGATCCTGTAGCTGCGTCCCTCGAGCACGATGCCGGGCACGGCATTCGTGTCCGCCAGGACGGGGCTCGGGCCCAGCTTCCCCTGCCCCAGCGAATCGACCGAGAAGACCGCGAACGCCGGGGCCGCCGTCGACAGCCCGACGGCGAGGTGCTTCGATTGGAAGTCTGGGGCTGCGGCGGACGCCGACAGGACCGCCAGACCGATACACACAACGAGCAGGGTTCTCATGGGATCACCTTTCCTTGGAGCGCCGGCAGCGGCGGGCGCTCGAACGACATGCCATTCCACTCTTCCAGAATCTTATGGCTCGCGCGCCCCTCCCGGTTTCTCCGACCTCGAATGCACGACGTTCGGCAACCCGCCGCGGCCGGCCGGCGTGAAGGCCGGGTCGGTCGTGAGCAGCAGTCGATCGCAGCGCGCGTAGTACCGGGAGGTGTCGACAAGCTCGATCGCGACGGGGCCGGTCGCGAGATCGAACGTGCCGCCGTCCTGCCATGCGTACCCATCCTGCCCGTGAGTTCCGAACAGCGACCCCGCCTGCGTGCCGTTTACAGCGACCGCGAAGAACCGGCGGCCGGGCGAGGCGGTCTTGAAGTCGCGGGAGCGCACCCACAGCCGGTAGGCGCCCGGTTTCGCGATCTCGACGGTCGTGCGGGCGGTGCGCTCTGCCTCGGATGGCGGTCCCTTCTTCGCCAGTCCCTCGAGGACCACCGGACCATCGCGCGCGACGCGCCAGGTCGCCCGCTCCGCAAAGTCCTCCGCCTCGATCCAGCGGTCGGTCCCCGTGGAGGCCAGCGCAACACCCCCGGCCGCCGCCCACTGCGCGAGCACGGCCGCGCGCCGCTCCGCCCGGCGTACGGGATCGAGCGCATAGCAGCGGAGGTAATCGAACAGCATCTCGCCGTTCTTCGCCTTCGCATCGGGCCGCGTCGCGATGCACGTCAGCCAGAGCGCGAACTCGCTCTGTTCGGCGCCGTGCAGGTCATCCGCGCCGATCCATTGCCCGTCGAAGTAGTATGAGACGCAGTCCGCGTCCACCTCGAACCCGTACACGTGGAATCCGGCCGACAGATCGTCCCGCGCGGCGTGAACGGCACGCCCGATGCTGCCCCGGAGCGGATGCCACTGGATCGACCCGAAGGAGAACCGGTTGGACTCGAGCGTGCCGTATTGCTCGAAGCAGTCGATCTCGATGCGCGGCCGATCGAGGTATGCCTTCGCCGCCAGGTCCGCCGTGCCGGAGGCCCACGTCGTCCAGAACGCCTCGTGCCAGCCGGAACCGCCGTCCATCCGCGCCGCCACCTCGAAGTAGCCGGTCCGGTACCGGCGACGCGTGATGAGCCCGCCGCCGCTGAATGCGTCGCCATCCGGCGCCAGTTCGATCCGCATGGCGCCGTTCGCAACCGACACCCACTTCCGGTCGCACCGGGAGAGCTGCGCCCTTCCCTCGCGGGGATTCCACTCGTTCGTGTTCACGCCCGGTCCGTCGAACTCGTCGGCCCAGACGAGTTCGTAGCCCGGCGGAGGCGCCGCCAGGGCAACGCAGGCGGCCGCCACGCAGCCCGCCACAACGATCGCTCCGCCCTCGATGCACCTCATACCCTCATTCTGCCCTTTCCCGCCGCGCACGTCATGTCATAGTCATTACGACATCCCCCGCCCTCTGAACAGCCACTCCGTCGTCGGTCTTCCCGTCCCCCCGCCGCGCCAGACTCGGCGGCCAATCCGGCACTTGCCGTCAGCAGGACCGCCACAATCCACTGTGCACTCATGGACGTCCTCCTGTCTCGCGATCGTCGTATTCACGATGCGAGTCGGTCTTTTCAAACGACTTGATCCACTGAACGTGCGACTTCATCAACTCGTCGGCCCGCGCTGATTCACGCGCCAGAAGATTGTCCGCTTCCCCGATGTCCTTCTGAAGGTTCACAAGCGCGAGGGGCTTGTTGCGTTCTCCCGTCAGCTTCCATGATCCCCTGCGGACAGCCCAGGCATCGCCGGAGTGCCAGTGCAGGTCGCGTTGCACGGCAGAGGAGCCGCCTTTGAGAATGGGCAGGATGTCCATTCCATCCATGACCCTGTCGGCCGGCAGCCGCACACCCGCGAGCTTCGCAACGGTCGGGAACACGTCCATGGTCATCAGCCGTGCATCGCTTGTCGCCCCCCCGGGGATCGTTCCCGGCCACGAAGCGATGAACGGCACGCGGTGCCCGCCTTCATACAGGCTGCCCTTCCTGCCGCGCAATTCTCCGTTCGCCGCGAAACCGCGGGGAGCGGCCGGACCGTTGTCCGAGCAGAAGATCACGAGCGTGTTGGATGCGAGGTTGTGTTTGCCCAGTTCCGCGACGACTGCGCCCACGGATTCGTCCAGCACACGGATCATCTCCTTGTAGGTCTCCACCGGCTGCTTCCTTCCATCGGGCTCGCGCCCCTGCAGGGGGACGTGCGGTGCCCCGTGCGCCAGGTAGAGGAAAAACGGGGTCTCCAAGTTGCGCGCGATGAAGTCGGTCGCATATCGGGTCAGCAGATCGGTGGCGTAGCCCGCCTCGTTCTCGATAATCCTCCCGTTCCACCAATCGAGCTGCTTCAAGCCGTAGCCCGCGACATGCGTGTGGTAATCCACGTTGCCGCCCACAAAGCCTCGGAATTCATCGAAGCCATGATTCATCGGATGGAACTTCACGTCGTACCCGAGATGCCACTTGCCGATGAGCGCGGTGCGGTACCCGGTCTTGCAAAGCACCTCCGGCAGGGTCAGCTCGTTCGTCGATAGGCCCCAGGCCCAGCGCTGGACCGGGTTCGCCTTGCGCTGCTCGCGGAACACGGGCGAAAGCTCCTCGTCGGCGACCTCCGCGCAACGCTGCGGATAGCGTCCTGTCAGCAGCGCCGCGCGCGTCGGGGAGCAGAGCGCTCCATTGCTGTGGAAGTCGGTGAAGCGCATGCCGCTGGCGGCGAGACGATCGATGATGGGCGTCTTGACCTCCGTGTTGCCGTAACAACCAAGAGATCCATACCCCAGATCATCGGCCAGGATGAGGACGATGTTGGGCTTGCCCACGGCCGTCTTCGCTGGCGCCTCGGCGGCGTCAACGGCGGCCAGCGGCGCGAGCAGCAGGGCGGCGAGGATTGCGAGGGTCAGCTTCATGATTGCTCTTCTTGCGTCACTTGATCTGGCGATTCCACTGTCGTCCCACAGCCATGTGATTGGGGCGCACTTCATGCGTGAAGTTCAAGGAATATGAGGGGGCGGATGGCTGGAGAGTTCCAGGATTTCTCCGGGGCAATGCTA
>CAYRFK010000183.1:0-10231 GCA_964423465.1 uncultured Verrucomicrobiota bacterium | reverse complement strand
TATCGGTGCCATGGACTCCCTGCAGTTCACGGTCAACTGAATCGTTCCGGCTTAGGTGGGTGTGGGAGGGTGTGAGGCCCCGCGCTTCCTGAAGTTTGTCTTGCGACGGGCCGGCCCGAGGGCCGCCCAGTAAAGATCTCAGGCACCTTTCAGGGCTTGGGTTTCGTGATCGGCGGGTCTCACTGCCGTGTGATCCTTCCATTCGGCCAGCGGAGCATCGGAAGCGTCCATGTCCAGCTGGGCACGGACCTCGCGCGCAAGGTCGGCCATCGGATACGGCTTCCGGAGGAAGCGAAGCCACGCCGGCATTCCGGTCGCCGGGTACGCGAATTCGGAACTGTGGCCGCTGCAGAGAATCACCTTGAGCGAAGGCTTCATCTCGCGCAGCCGGGATGCCAGCTGGATGCCGGTCATTCCTCCCGGCATGACCATGTCGGTCAGGAGAAGGCCGAATCGACCGCCGTTCTCCTCCCACACCTGAAGGGCCTTCGCGCCATTCTCCGCCTCCACGACGCAGTATCCCTTTCGGGCAAGGCTGAAGGAGGTCATGCGGCGGACGGACTCCTCGTCTTCCACCAGCAGAATCGTTTCCCACCCGCCCGGGACTTCAGCCCCCTCCGACTCGATTCCGGAGGGAACCACGTCTGCGGTCGCCGGGAGCATCACGTTGAATGTCGTACCGTGTCCAGGCGCGCTGGCGACCTCGATCCACCCTTCGTGCTGCTTCACGATGCCATGGACGGTCGACAAGCCCAGGCCGGTCCCCTTCCCGATGTCCTTCGTCGTGAAGAACGGCTCGAAGATCCGGACCACGGTGTTCTCGTCCATCCCGCATCCCGTGTCGGTGACGGTCAGGCAGACGAACTGCCCCTCCCGCGCATCGGGATGGCGGGCCACGTCGTCCGGACCGATGGTCAGCGCCAGCGTCCTCAGGGTGAGCACCCCGCCGCCACGCATCGCATCGCGCGCGTTGACGCACAGGTTCATCACCACCTGGTCGATCATCCCGGCATCGACACGGATCGCGGGAAGTTCCTTTGCACGCTGGAAGTCGATCCGGATATGCTCGCCCATGACCCGCCGGAGCATCTTCGACAGCCCCATGACGATCGCATTCAATTGGACCGGCTTCCGCTCCGCCGCCTGCTTGCGGCTGAAGAGCAGCAACTGACGCGTCAGGTTGGCCGCCTTGTGCGTCCCGGCCTTCAGATCCCTCAGCCCGGCCCGGATCTCCGGGTCATCGACATCGGACTCCTGGAGAAGCTCGATCTGCAGCAGCATCGCAAGCAGGATGTTGTTGAAGTCGTGGGCCACCCCGCCGGCGAGCTGGCCGACCGCCTCCATCTTCTGCGC
Organism: uncultured Verrucomicrobiota bacterium; assembly: GCA_964423465.1. Taxonomy (GTDB): domain Bacteria; phylum Verrucomicrobiota; class Kiritimatiellia; order PWTM01; family PWTM01; genus VGWF01. The sequence continues at coordinate 8,878 of CAYRFK010000183.1, read as the reverse complement.
CTGAAGGAACTGCGACTGGAGCTTCAGGTGCTCCGTGATGTCGCGGAAGAAGCACACGAACTGGCGCGTCGCTTCGACCCATGCGGTCGTGACCTCGACGTCGATGAACTCCCCGGTCCCCTTGCGGTGCTTCGTCCGGAACCGGTCCCATCCCTTCTCCCGAACCTGTTCGACATGGTCCGCCACCTCGCCCGGCGTCTCGCTGGCGTCCACGTCTCCAACCCGCAGCTGTAGCAGATCCTCACGGCTTCGACCCGCCATCCGGCAGTATTCGTCGTTCACCTCGATGAACTTGCCGGTCGTGTCCATCACCGCAAAGCCGTCCATCGTCATGTTCAGGATGGCCCGGTAGTGCGCCGCTTGTTGCTCGGAAAAGCGCAGCATCTCCCGCATCGCCCCCGCATCGGGACAGGCAATCCCTGGGATGCCCCCGCCCCGCCCGCCCCCATCCGCCTCGCGCGCCACAACCATGGTACACCCCCACCCGGCAGCACCACCCCAGGCACTGCTCAATCGGAACGAGTGGAGATTATACGCACATCCGGATCCATGCAATCCTTTTCGTTGCGTTTCGCTTTGTATGAAGTCTTCGCGTTATGCTCAAGTGGCCCAGATCCGCGGTTTTGTACGAATCTGGAGAGAGAATCGCCCTTGAGCTAGCTTCTGCCTGGAAGTAATAAGAGTTGATTTATGTGTTCCTGTTTTGTATCCGTTCAACCTGTTTAATGAGTACGCGCGAATCCAGCCGCCGCGAGCCCGACGATGGAGGGCTCTCCCGGGGAGAAGCCACAGGGGGCATCGCGAAGGCCCTGGCGCCTTCGGCTACAGAGGCATGCGCGCCGATCCCGGGCCATCCGGCCAAGCTGACCGAGACGTTCACGAAGGTCCTTCTCGAGTCCGCACCGATCCCGGTGTTCTGGAAGGATCGCGAGGGGCGCTACCTTGGCTGCAACCGGGCGTTTGAGGAGTTGATGGCATGCAGGGCGAATGACATCGTCGGCAGGAAGCCCCATGAGTGCTGGCCGGCGATCCATGCGGACGAGTTTTGCAGGATGGATCTGGAGATTCTGGCGACACCCCACGATCAGAGGTACTCCACAAGTCTGCTGAACCGCCGGGGGCAGGTTCTTGACGTTGTGTTTCACAAGCACGTCTTCCACGATGAGTCGGGCGGCGTGGCGGGCCTGGTCGGTGCAATCGTGGACATCCCCGCCATCCGGAGCGCTGAGGCGGCGCTGGCCAAGGAGCGCGCACTCCTGCGCTGCCTTATCGACTCGATTCCCGAGATCATCTTCTTCAAAGACACGGAGGGGCGGTATCTCGGAGCCAATCCAGCCTTCGAACTCTACGCGGGGCGCCGCGAGAAGGAAGTGATCGGGCTGACGGATCTGGACTTCCTCCCGCGCGAGGAAGCCAAGTCCTACCGGAGGATGGACCGGCAGATGCTGGATTCGGGCGAGTCAAGGCGCACCGAGGAGTGGATCACGTACCCCGACGGCCGAAAAGCTCTCGTGGAGACACTCAAGACCCCCTTCGGCGAGCCTGGCGGGAAAGTTCTCGGGCTCGTGGGAGTAAGTCGGGATATCACGCACCGGAAGGCCGCCGAGAACGAGATCGCCAGCGCGCGCAGGAACTTCGAGACCTTCTTCAACACGATCGACGACTTTCTCTTTGTCCTCGACGACGCCGGGCGCGTGCTGCACGTCAACGAGACGGTGACGCGCCGGTTGGGCTTCACCGAGGACGAACTCCGCGGCATGTCGGTCCTGATGGTTCATCCGCCGGACCGCCGGGAAGAGGCGGGGCGCATCGTGGGAGCCATGCTGGCTGGATCCTCCGACTACTGCCCGGTTCCGCTCCAGGCACGCGACGGAACCCTGATCCCCGTCGAGATGCGCGTCACCCGCGGCGAATGGAACGGCAGCCCCGCGCTCTTCGGTGTGAGCAAGGATGTCACGGAACTGAAACGGTCCGAGGAGAAGTTCGCGCGGGCGTTCCATGCGGGCGCGGTGCTGATGGCCATCTCAACGGTCCGGGACGGACGCTTTGTCGACGTCAACTCGTGTTTCCTCAAAACGCTCGGCTACACTCGCGAGGATGTGGTCGGCCGCACTTCGGCGGAACTCGGCCTCCTGCGTAACGCGGACGACCGGACGAAGGTTCACTCCATGGTCGAGGCATTGGGCTTCGCCAGGGATGTGGAGGTCGACGTCCTCACGCGGTCCGGCCAGGTCCGCCACGGCCTGTTCTCGGCCGATCCGGTCGACGTCGGCGGCCAACCCTGCCTTCTGACCGTGATGACGGACATCACGGACCGGGAGCGGGCCCGACGTGACCTCGCCACCAGCGAGCAACGCTACAGGGGCCTGATCGAATCGCAGCGGATGCTGATCGTCCGGGTGGACCCCGGCGGCGGGTTCACCTTTGCCAACGACGCGTTCTGCCGCACGTTCGGTCTGAAGCGCGAGGAGTTGTCCTCCGCAACCTACCAGCCGATGATCCATCCCGAGGATCTGCCCGCCACGCTGGAGATCATGAAGGGGCTGTACCGGCCGCCCTGGCGGGTTCACATCGAGAACCGGGTCCGGACCACGGATGGATGGCGATGGATGGCGTGGGAGAATGACGCCATACGGGACGCCACGGGGCGGGTCGTCGAAGTCCAGTCCATCGGCCGCGACATCACGGCGGCCAGGATCATGCAGGATGCTCTGCAAAGCCGCCTCAAGTTCCGATCCCTGCTCAATTCCCTGTCGCGCGACCTGATCAACCCGCCGGCCTCCATGGACCTCGGCATCCAGAAGTCGCTCGAGGGCATCGGCCGTTTCACCGGTGCCGACCGCGCCTACATCTTCCTCTATCAGGCGGATCCGGCCGTGATGGACAACACCCACGAGTGGTGCGCGGAGGGCATCGAGCCCCAGATCGAGAACCTCCAGAATCTCCCCTGCAGCATCTTTGCGTGGTGCGTGCAGCGGCTCGCCATGGGCGAGACCATCCGCGCCGCCCGCGTTGCGGATCTGCCGGAGGAAGCGAGGGCGGAACGCGAAGTGCTGCAGGCCCAGGGCATCCAGTCCGTCCTGCTCGCGCCGCTGACCCACCGGATGGACGCGGTGGGCTTCATCGGCCTCGATGCGGTGAGGCGCGAGACGAATTGGACGGAGGACAACGTCGAACTCCTGCGCCTCGCGGGCGACATGATCGTCAACGCCATCCAGCAGAAGAAGACCCAGGACGGGCTGCGCATCGCCAAGGAACAGGCGGAGGCGGCCAAGCACGCCCAGATGATGTTCCTCGCGAACATGTCGCACGAGATCCGCACCCCCCTGAACGCCATCCTCGGCTACGCCCAGATCCTCCAGCAGGATCCCGCCCACCAGGACGGCGATGGCCGCCCCATCCAGACGATCATGCGGAGCGCTGACCACCTGCTGACCCTCATCAACGACATCCTCGCGCTGTCCCGCTGCGAGGCGGGCGAGCTTTCCCTCACCCCCACCCCGTTTGACCTCCATGCACTGCTGAACTCGATGCTCGACATGTTCCGCCCCAAGGCCTCCGGCCTGGCCTTGACGCTGAGCTTCCCGCCGGCCGTTCCCCGCTGGATGATCGCAGACGGGCCCAAGGTCCGCCAGGTCGTCCTGAACCTGCTGGGCAATGCAGTGAAGTTCACCGAGACGGGCAGCATCTGCGTCACCGCGGGCTTCGAAACCGGCGCACCTCCCGCCGGCGCGGCCGCCGAGCCCCTGGTCTTCGTGGAGGTGGCGGACACCGGCTGCGGCATTGCGGCCGAGGAACTGCCAATGATCTTCGATGAGTTCAAGCAGGCCGCCGCCGGACAGCGCAAGCGGACCGGGACAGGTCTCGGACTCGCCCTGAGCCGCCGGTATGCACGACTGCTCGGCGGCGATGTGACCGCCCGCAGCACGCTCAACGCGGGCAGCGTGTTCCACTTCACGTTCCGCGCCGCGCCGACGAAGACCCCGCACGACGCGGCACCGGGAATTGCCGAAGGCGCCGTCCGCCTGGCAGGCACCGCGCCCCCGCCGCGGCTGCTGGTGGTCGACGACGACGAGCCCAGCCGGATCATGCTGCACGCCATGCTGTCGGGCTCCGGATTCTCCGTGTGTGCCGTCGACGGCGGAGAGGAAGCCTGCCGCGTCGCAGCATCCTGGCACCCCGCGGCGGTTCTCATGGACCGGCGGATGCCGGGCATGGACGGCATCGAGGCGATGCGGCGCATCAAGACCGAGGCGGGCGCGTCGCCGATCCCCGTGATCATCGTCACAGCCTCCGGTTTCGGCGACGCACATGTCGGTGCGATCAAGGAAGGCGCGGACGGCTTCGTGGCTAAGCCGGTCAGGGCGGAGCGCCTGTTCGGCGAACTGCGGCGGATCCTCAAGGTGGACTTCGTCGCCCGGGAGACGCCCCCCGAACCGGAGGCTCCGGTCGCGACCCCTGCCGACGTGTCGGACCTCCCCTCCGGGGTCCGGGCCGCCATGCGGACCGCCATCCGCCGTGGCGACATCGCCGAACTGCGCCGCCAGATCGATGGGATCCTCCCCACCCTGCCCCGCACCGCCAGGGTCCTGCGCGTGCTCGCGAACCGCTTCGCCTACGACAAGTTCGAGAGCCTGCTCGCCGAACCGGAGGACCCGGCGCCATGAACGACGGCTCCGGCGCTCCGCTCATCATGCTGGTCGACGACGAGCCCGACAACCTCGAGATCCTCGGGCGTATGCTCCGAATCCGCGGCTTCCGTCTGGCCGCGTTCCCGACGGGCGAACTGGCCCTCCGGGCGGCCTCCGAGACAAAGCCCGATCTGATCCTCCTCGACATCATGATGCCGGGCATCGACGGCTACCAAGTGTGCCGCCGCCTCAAGGCCGACCCGCGGCTCCGGGCGGTCCCCGTTCTCTTTCTGAGTGCGCTCGACGGCACCCGCGACAAGGTCCGCGCCTTCGCTGCCGGCGCCGTGGACTACATCACCAAGCCGCTCAGCGAAGCCGAGGTCCTCGCCCGCGTCGAAACGCACCTGGCCCTGCACCGGCACAGCATCCACCTGGAGGAGGTGGTCCGCGCGCGCACCGCCGAACTCGTCGAGGCGAACCGCCGTCTGAAGGCCTGGGACGAGGCCACCAACGACTGGCTGATGATGCTGTCCCACGAACTGCGCACGCCGCTCACCGCCATCCTCGGCATCACGGACCTCCTGTTCGATGAAGCCCGGGAGGGGACCTCGGCCGCGGCCCTGCGCGCCGGCTTTGAGTCCAACCGGCGACGGATCGAGGAACTGATCCAGGCATCCGAGATGCTCGGGGAGGTGGGCACGCTGGCGGACCGGTTCACACCCGTCCCCGCACAGCTGGAGTGCATCCTTGCGGAGGCGGTCGTCGACGCCTCGGGGGCCGGGGCGGACGGCATCCGCATGGACACCCCGACGCCGGCCACCGTCCTGTGCGATCCGGACCTCCTCCGCCGCGCCCTGCGCGACCTTCTGCTCACGGCCGCGTGCTGCATTCGGGCCCACCAGTCGGTCGCCGTGCAGTGTTTCGCGGACGGAACCACGGCAACCGTTGCGATCCGCACCAACGGACCGCATCTCTCCGCCGAAGCCCTGGAGTCCTTCTTCCGGGTCGGCGGCCAGCGCGACCTGGTCGCCCCGGGTTGCGACTACAGGCTCCGGCCCTCGCTGGCGCTGCGGATTGCCCAACGATTCGGAGGGAGCGCGACCGTGGCCAACCGCCGGCCCGACGGCGTCGAGATCCGGATGACTCTTCCGCAGGCCGGCCTTTCGCCGGCCGGCGCGGGACGGACTGCAAAAGGGGGGGGATCGCATGAACCATAACGCCGGAACGATCCTCGTCGTGGATGACGAGCCCGAAAACCTCAACGTGCTTGATGCGATGCTCGCCCGCGAGCACTTCGAAGTCACGCTGTTTCCGGATGCCGCGATGGCCTGGCGCGCGGCCCGCGAGATCCGTCCCGATCTCTTCCTCCTCGACGTTTGCATGCCGGGCATCGACGGCTACGAGTTATGCCGCCGGATCAAGCAGGACGTCGAGATTGCCGACACCCCCGTGATCTTCGTGAGCGCGCTGGACTCGAGGGAGGACATCCTCCGCGGCTTCGCGGCCGGCGGCGTCGACTACATCGCCAAGCCGTTCAGCGCCGAGGAGGTCGTCGCACGCGCCAGGACCCATATCGAACTGCGCCGCGCGCGCACCGACCTCGTGCGGAGCCATCGCGACCTGGCCGCGAACTACGAGCGGCTCCGCGAGGTGGAGAACCTGCGCGACAACCTCGTCCACATGCTGGGCCACGACATGCGGGCCCTGCTGCACAGCGTCCTCGGCCACATCGAGATCGTCACCGAACTCGCGGGCCCCGGCCTGAGCGGGGACGACCGCAAGTCGCTGCATTTGGCGACGGGGGCCGCGCAGGCGCTCAGCCGAATGGTCACGCAGATGGTCGATGTGAGCCGGTGGGAATCCGGCCGGATGCCCCTGCATCCCGCGGACTGCACCCCCGCCGCGCTGATGGAAACCGTCGTACAGTCGATCTCGGGATCGCTCCGCGGCCGGGAGGCGCGCATCGACGTCCGCCCCGGCACGCCCGACGTCCGGTGCGATGCCGATGTCGCCCGCCGGGTGCTGACCAACCTTCTCGACAACGCGATCAAGCACACGCCGCCGGACGAGCCGATCGTCCTCACGGCCGAACCCGAGAGCCACTCCGTGCGGTTCTCCGTGGCGGACTCCGGCCCCGGGATTCCGGACACGATGATCGGGCGGGTCTTCGACAAGTTCGTCCAGGCCGGCGACGGCAAACGCCACAACACCGCATCCAGCGGACTCGGCCTCGCCTTCTGCAAGCTGGCCGTCGAGGCCCACGGCGGATCGATCGGCGTAGAGTCCACCCCGCCCCGCGGCTGCACGTTCTGGTTCACCCTGCCGCGTGCCGGGCAAGCCGCCGGATAGAAGGACGCCGCGCGCCGACGATCTCGCTCTCCCGACGCGCGCTCATGACGGCGGGCGCCCGCTGCTGTCCCCGCCGGCCCGCCGGAACCGCAGTCGAAGGATGGTCCCCTGCCCCGAAGGCTGGATCACATCGGCATCGCCGCCCATCAACCTCGCCACCTGGCGGCTCATGACCGGGGCCAAGCCCAGATCGCCGCCGGCACGGAAGAGCTTGCGCTGTCCGCAGACCTCGAACAGCGACGCCGCAACGTCCGGAGGCATCGGTTCGCCTCCGAGTTCGAAATACACGTCCACGCCGGGTCCCGCCATCGCTGCGGCCACAGTCACACTGCTCCCCTCGGGAGTACAGCAGATCGCAGTCCACATCATGCCGTCAATCGCCTTGCAGATGAGCCGCCGGTCGCCCAGCACGTCGACCGCCCGGCCGCACGCATCGCCAAGCAGGATCGCCGTCGTCCCTGCACGCGGCGCGAGGGTCGCCACGGACAGCTTGAGCATCCCCTGCAACTCGACGGGCGTCCACGCCAGCGAGGTCGAACCTGCCTGGATGCCGGTGAGGAGGGCCGCATCGTCGATCAGCCCCATCATGCGGTCGCGCGCCTCCTGGTAGGCGGATGCCAGGTCGGCCAGCGGCGAACCGGGCGTGATCTCCGCCGCCATCAGGTCGGCCACCCCGAGCAGACCGGTCATCGGCGTGCGCATCTCGTGCGACACCATGTGCAGCCACCCCGACTTCGCCTGGTTCCAGATGACCAGCTGCCGGTGGGCCTCCGCCAGTTCGGCGCTCCGCTCGCGGACCATCTCCTCGAGCCGCCGGTTGTGCCGTTCCAACTCCCTCTGCAACTGCCGGACGCGCAACTGCACCTCGATCCGCTTGAGAACCTCCTTCGCGCAGAAGGGCTTCGTCAGGTAGTCGGATCCACCCACGTCAAAGGCCCGGATCTTGTCCTCCGTCGCATCCAGCCCACTGATGAAGATGATCGGCACCTGCGCCAGCCGGGGCACGCCCTTCATGGCCTCGCAAACGGCATAGCCGTCCATCCCGGGCATCGACACGTCCAACAGGACCAGATCGGGCGGGCTACGCACCGCTTCCTCAATCGCCAGATCCCCGCGCAGGAATGCCCCAACCCTGTGGCCTCCGCGCCGGAGTACTTCGTCCAACACATTCAAGTTCTCCGGCTCGTCGTCGATCACCATGACCAGCGGAGATCGGGAATCCCTCTCCATAAGCCCCCCCTCCCCACTCACGCCCATCGGCATGAGAAACTTTTTGCAACGCTTGTATTCAATCGTTATGAATCTAGAATAATCGGTTTCGTTTATTATGCAACACTCGATCGATTCGTCCGTCGAGCGAAAGGAACGCGGGATACGCCTATCTGCCATACTCATGTCGGCAGAGACCGAACCCATCGGTGGCGTCGTTAGGATGAGCGAGCCATCGACCCGCCTTGCCGGACCGCTCATCTGCCGCATCCTTATACTCTGCGTTGTTTTTCGTTGTACTCAACATGGCGATGGAGTAGCGTGCCGATGTCGGCGGAGTTTGGATGGGCCGCGCTTTTATTGGGGGGCGGACGGAAGGTTCACGCGAAGCCTCTGGACGAAACGGCATGAGCGATCCCACGCAAGAGGAAGATAAGCGGGTCTTGGGGGACCTGCTGGCGGCATCGGCCGCATCGGTCACGATCCACGACGCCGACGGCCGGTTCCTCGTCGCCAACCAGCGAACTCTCGATATTCACGGGTATACGCGGGAGGAATTCCTGCGCCTCCGGATTCACGACCTTGATGTTCCCGACAGCGAGGCCCTCTTCGCGGAGCGTGTCCGCAAGATCCAGACCGAGGGCGAGGCCGCCTTCGATGTCGTGCATCGCCGCAAGGACGGCAGCGAG
>CAYRFK010000182.1:631-10239 GCA_964423465.1 uncultured Verrucomicrobiota bacterium | reverse complement strand
CGACGACCCTGCGGTTGTGGCTGCCGAAGTAGCCGGCGAAGTCCGCACCGTAGCCTGTCGCCCGGCACAGCGATGCGCCGCGAATGCCCTCCGGCGGGAAGCGTGCCATCGCAACCGACTGTGCCGCCTCCTCAGGTGAGTTGACGGACGGCACAATGATCCCGGCGGCGCCCAGGTCGAGCACCTTCTTCGCGAGAACCGGATCGCACGACGGCAGCCGCGCGAGCAGGTCGCACCCGCTGCCCTTCGCCGCCAGCGCGACACGGTGGAACTCCTCGATCCCCGTCGCGGTGTGCTCCATGTCCACGCCGAGGAAGTCGAATCCCTCGGCCGTCATGATCTCCGCCACGGCCGGGCTGCCGGTCATCAACCAGCCCCCGAGTACCGGTTCGTTCCGCCCCAGCCTGTCTTTGGTCCTGCTCATGGAACCCTTCTTCCTTTGCGGCTGTTCATTCCGTCACCCCGTCGATTCTTCCCCGCGAAATCAGTTTTCGGCCGGTTCGACGACGATGGAATCGAGGTCGATGCGGATGTCCTGGCTGCGCGACATGCCCTGCGGCCAGTCCGGCGCCACGTAGAGCCCTCCGAAGCAGATCTTGCGCAGCACGGGCCTTGCCACGGCCTGCGCGGGCGACCCATTGATCGAGACCGAGAACCCGTCGGGCGTCAACCGCACCTCGACGTGGTTCTTCGACTTCATCCGGAACGGTGCGACGTCGGTCCACTTGCCGCCGCCGACGGCCACCTGGAACACGTCGGCGCGGCGCTCCTCGCTGTAGAACGCCCGCAGCGTGGTCCCGCCGCGCGTCTTTCCGCCGAGCGTCAGGATCGGCCAGTCCTGGCCGGGATAGCGGCGCACATCGACGTCGAAGGCCAGCCGCAGCCGCGGGGCGCGCGTCAGCGCCTCGGTCAGCACGAGCCCGAGACTGCTGGACCGCTGGCCCAGGATCGCCGTGCGGCCGTCGATACGCAGGCCGGGCCGGCCGTCGCGCGGCAGCAGGAAGGGCCGCGAGAAGTCGGGGAGAGGCTCGACGACGCTGCTCTGGATCCCGGGCGGGTAGGTGTAGGCGACATAAAGCCTGCCGCTGTCGACAAAGCCGTTCGGATAGAACGCGGTGCCGCCCGGAGGCTGGACCACCGGGCCGGGGAGCAGGAGGTCGGGATCGGTGACCGGTGCACAGTAGAGCGCAAGGAAGTAGCGGTCGTGGCTGATGCGGTCGGGCACGCGGACATTGTTGTCGTTCATCACCATCAGCAGGCTGTCGGGTGAGCCGACACCGGAGACGGCGTAGTTGCGCGAACAGATGGTGTCCACGTCAACCGTCTTCGCCTTCGTCCACGTGCGCCCCGCGTCCGCGCTGACCGAATGCAGCAGCATCCGGTGCGGCTTCTCGCCACGCTCCGGATTCTCTTGCGCGGTCGAGTTGCGGATCAGCAATCCGATCCGGCCGTCCGCCTGCTCGTAGAGCATCGGCTCCCACAGCGTGATGGTCTCGCCGCCAAATTCCTCCGGCTTCTCGCCGGTCTGCGACCACGTCACGGCCTCGATCGGCTCGCTCCAGGACCACGTCGCCCCGCCGTCCTCACTGCGCAGCACGCCGGCGTACTTGGTCGTCCCGACCAGCGCGCGCTCGGTGTCGGTGAACGGGATGCTGCACGGAAAGAGCATCACGCCCTTCGATGTCAGCAACCCGTGATTGGTCGGGAAACCGCTCGCCTTGCCCTTCAATGACGGCGGTGCGTTGGGAACCTCGACGTTCGTCCAATGGAGGCCGTCTTCCGAGACCGCGACAAACACGCGGCGGGCCACGAAGTCGCTCCACGCGCAGTACAGCCGGCGATCCTGCCAGTTGATGAAGTTCGGCTGCCACTGGTTGTCGCTCTCCACCGGGTTCGCCGCGCCACCGTTGGCCGTGAACATGCGGACAGGTTCGGACCACTTCACGAAGTCGTCGCTGACGCTCACGTAGTTGAATTGCCCCGGCTTGTCCTCGCCGCGCGATTCGTTGGCATTCCAGGCGGCGACGAAACGCCCCTTGAACTTCGCGATGTCGACGTCATGGTTGTACTGCAATCGCGGCCGGGCGCCGGGATGGAGGAAGTAGATGTCCGAAGTTGCGATCTTGGGGCGGTAGACTTCAAGCGGCGCCGCGCCGGCCGGCAGGGCGCCGGCCACGAGGGACATCACGACGACGGCATGGGGCAGAGGGTTCTTCACGGGGTCTCCGCCTTGATCCGGGTGAGCCTGAGGTGCTTGAACTCCACAACTTGGGCGCCCGGCTGGGTGAGGGCCTCGATCGTGATCGCGGACGGGCCGGCGGGAAGGTGCAGCGTGCCGGCCTTCATCGCGCCCCACTCGCGGTTGCGATACTTGGTGTGACCCTCCGCGTCGCGATGGGGCAGGGGAATGTCCGGCGCGGGTGCGGACGGGACGCCGGCCTCGACGGCGGAACCGGCCGCGGAAATGCGGACCCGCGATCCCGCGTCGGCGGCGGGGCAGGCAACGGCGAGTTCTACCGTGTAGTCGCCGGCCTCCGCCGCATCGATCTCGAACCAGATCCGCCCCTCGCGGGAGGTCCAGCCGGTCAGCCAGTCGTTGGCGAATCCCGGGCCGCACGCAAACGCGAGGGGCTTCGTGAAGTAGGCCTGCGGGGCATGCAGGTCGACCGGGTTGTGCTCCGGATGCCCGACCGGGATCGCCGGTCGCCGCAACCCGTCGCGCGAGATGTCGGCGAACCATGCGTCGTATCGCGTGGAGAGGTCCGCCACGATCGCGGGCTCGGCGGCGGCGATGTTGTTGGACTGTCCCGGGTCGGCGACCATGTCGTAGAGCTGCCAGGACGTTGCGCTGCCGTCGTTCGCCTTCGCGGCCGAGCCGCCGGCCCTCCCCTTGATCTCGCGGACCAGCCTGTACCGCTGCGTGCGGACGGCGCCTGGGAACTTGTTGGTCTCGTCGATCGGGTTGTGTGTGAAGAGCGTCCGCTCCGGCCACGACGCCTCCCGCCCCTCCAGCAGCGGGCGCAGGCTGTTGCCGTCAACCTTCGGCCCCGGCGGCGCGGAGATGCTGCAGAGATCGAGGATCGTCGGGTAGAGATCGATGTGCGAGACGATGGGTGCGACGGTGTGCGGGGTCCATTCCGCAGCGGCCCAGCGCATGAACAGCGGCACGCGGGTGCCGCCCTCGTGGACGCTCGTCTTCCCGCCGCGCATCCCCGCGTTGTAGATCTTCACGCCGGCCGTGCCGCCGTTGTCGGTCAGGAAGACCACGAGCGTGTTGTGGGCCATCTTCAGTTCGACGAGCCGTGCCAGCAACCGCCCGACATTGTCGTCGATGTTCTCGCACATGCCCCAGAATGCGGCGACGTTGTCCTCGAACCCGGCCGCCTTGAACTTGTCGAAATAGCGGTCGGGAACCTGGAACGGCGAGTGGGGCGCGTTGTAGGCCAGGTAGCAGAAGAAGGGCTGCGTGCCGCCCTTCCCGATGAACCGCATCGCCTCGTCGGTCAGGACGTCGGTGATGAACCCCTTCGTCGCCTCGGGCTTCGTGCCGCGCAGGAGTTCGGCGTCGAAGTAGTTGTTCCAGTGGCCTGCGGTGAAGCCGAAGAACTCGTCGAAGCCCTGGCCGGTCGGGTTGAAGGGGTGCTGCTCGCCGTTGTGCCACTTGCCGATGCATGCGGTGCGGTAGCCGCCGCCACGGAGCGCCTCGGCGAGGGTGACTTCGTCCGGCCGCATCGCCTCGCGGTTGTGCGTGACGCCGTGGACGCCGGTGCGCACCGGCCAGCGCCCGGTCAGCAGCGCGGCGCGGGTGGGGGCGCAGAAGGAGTTCACGTAGAAACGGTCGAACCGGACGCCGGACTTCCCGAGGCCGTCGATGTTCGGCGTGCGGATGTGCGGGTTGCCGTGGAGCGAGAAATCGCCGTAGCCCTGGTCGTCGGTGATGATCAGGAGGATGTTGGGCCGCAGCGGCGTGCGCTTCGCCTCCTCGACCGCCGGCACATCCTGGTTCATCGCGTCGAAGGCCGTCTGCAGCCGTTTCACCTCGGAAGGGTGGCCAGCGGCGACGTCCTTCTGCTCGCCGGGGTCGGCATCGAGGTCGAAGAGTTGCATCGCGCCCGGCGCCACGCCGGTCTTGAGGCCGGGATAGGCGTCGGGACCGTACTGGTTCGTGGGGGCGAGGATGGTCGTGCCGTCCGGCCCCCGCGGATCGATCCATCGCCCGTCCGGCTCGAGCTTGGGATTCATCTGCCGGGAGGGTTTCACGTGAAGCTTCCAGCGTGCATCGCGGACCGTGACCACCTTGGATCCCTGGTGACCGAAGATGAACTCGTGCACCGGCGCCTCGTCCCCGGCCAGCAGCGGCAGCAGATTGCGGCCATCGAGGACGCGGTCGTCGGGCATCGCCGCGCCTGCTGCGGCCAGCGCGGTGGCGAAGACGTCCATCATCACGGTCAGTTGCGCGCTTGTTCGTCCCGCGGGGATCTGGCCGGGCCAGCGGGCGATCATCGGGACACGGTAACCGCCTTCCCACGACGTCGCCTTCATGCCGCGCAGCCCCCCGGCGCTGCCGCCATACCACGGGCCGTTGTCGCTGGTGAAGACGACCAGCGTGCGGTCCTCGACTCCCGCCGCCTTGAGCGTGTCCAGCACCTCGCCGACGCTCGCATCCACCTCCGCGATCGCGTCGCCGTAGAGCCCCGTGCCGCTCTTCCCCTCGAACGCCGGCGACACCGCCAGCGGCTTGTGCGGCATCGCGTGGGCGAAGTAGAGGAGGAACGGACGGTCCTTGCTGCGTCGGATGAAGTCCACGGCGCGCTCCGTGTAGCGTCGCGTCAGTGTCGCCTGTACCGCGGGATGCTCGACGACGTTCGTTCCGTCGAGAATGTGCACCGGCCGCATGTCGTTGGAGTAGGGGATGCCGAGGTACTCGTCGAACCCGCGCTCGGTCGGCAGCGCGCCCGCCTTGTGCCCCAGGTGCCACTTGCCGACCATCCCGGTCGCGTAGCCCGCGGTGCGGAGCACCTGGGCCAGTGTCACCTCGGAGGCCGGCAGCGCCAGCGCATCGGCCTCCGGCCCGGCGTCGGGCGTCGGGTTTTGCGTCATGCCGCAACGGAATGGGTAGCGCCCGGTCAGCAGCGAGGCCCGCGTTGGCGCACAGAAGGGCGCCGGGCAGTTGAACTGCGTCAGCCTCACCCCCTCCGCCGCCATGCGGTCAAGCCGGGGCGTCTTGAACGTCGGATGCCCGTAGCACGCGAGGTCCCCGTAGCCGAGGTCGTCGGCGAGGATGATCACGACGTTCGGGCGCTCCGGCGCCGGCGTGGCGGCGGATGCGACGAGCATCGCGGCCGCGAGGCCGGCCAGGCGTGAGGCGGTCGGGTTCATGGTGTGTGCCTTTCACGGTTCGGGGCGCCAGAGTAGTCATCACGCTCCGCGTGATGATTCCGGTCCTCACGCGGAGCGTGAGGACTACTATGGAGCGCAGGGCGAGCACGGTCCTCACGCGGAGCGTGAGGAGTACTTTGGGCGTCAAAGTAGTCATCACGCTCCGCGTGATGACCCATGGCGGAAGGGAGATGGAGTCGCTCCGGCAGCGATGCCGAGTAGTGAACGCACGCTCCCGTCGCCAGACCGGCGTTGGCCGGGTTGTCGGCGATGTACCGACGCAGGCGAATGAACTGAGCCTCGTGGCGCACGAGATGGTCGAAGGCATCCTGTTGCCAGAAGCGGCCCGATCGCCCCATATGTCGGTTGATTTGCGCGGCCATGAAGTGCTTCCAGGACTCGCACTGCGCGAGCATGGCGTCCTCATCGGAAAACGTGGCCATCAGATGCACATGGTTGGGCATGACCACGTAATCCAGCATCTCGTAGCGGCTGCCGTCGGAGTGGATCAGGCTCTGCGACACGATGGACGCCAGTTCAGGGTCGCGCAGTACGCATTCCCCATGGCAAGCATCCAAGGAATTCTGCCAGCGCGACGTGAAGCGGGCGTGGAACTCGTCTACGAGATCGGGGCCCAGGTCCGCCAGGCGCGTCTTCCAATCGTCGATTGAGGCATCGATGCCGTGCGCCGCCAGCCACTGGTTGCGGTCAGCGCGCCATTCCTCAATCACGGCCTTTGGCATGGAGTCGAGCGTACGCCACGTGATGAAGCAGACCGTTCCCGGTTGCGACCAATGCGGCAGCTTGCGGCGCGCGACAAGGATGGTGTCACGACGATCGAGGAAACGGATGCGTGAGCCCGGATCGGCTTCGTCCTCACGCGGAGCGTGAGGACTACTTTGGCGGGCGGGGCGAACGCGGTCCTCACGCGGAACGTGAGGAGTACTTTGGGCGTCAAAGTAGTCATCACGCTCCGCGTGATGACCGGCGGGAGTCAGGCCGGGATAGCGTCCGAACTCGTGGCACGCCCGCACCATTGCGATGAAGTTCGCCGGATCGCAGGATGAGTGGATGCTGTTCGAGGAACAGAGGACATACCCGCCGCCGGGCGCGGCGTCGGCGATGGCCTGGCGCACGGCCTCGCGGACCTGCTCCGGCGTGCCGTGCGGGAGCAGGTGCGCGCAGTCGATGTTGCCGGTGATGCACACGCGGTCGCCGACGAGCCGCTTGACCGTTGCCAGGTCCATGCCCGCGACCGGCTCGACCGGGTTGATGCCGTCGGGGCCTGCGCCGACGATGTCCTCGAGGATCGGGTAGAGGTTGCCGTCGGAATGCTTGATGCAGAATGCGCCTTCCTCGTGAATCATGCCGATCATCCGCTTCAGCGGCGGCAGGATGAACTCGCGGAACTGGTCGGGGCTCATCATCGGCCCCTGGTTGCCCGCGTAGTCGTCGCCGAGGACGATCACCTCCGCGCCGGCCCGGATCGCGCGCTGGACGATCCGCATGTTGCAGGCGAGGACCCTCTCCATAAGAACCCGCACCAACTCGGGTTCCAGGATGAAGTTCGCGAGCAGATTATCGAGGCCGTTCAGGTAGGCCGACCACATGAATGCCGCGCGATGGTGGAAGCAGATTGCCCGCTTCCCCTGGTACCGCGCAACGAGGTCCGGCAGTTTGCCGAGCCGGTGCGGCGCGTCGGGATCCGGAGGTGTGTAGGCATGCGCCTCCTCGATCGTGGCCACCGGCCCGCGCAGCGGATGAGCCACCGCCTCGGGCCCGGGCAGGTAGTCCACGCCCCATTCATCGGTGTACGAGCCGTCGTCGTTGTCGCGCACCTTCGCGAAGAACGCGCCGCAACCGACGCCGTCCATGTCGAGCCGGTCCATACAGTCGGCGACATCGCGGCATCCCGGCACGGCGGCGCGGGCGACCTTCTCGTCGACGACGAATTCCAGCACCGGCACACGGTCGGGCTCGCCCCGTTTCAGAGCAGTATGGACGCGTTCGACGGAGTTCATGGTGCGATGGGCTTCCTTCCTGCCGGCTCCGCCGGATTCGGGGGAGGGACGTTGGTGAATTCAAAGCGAAAGGCGTCGACGAGGGGCTCGTTCGTGGAGACGCCACAGTCCTTCGCGGACCGGACCGGCACGCCTGCCCGCGTACAGTTCCGGAGCACGACGTTTCGGATGAGGGCGCCGGGGCCCGCTTCGGCTGCACGCTTCTGTGCAGGCTCGGAGATCTCGACGCGGACCGGCACCCGCGCGTCGTCCCAGTGAACGTTCTCGAAGACCACGCCGTCGATGCGGCCGGGCGGCCGGCCACCGCTCTCGCAGGCAACGAGCAGGGACAGGCTGCGCGATGCGTGCGCGGGAGGCCGCTCGCGGTTCCGCTCGTAGCGCGGGTCGTAGTGCTCGAGGAACGCCTCCATGCGGACGTCCCGGAAGACGATGTTCTCCATCTGCGCCCCGCGCGTGCAGTCGAGCCGGATGCCGTCCGCCGCGGCAAGGATGTCGATGTTCTCGAACAGGAAGTTGCGCATCACGTCGCAGTCGGTCTCGCTGCCGATCCGGATGCCGTTGGCCTTGTGAGCCCACAGGATGCAGTTGCGGAACGTCAGGTTCTCGACCACGGCGCGGCCGGGGCGCGCCTTCGGACTGAGCCCGTCGTCCTCCGAGAAGATGAAGCAGTCCTCCACGAGGACGTTGTTGCAGCGGTCGATGTCGATGCCGTCGTGGTTGCTCAGCCGGACGTCGCTCAGGATCTTCAGGTTCCGGATCTCGAGATCGTCGCTGAGGAACGCATGCACGTTCCACGAGTAGGAGTCGCGCACGGTCACGTCCCGGATGCGGACGCCGCGGCACCCGGCGATGGCCAGGGCTCGGCCCGGCTTCTTGCGGATCTTCTCGGCGGCCTCCCAACCGCGCCGGACGACATAGCCGTTCGCGTCGATCGTGC
The DNA here is from genome assembly GCA_964423465.1 of uncultured Verrucomicrobiota bacterium. Lineage (GTDB taxonomy): Bacteria > Verrucomicrobiota > Kiritimatiellia > PWTM01 > PWTM01 > VGWF01. The sequence goes on along the minus strand of CAYRFK010000182.1, from coordinate 1,902 downwards.
CCGGCCCCGAGATCGTCAGGTTGGTGACGTTGCAGGCCTGGATGTAGGCGATCATGTCCGGGCTGGCGGGGAGGGGACGCACGCTGTCGTGGCGGTCCAGCGCCTGCAGCAACGCGCCGGCGTCGAGGCGGAGCGTGGTGTTCGAGCGCATGCGAAGGCTGCCGGTCCGGTAATGGCCGGGCGGGAAGCGCAGCACGCCGTCGGCGGGGAGTCCGTCGATCGCACGTTGCACGGCCTCGGTGGAGTCGGTGAGGCCATCCGGCCGCGCCCCGGCCTGCACCGCATCGACGATGGTGGCGCCCGGTGCCGGCGGAGCGACGGCCTCCGGCGTTTCGAAGAAGAGGAAGAGCTTCGGCAGGAAGTCGATCTGGACCACCATCTTCACCGGCCGCGTCGACACGAACTCGACGTGCGATGCCTTCCATGTCGGCCGGATGCCGTGCCGGGCGGGCTGGACGGTGGCCGATTGAACCGGGGTGCCGTCGCTTAATGCAACGTCCACCTCGGCCGGCCCTGTGCACACGGCCTGCGCGTAGTGGATGTCCTTGTAGGCGAGGACGGGAACGGGGACTCCATCGACGGTGAGCGAGAACACGGTGCTTGTCTGTCCGGGCACGGTCAGGGGCTGCACCGCCGCGGCCGGCTCAAGCCAGACGATAGCGCAGGTGACCACAACGCACCGCAGAGCCGCATTCACCCCGCTCGGTGCGGTCGATGATGCTCGCAGGGGCTTCCCGATCGGCCGGGCGAGCCGCCCGGCCCTACCGGCAGCAGCCGTTGAATCCGTGGTAGGGCCGGGCCGCTGGCCCGGCCGATGAGCGATTCGCAGATCATCGGTATGGCTTCGGCTTGGGTGTGGCAGGTCGCTCTTCATCCGGGCCCCCGCGACGATTGGGCTTCAAACGCCGAATGGAGGCTGCGGAGTCCGTCCCGCACCGTGGCGAGATCGCCGACGATGACGAACATGCGGAACGGATAGTCACCCGGTGCGATCCCGGCCGGGTCCTTCACGCGGAACACGCAGTTCCACTTCACGACCTTCTCCGCCTTGAACCGGAATCGGCCGAAGGTCGGGCCGGTGGTTTGGGGCGCGGGTTGGGGAGGTGAGTAGATGCCCATCGCATGGGAGCCGCCGGGAAGGCTCAGGACAACGGGGCGGGGGATCTCGCCGGGACCGTCCGACAGTGGCTCCAAGTCCCCGGTCTTCGGGTTGTACTGGAGGAACTCGGAGAACTCCGGCGGCATGTAGCCCGTGAGAGCTTCGAACACCG
>CAYRFK010000182.1:0-621 GCA_964423465.1 uncultured Verrucomicrobiota bacterium | reverse complement strand
GAAGGTGACGTTGTACGCGATGACGTGCGGCATGTTCGACCAGCCGATCGTCACGCGTTTTGCGAGCAGGTGATCCGAGAGAACGGTCGTGTTCTTGGCCGGATTGGGGCCGGACTTCTGCCCCGGCGCCAGCCAGAAGGCCATCTGTGAGACAGTCTCCAGCGTGTTCGAGGCCGCCCTCAGGACCAGCAGGCGGCTCGAGGAGATCTCGCCCGTGTGGTCGCGCGACGAGCCGGCTTCGGTCGGGTTGAAGGTCTCCGCCGTGATCGGCGTTCCGCAGTCCAGGTTCGACGCCGACTGGAGCTGACGCCCGTGGTCGAACGAATCGATGAACTCGCGCCCGTTCCACGTCAGCGAGTGGATCGCGCCCGCCAGCCGGGGCGTAGTCGTGATGACGATGTCTGACGGACCCGCCCTGCAGCGGATTGCCGAGAACCCTTCGGGCGCGGCAACCAGCCTGCCGGCCGGTATGGTCAGGAGGGCGGCCAAGAGCGGGAAGAGGCGGGGCCTCATGGCTTCCCTGCCGGCGAGAACCACTCGCTCCCGATGATGCGACCCAGGAGGAAAAACTTCCGCTCGGGGTACCAGAGGACGGGCACACCGTCGCGGACGGTGAAGCTG
>CAYRFK010000181.1:0-10372 GCA_964423465.1 uncultured Verrucomicrobiota bacterium | reverse complement strand
CGCAGGCAGGCTGCCCTTCATTTTCAAAATGTAAGCGGTAAGTTGCCAGGCTTTTTCCGGGGTAAGCGAGCGGGAGTTCCACCAGAGCATCATTACAACGACGTAATCATATAGCTGTTGAGCGTTCTCAAAACGACCCAGTGCGCTCGCCGTACCGACCGGCGGGAAGGTCAATGTTTTGGGCAGTTCAAAGCCTTGATCAGGGTGATCCTTTCCATGACAACCTGATTCCCAACAGTTGTTATCCGCATCATAAGCGCCAATTCGCCACTCGTCCGTGAGCCCCTGTCCACGATCCCCGTGACAAGCGATGCAGACACCCCAGAAAATCAGCGCGCCTTCATCCGCCTGTGTCGGGATTTCAGCCACTGCCGGGCTTGCGAGACGCTGTATGTCAAAGGTTGGTGTTGGGCTGGGTATGGGTGTTTGAGTACCCCCTGCTTGATAACTTTGAGATGCGTGTACATTCCTAGTCGATAGCACATTGGACACAAATAATAATATACCCCCAAGCATAAAGAAAAATGCGCGTGCGATCAGCACGGCGCGGAGGGGCTTTTTATCTTTTCGAATGGCAGGAGTGATCTTCATCTTTTATCTAAGCGGCTTGACGGCAGTTTTTGCTTTTTTATCCTGATTTTTTGCCATTACTTTAACACAAAGTCCACTCCACATGACAGTGAAGAACCTCTTAAAAATAGTGTGCAATCGGTTGAAGAACCAGTCAGCAGCACAGCCATACGGGCAATGCTCATACTTTTTGGGGATGAATTGGAGCAGGGCAAAAACAGGCATTACACCAGTTAAATTCAACACCCTTATGCGAAAGATGCTCCAGCCTAGGCTGGTTGCATTGTTAAAAAATTTGCCGAACGCAAAAAAAATTATTGGGGGGAAGAGCGATATATTTTTATTGCTCGAATTGAATTGTCCTATATCCTAGCGAAGTAAAAAACTTAAACAGGTAATTTTCGGCATTTGCTTGAGCTTGAATAAGAATCCCATCCTCCAGCACACTTTGGCGGATCTTATCCTCCGCTGCCTGGCGGCAATTGGTTTCCAAGCTTACATCAGTTGATGCAAAGGGACCGGTTTCGCGGTCATATACATACGACTTATCATTGTCCAGCGTCGCCACAAAAATCTCGGCTGGAGGAAGTCTCACATACAAAATATCGCCGCCCAAACGCAAATCGCTGGGCTGAATTTTTTCCATATCAATGCCGGCTATCACAAGCCCGTGACCTACAAATAATACTTTGTCACCCAGAAACACGCTTAACGGACCATCCTGGTTAACCTCGCAGGTAACGACCTGTTCCAAACTGTATTGAATTGTTTCCAACCGGGCCAGTGTCCGCACATCGTTAATATAGGTCACAGGGTCAACGATGACCGTTGGTGTGGGATTGCGTATCTGCGCCACCTGGGTCTGTAAAACCTGGTTAGCCTCATTCACCTGCTGAAACGGTGCCAATGCTGCATCTGTTGCTGCTGCCGTGCTCTCGCGCACGGTTTGTACGATAAAATACACACCCGCCGCTAACACGACCAGGATCAAAATAGACATAATTATATTTAAAGTGTTTTTCATGGTAACCTTTCCTTTTTCATAACTTGCCTTATTATAGCTATATAGTATGATTGTGCGTATACAAATCTGATAATGAAAAAACTGCTCCTGATACTTTCGTTCGCAATTCTTGGATGTTCATCACCTGTTCAGTTAATTTTGGGGACCCCAACACAGATCCAATCTCCCACCCAGGCCCCCATGCCCATACAAACAACCAGTGCCACACCCGAGCCTGGTACTGAACAAAATCCATTGATCCTCGCTTTGAGCCCATCCCCGCGCCCCAGTGCCGACATGGTCTCTGCGGGAGAATCAATTGCGGCTTTTATTGCATCACACACAGGCTATAGGATCATGACCGTTGTGCCGCCCTCTGAGGCCGTCCTTGTTGAAGCCCTCGGAAAAAGTAACGCACACATTGTTTCGCTATCACCTTTTGGGTATCTGCTTGCGCGCGAAAACAACTCGGTTACTGCCATCATGGCAAGTTCACGTGATGGTCAGTCATTTTACGGTGCACAATTCATAGCCAACCGTGAGAGTGGGTTCACAGTCTATTTTGATGCGGAGCGCGGTGAGAACACAGCCGAGGCCGAACTGGCATTAAAACAATTTCAGGATAAAAAACCCTGCTGGAGCGACACCACCTCGCCTTCAGCATATGTCATTCCACTTGGTTTTTTAAACCAGTCACAAATTCAGGTCAGGGATGCTGCTTTTCTGAAAGGGCAACTGAACGTCATACGGGCTGTTTACGCAGATGACATCTGCAACTTTGGTGTAACCTTTATTGATGCTCGTCAACTCCCTTCATTGGAGGCGGATTATCCCGATGTGATGGATCGGATAATAGTTATCTGGCGCCTACCGAAGATCATTCCTTATGAAAATATTTCGCTATCCAATTCCCTGCCGATTGAAATGCGACGCGTCATCCAGCGTGCGTTCATCGACCTGATGCTTACACCCGAAGGCATGGCCGCCATTCAAACAGTATACGGTATGGACGAATTACAAATCACCGAAGATACCATGTATGATGCTTTTGCGACATACACAAAGGCATCCGGCCTGGATTTGGCTCAAATGATCAAGTAGTACTTATTCTTCCAGAAAGTGCGTCGGGAAAAACGGATCGAGCCGCACACTTTTTAGATCATAGTCACAGGGAATATTCAAGCAAAAAACCAAAAAGCTGGTGTGGTTCTAAAAAGAAAATATTGTTTCAACACGTATGTGATTATTTCAGATTCCCTCCCTGCAAATTTTCATGTGATAGGAACAATACTTTATTACAAAAGCCTGAAATATAGCCTTACAAATGAACGGATTTTATTAAAAACTGGCCAACGGACATGAAATCTTTCACGGCAGGCTCCGCAAGGAAACTTCCCCATCTCCATCCATGCCGTTTCAATCAACACGAATATCGGGGTTTTGCTACTGAGCCTCACATATCTGTCTGCATTTTTTATTAAGGAAACTGGGAACACGCATTCCATTGGCTCTCCTCCTTATTCTTGCATCTGTCTTTATTTGATGCCGCAATATGAAAATTGGACAAGGAAAAATATTTTATGCGAACAAAACCAATCCTCCTTCTTTTACTGTTTCTATTATTTCTCCCCCCAGCACAGACCTCCTTTGCCGCGCCCAAAGCCAACGTAACCACTGACCAGGTTGTGTTTGACTTTCCCAACACAGCCACTTTCTCAGCCACGCTGAGCTCTGACTCGGATATCACTTCGGTGACATTGGAATATGGCAATCAGCAGCAGACCTGCGGGGAGGTGGTTGCCAAAGCATTCCCTGACTTCACATCTGCGAAGACCATCCAGGTAGAGTGGACATGGGATATGCGTCAGAGCGGTTCACTTCCACCTGGCGCAAGCCTCTGGTGGCATTGGGTTTACACAGACTCATCCGGACAGATATTTGCCAGCGAAACACAAAATGCAACCTGGCTCGATGACATTCATGACTGGCAGACCCTCGTTGGCGAAGACCTGCGCCTGCACTGGTACGGAAATGACAAAGCTTTTGCCCAAAATATGCTCAACGCAGGATTGGAAGGTCTGCGCCGCGACAAAGAACAGGCTGGTTTGGGGCCAGACCAGCCGATTGATCTTTACGTCTACCCAAATTATGAAGATATGCAGGATGCCATCCTCTACGAACCCTCATGGACTGGAGGCATGGCTTTCCCTGAATACAATATTTTTATCATGGGTATCTCTGCTTCAGATTCGACCTGGGATCAGAATACCGTCATCCATGAATTGACCCATATTCTGGTCGGGCATTTCACGTTCTCCTGCATCGGAACGATCCCAACCTGGTTGAATGAAGGTCTCTCCATGTATAGCGAAGGTGGTTTGGACTCGAGTTCTCAATCACATCTTGACCAGGCTATTCGCAGCGACACCCTGCTGACCGTCCGCTCGCTCAATGGCGGATTCTCCGAGCTTCCTGACAAAGCCAATCTTTCCTACAGCCAGTCGTACAGCATCGTCAACTTTCTGATTGAAAAGTATGGGCAGGAAAAATTAACGGATTTGCTTATTGCATTACGGGATGCCAAACCAATTGACGATGCCCTGCTTGAAGTATATGGATTCGACACTGACGGCCTGGAAGACGCCTGGAGGCAATTCATTGGAGCGCCCCCCCGTGTTATTTCTATCCAACCGACCTCTCAACCCACCCCGACTTTTATCCCAACTTATGTCCCTGTCTCGGGTATCCCCCCGGCAGTAACCCCCACGCCTTATGTAGTTCCAACTTCGTCATTTAGTAATTCAGAGCCACCGGCATCCAGAACCCCGTTTATTGTATTAACCATCGGCTTGATCTGTATCTGCCTGACTCTCTTGATCATCATTGGCGTCGTGATATTGGGATTGGTCGTCCGCTCGCAAAATCACAAGGCAGGTAAAAATGGGTAATATCTTCAAGCGGTTCGTATATCCTTTCGTCTTTTTTCTCGCGCTTTCATTTTCCCTGGTACAGTCAATAAGCACAAAGAAGGTATCTGCATTGCAGATCAATATTCCGCTCAACCAGGCGCTGGTTTACAGTGGAGGAGAATCCACCAACTTGCGTGATTACGACCCGGCCACCACCTATAGTTCGGGCGATAAGAGGATATTCAGTGGGCTGGTTTCCTTTGACCCGAATTTAAATCTGACCCCTGACCTTGCCGAAACCTGGGAAGTCAGCGCCGATGGAACAGTGTATACGTTTCACCTTCGTCAGAATGCCCGCTTCCACGACGGGAGCTTTGTTAATGCACACGATGTGATCTATTCATGGGAGCGTGCTGCCAGTCCTGCACTCGCATCCGACACCGTGTTGACCTATCTCGGCGACATCGTAGGTGTACGAGAAATGGCAGCAGGTCAGGCCAATCACATCAGCGGCTTGCAAGTTATGGATGACCTTACCCTGCAAGTCACCATTGATGCGCCTAAACCCTACTTCCTTTTGAAACTTACCTTTCCTACCGCATTTGTGGTGGACAAGGAAAATGTAGAAAATGGAGAAGGTTGGGTACGTGCGCCCAACGGCACCGGCCCTTATCGGCTTACCGAATGGCGCTCCAATGAATACATGCTCTACGAAGCCAATCAGGATTTTTACCTGGGTGTACCCTCCATTCCATACGTAGTTGTAAAGCTATTTGCAGGCGACGACCTGCGTCTTTTTTTTTTTTTTTTTGTGGACGTGGCGGGTGTGGGACTTTACGATGTAGACCGTATCCTTGACCTCACAGAGCCATTGCACAGCCAGCTTGTCCTAGGTGTTGATCTTTGCACAGGGTACGTTGTTTTTGATACCACCCAACCGCCCTTCGATGATGTCAATGTCCGCAAGGCATTTTCGATGGCGTTCGACCGGCAGCGTTATATTGATGTCGTTTTACGAGGGCAGGCATTGCCTGCCATGGGGCCATTCCCGCCTGGATTACCCGGTTTTAATTATGGGCTGAAAGGTTTACCCTACGATCCTGAGCAGGCACGTCAATACCTCAAACAATCCAAGTACGGTGGAGCAGAAGGCCTTCCTCCCATCGTTTATACCGACAGCGGCATTGGCAGTTATGTGGGAGCTGATGTAGCCGCAATAGCTGAGATGTGGGAACAAAATCTCGGCGTCATACTCAAGATCGAGAACATCGAGAGTAGCTATTATTATGAGCAAATCTATTCAGGCAATCACGGTCAGATCTTTGGCGGAGGTTGGTGTGCCGACTACCCCGACCCCGAAAACTTTGCGGATGTGCTCTTCCACAGCGGCTCAAATCAAAATAACGGTGGTTACTCAAACCCCGAATTGGATGCACTTCTCGAACGAGCCCGCGTGGAGCAGGATGTGACTCAACGCATCGTCCTGTATCAGCAAGCCGAGCAAATCATTGTTAACGATGCGCCTGTATTATTCACTTCAAACTCGGTTTCGCATCAACTCGTTCAGCCGTATGTGAAGGGGTTTGTGTTCACTCCGATTTCCATCCCGATTGAAAGGTACATGTGGCTAAATGGAAAATAACGTATTTATGGCTGTAAGTGACATTCAATTAAAGCAAAAAAGTCCTCCAAAATGGGGGACTTTTCTTTGTGAGCGCGGGGGGACTCGAACCCTCAACAAATGGCTTAAAAGGCCACTGCTCTGCCATTGAGCTACGCGCCCATCACTAAAGCGGTTTGCATTCTATCACGTGAAATTGTTTGCGTCAACGTAATAATGTGAGTTGACATAGCGTCTATTTCGCTGGAGGCAAATATGACAGATGTAAAATATGTAACTGAAGCAGATTTTCAGCAAGAAGTGATCGGCGCCACGCTCCCCGTTCTGGTGGATTTCACAGCAGTTTGGTGCCAGCCGTGCAAGATGATCGAGCCAATTGTAAAAGACCTGGCAGGTGAATGGGAAGGAAAAGTAAAAGTAGTGAAACTGGATGCAGACCAGAACCCAAAAATCATGATGAAGTACGGTGTGATGGGCATTCCTACTCTTATGCTTTTTAAAGGCGGAGATATCAAGGAGCGAATGGTTGGTTTCCAATCGAAGGAAAAGCTCACAGCAAAAGTCACACCGCATGTTTGATAAAGATAGAGCCGAGATACTCGGCTCTATCTTTATCAAACATCAAAGAACAGTTATAACTATGGTCGTTCTGATAATCGTAGCGGCTGAAGCCCTGCCACAAAATATGACTAATCAAAATAAGATGTTGAGCAGGAGATTTGATTGCCAGCGGGGGTGGTCACCTCGACAGGATAGTTATTGCTGTTAATTTTATATCCATTGAGATCGTTCCTGATGGAGGCCAGCGCTTTATCTGCACTGTACGCAGCCAAGTGAAAAGACTGCCAAGTTAGTTCCTGGTTATCAAGTACACGGTTGTAGTTGATACACGCCAGAGACGCGCCAATTCTCTCTCTTATGGAATCAGAAAGAGTTGAATTCTGGTATGCTGAAACAAGCACGGGAACTGCATCATCAGACAAATCCAAAAAGTATTGTGTATCCAAATTGGTGCTGTCATTTTCCTGAACATGAATTTCGCGCTGGATATTTTTTCCTACAATAAAAGCATCCACATTGAGAATCGGGAGGGAAGCCGCAAATCCTAAGGAAGCAACCAGCATGGCAAAGGCAAACATGCGCTCCCTGTGTAAGATCTCAAGCACAATGGTAACGATCAAAAACAAGCCAATCCAAATCAAAAAGATATGGGTGTATGTGCGCAGCCGTGAAAAGCCGTAGGCTTCTTCGTACAAGCCAAGGCGTTTGAAAGCCGAAAAAAGCATGACCAGCACCAGGGCAACGACAGCCACCCCCAAGCTTGAAAAAATGCGGCGTTGGGTCTCGGTTTCACGTTTGGTGATTCCGCTCAAGGTCAGCAGCATGAGTAGGGAAAAAAATGCCACAGTAACCAGTTCGCCAAATCCTCGACGGGCGTACTCAGCGTAGGTGTATCCATCAATGTGAATATTGGTTGAGCCGCCAAAAAAATATTGAAACTGAATCACGACGAATGCGGTGAAGAGGGCAAACACACTACCCAATACGATGGTGGCTTCCACAGAACCAAGAAACGGCGGGATAATAGGTTTGTCTTCAGCGGAGAGTTTTTCATCCGTTGACTGGGCGGCGGAATGCAGCACCACCCCAGCCAGGGCATACCCGATAAAGATAATATAAACAAGGCGGAAAATCAACTCAGGCAGGTCGTCCAGGCTAAACCAGTTGATGAAATTCTCCAACTGCTGACCAAAGACCACATCCGCCGAGGAGAGCAGGGAAGCGAAAACAGCGACAACAGGCAGGGCGATCACGATGCCACGGACCACGGGCCAGATATTTGTCTTTGCGGGTTGAATACCTGCCTCTGCCTGATCCTTGCGAACATCCGTGATAAAAATGATCGGACGCGTGATCATGCTTCCAAATAATTGCAGTGATTTACCCAGGTAATCTGCAAAGGTATACTGAACCCAGCGTCCGCCAAGATAGGTCACTGCGAGCAGGGTCATAACCAACAGGGTGAAGGTACAGGCGAGGAAGGCGGTCATTGGCTCAGCGCGAATAAAGGTTACAGCAGCGAAAAAGCCAAAGAGCGGAATCAGGACCAGGCTGAAGCGATTTGGTTTCAGCCCGTTGCTCAACAAAAGATAGAAAACAATCACCAGACTCGCCGTCGCAAAAATTGCGAAATTCACGCCCAGATTCTTTTCCCAAAACAGAAAGTCAAACAGCCAACCGAGGGCAAGTACAAATATCCAAAGTTTGTTGGGATTGTTTTTCATAATTTTCTCCTGATTGAATTTCAGAAAGGATAGCCTAGATATTCTGACGGAGGCTCTCAAAAGGTATCACGAATTGTCAAAAGCACAATTTTGTGTGAATTCGACTGGATAATTACAAAATTGTGGGGATATTGACCCCAGGAAAGGGGGGTGATAGCTTGAAACTCCATCAATAATTGATTTCAGTCTTTCCAGCCATGGTTTCCAACATATCATCATCAAGATTCATTTTGGCTGTGATGGGGTATAAATGAATGAAAATGAGTTCCACTTACACCAAAAGGCTCTCGATGGCACAAACCAATCGTCCAACGGAGGTTATTGCAACACCAGGGAAAAACAAAAGCGCTGCCAAGCAGCTATATCTACGGCAGGACAAGCTGAGAAAATTTTTCTGCTCTCTGCTCTTTGAAATTCAGGTGATATTTCCCCCCAGGCGAATACTCCCAATAATTTATTGACACTGATTTTCTTTGCGGTATAATACCGTTCGCAAAGATTAATGGCCCCGTAGCTCAATGGCAGAGCAGTTGCCTCTTAAGCAATTTGTTGAGGGTTCGAGCCCCCCCGGGGTCACCATCAAAAGGTCTGATACCAAGTATCAGACCTTTTTGCTTTATATCAAAAAACCTCAAAACGCCCAATCGGGAGCAGGGAATGACTGGGATGTCGAATCATTTATCGGTTGGTTGGAAATTTTCCTTATCTGCCAAAGATGTTTTTCAAAATATCACTCATGAAATCCTGAATCTGTTCCAGTAAGGATTGAGGTTCTGTTTTCAATATCGGCGTAGGCGTTGGAGATGGCAATAATGTTGCTGTTGGCACAGGGGAAATTGCAGCAGTTGGTGTAGGCACGATTGTGTGTGTGGCTGTCGGCAAAGGCCTGTGATAGATACCAGGAGATGCCCAAAATACATGATTGGCTGAGTCTGTATTTAAAAGCGTCACATCCAAAATAATTTTCACTTTCTGGCCTGCAAGAGCACTCATATCAATATCGATCTGGGTGTATTTCTGATCATAAAATTCTCCAACTGCCCACAGGTTTGATATGGTATTAGACCCATCCTGATAACTAACACGCAAGAGGGCTGAACAAGAAATAGAATCCACCTCACAACTTGCAATGGCGCGGAAGTGATCTCCAGGTTGAACTAAATATTCAGGGTATACACCCTGAATTGACTCATTTTTTGTAACGCCTGGGCTGAGCATGATCGCTGGATTGATAAGCGTGCTGCCATCCTCCAAAGTTGGCAGCATGACCAGACTGATGGTACTTTGTGTTTCGCCACTAGTTCCTGGACACGCCTGCTGAACATTGTCATTGAGCCATTGCGCCGAGCATATCTCTGAAACAAAATCAAAAGCAAGACTTTCCGATGGGAAGGCGTTGTTAGGAATTACCATGGTTGGTTCGATAGTTACTTCGCTGGTTGGTGTTGACTCTGGTAACGGAAGGGGGGTATTGGTTGGCATCAACACAACCTCTACTTGCACCCAAACCTGACCACTTGCAGATGCACCCAGCCCAAATTGCTGTCCAGTATTATCCTCAAACGACCAGATCCCTTTGTATGTACCGGGGGTGTATGGGGCAATAAGATCAATGGATAAGTCAATTGTTTGGCCGGGGGCGACGGTGACGGGGAGATTTATGGAGTTTAAAGCATCCATTTTGTCTCCGCCTATGAAGGCCAACTTATAGGAAGTCGTCCATGTGCAAGTACCAGTATTCTTAAACCGCCAAGTCTTGGTAATTTTTTCAGCGGTAAAGACGGTTGTACCATCGGGCAGGGTTATGTCTTCAACGAATATCGCACGGTTACATTTTGGATCAAGTGTAGCAGATGGCAGGGGAGTGATTGTAAATGTAGAAGTTTCAGTAACGCTTGATGCAGAAGTCACTGTGGCGGTATCAACCAACGTGTTGGTCGGTGTTTTGCTCGGCGTAAAGGTCACCGTGTTGGACGGCGTAATG
>CAYRFK010000180.1:0-10472 GCA_964423465.1 uncultured Verrucomicrobiota bacterium | reverse complement strand
GATTTCCGGGATCAAGAGCGACCTGGCGATCAAGTTCTTCGGGCCGGACCTGGAAACGCTGCGCGAGAATGCAAACCGCGCGGCCGCGATCATGCAGGGCATCCAGGGCGCCGAGGACGTGAAGGTCGAACAGGTCTCGGGATTCCCCCAGGTTGAGATCGTGGTGAACCGCAAGGCCATCGCCCGGCACAAGATCAACATCGCGGACATCAACGAGATCGTCGAGACGGCGGTGGGCGGCAAAGTCGCCTCGACGGTCGTCGAGCAGCAGAAGCGATTTGCGATTCTGGTGCGCTTCCCGGTCGAGCTGCGCCGTGACATCCCGGAGCTGGAGCGACTGCTCGTGCCCTCCCCCGACGGGGCACTCATCCCTCTGGGCGAGCTGGCGAGCATCAGTGAGGTCGAGGCGCCCGCACAGGTCAGCCGCGAAAACGGAATGCGCCGCGTGGTGGTCGAGTGCAACATCCGGGGCCGCGACATGGGCAGCTTCGTGGCGGAGGTGCGCGACGCGATCCGCCCGGTGGTCAGCGGCTTGCCGGAGGGATACTTCGCCGACTACGGCGGGCAGTTTGAGAACCAGCAGCGAGCCATGCGGCGGCTCATGCTGGTCGTTCCTCTCTCGATCGGGCTGATCTTCCTCATGCTGTTCATGGCGTTTCAGTCCATGCAAAACGCCTTGCTCGTGTTGAGCAATCTCCCGTTTGCCTTCGTCGGGGGGATCATCCTGATTCTCATTCTCGGCATCAACCTGAGCGTTTCGGCCTCAGTCGGGTTCATCGCGCTGTTCGGAGTCGCCGTCCAGAACGGCGTTCTGCTGGTTTCGTTCTTCACCCAGCTCCGGACGCAAGGCCTTTCCCCGAGAGACGCCATCGTACGCGGATGCGAGCTGCGTTTGAGGCCGCTGCTGATGACCTCGATGTCCGCCTTCCTGGGACTGTGGCCGATGCTGTATGCCACCGGAAGTGGAGCCGAGATTCAGCGGCCCATCGCAGCCGTGGTGATGGGCGGACTTGTGACAGCCCTGATGCTGACCCTGATTGTCCTGCCGGCGCTCTACTACCTCTTGGAGACGCGGAAAGACAGAATAGAGAATGGTGCCAAAGCGGAGGCCGACTAATCATGAAGACCGTACTACGAGGACCCGGCGGTGGAGCTGGGGTACGCGCCCAAGGCCAAGATCGAGATTGCCTGCCGGGATGAAGACATACAGGGCATCGTCCAGACAATCCGGGCGAGCGCGCATACCGGCCGCCATGGCGACGGCAAGATATTCGTCACCGACGTGACGCATGACGGTGACGTCCGGACCGGCGCCGAAGGCGAGTCGATCCTGTGAGCGCGACGGAGCTTCTTACGGCCCGTACCGGCATGGAGAGCGTCGACCGCAGAGCCTTGCTCCGCCGCGTACGCGAAGGTCGAGAGGGCTCGCATCCCCCGTCGATATTGAGGATGATGCCAAGGCTACCGGCGATGCATCGTTGCCCCGGCTGTACCGGTCTGCTGCGGCGTTATAGTTGAGATATAGCTGCCCCACGCCCGACATCGCCCATCATCCGCCCGGCGGCGGCCCTGATGGCGCCGATCACGCCAATGGCGATCAGTAGGCCGACGGCGAAATGGTTGCGCCGAGGTCAACCAGGCGGGGAACGGGCTGTCCTTGGCTGGGGGGCGCGATGCCGGCACACTCCACCCCCTCCTTCTTCGCGGCGTTCTTCGCGAGCAGCACCCCGACCGCCAGCCACCAGATCGCAAGACCGCCGGCACCCCACGGGAGGTATCGGTGCCAACCGGAGGAACGCATCCGCGACGTATCACTACGTCCTCTCGGCCTCCTCTTCCACGCTTGACGCTCCGCTCCGCAGCCCGCCTCTCCCTTGTGGCGCCTGCGGCGCCGCGATCGGCCGATAGCTACGGGATTCACACGCCTTCGTTGTAGAACACGTGCAGGCCGTCCTTGCCCGGGGCCACCAGGTCAAGGCGCCCTGTTCCGCGCAGGTCGGCCAGCGCGAAGTGGATGCCGCAGCCCTTCGCCGTGCCCAGCGGGCCGTAGTTGATGACTTGTTTGGAGAACGACTCGCCGTTCCACTTGAAGTAATAGATCCCGTAGTCGTCGAACTCGCCGGGCTCGTTCCCGCAGTGTGCGCGGTGCCGCTTCCCGGTCACCAGCTCGCACTGGCCGTCGCCGTCGATGTCCGCCCACTGCAAGTCGTGATACTGCGCGTTGAACGGATCGATCGGATGCGTGATCCACTGCCGCTCGCCCTTGACCATCCGCTGCTCCAGCCAGTCGAGCCCGAACGGGTGGGCATGGCCCACGATCAGGTCGTTCAAGCCGTCGCCGTTCACATCCACGACGAGCATCGGGACGCTGCCGCAACCGACGTCGAACTCGGGATGCCACACCCACTTCCCGGCCCACGGGTTCTTCGGCGCTTCGAGCCACCCCTTGTTCAGAACGATGTCCATCCGGCCGTGCCCGGCGATGTTGCCGCAGCCGAGGCCATGCCCCTGGGTCTGCCCCTCCGGAAACTCGAAGATCGTGTGCCGCTCGAACTGCCCCGTGCCCTTCCCTTTGGCGTCGCGCTTGAGCTTGAAGATCTTCACGTCGCGCGTCGGCGGCGTGTTCGGCACGAACTCGAAGTCGCCGCAGCCGTCCACATCCCAGGCGCGCGTGGTTTCCACGTTGCCGGTCTCGCCGATGACGTGCTCCCGCCATTCTCCGCCCTTCGCGCCGGGATTCTCGCGCCAGCGGAGCGAGTTGCCCCACCAGCCGCCCGTGACGAAATCCAGGTGGCCGTCGCCGTTGATGTCCAGGGCGATGGTCGAGAAGTCGTCGTAGTACTCGCCCGCCGCCTTCACTGCGCCGATGTAGTGCTTCTTCTTGAAATCCGGCCCCTCGTACCACCAGGCGCCGGAGACGATGTCCGGAACGCCGTCGTTGTTGACGTCAAAGACGCCCGCAGACTCGTAGCCCTCGTCCGAAACCCATACCGGCTTCCAGCGCACTGGCATGATCGCCTCCTCCGTGTTATACCGACGCGCACCTGCCACAAAAACTGATCTACGGGACGGCGGCCCTCGCTCCGACAACGTCCGTCGTCAGCCTCCCCGCACAGCCCGCGAGACATTACCCGCAACCGAGTTCGTCCGGCAACCGGGATTACCGGATGATCATGAGCCCGCCCGTCAGCTGCGGAAGAGACTCATAGGCGCCGATGTCCGGGCCGTAGCCCAGCACCCGGCGGCCGCCTCCGAGGTCGTGAGCCGCCGCCATCCACGCCGGAATGTTCGTTCCGGCGTCAACGCAGGGCGACCGGGCCGCCAGCTGGTAGTTGGACTCCGCCGTTCCGACAAACAGCGGGTCGCTCTCGATGTTTCCGACGCCGTACGCCCCGGCCGCCGGGGTCGTGCAGGTGTACTGGATCGCTCCGCTCCCATCCCGCAGGTAGTTCGCACCGGCTCCCGTCGCCCCGTTCGTGTTCCCCCACGCGATGCAGTTCCGCAGCACGGAGCCGGCGCCGGCCAGGTAGACCCCACCCACCGCACCGTTCGTCGGATTGTACGCCGTGTTCGCGGCGATCGTGCAGTTCTCGATCACCCCGCCGCCGGAGCAATACACGCCGCCGGCCCGGTTGCTGACGCTCACGTTCCCATACACCAGGCTGTTGCGCATCACGCATCCCGCTCCGCTCAGCGAGACGCCCCCGACCGCCGCATAGTAGTTGCCTCCCTGCCACGTCTCGCCCGTCTGCCGGTTGTTCCGGATCACGCACCGGTCGACGAGGCTGGTAAAGCCCGGCGTGGTTACAACGAGCTGCACCGGGGAGGCGCGGCTCATCGCGCAACCCTCAATCAGGCAGTCGATAGCTCGCGCGCCGGCGTCCACGCGAAGCGCATTGGCTGCATCGCCGCCGAGGTTCGTGATCGCACACTCGATCAGAGCCCCTCCATACAAGAAGGTGAATGCGCTCGAGGTCGACTGCCGCGTGATCGTGACCCCCCGGATCCCGGCGTTCGGGCCAGGCCCAACGTTCCGCGCAAGCCCCGCGCCGATCGTTACCGCTGTCCCCGTCACGCGCAGCAGAGTCGCTGTCGCGCCCTGAGCGCTCTCCACCCAGACTCCGTTCGTGATGATGATGGCGGCATTCGAGTAGACGCCGGCGAGAACTACCACCCGAGTTCCATCCACGCCGGCGTTGATGGCCGTCTGGATGTTCGTGGCCGCCGTCGCCGCGTTCGTGAACGGATACCGGTTGAGCCCCGTCTTCCCCACGTAGGACACCGCCGGGCCGATACGCACCAAGTTCGTACGCACCTGGCTGCATCGCTCGCCGGCGTCATTCGTGACGATCAGGCCGACCGTGTAGGTGCCGGCTGTGCAGGCCGCCGTGATCGTCTGCTGGTCGAACCCCTCTATATCCAAGAGGCCGTCCCCGCCCAGATCCCACTGGTAGTACAGCCCGCTCTGATTCGTGCCGAGGGTCGAGGCCGACAGGACAATTGAGGCTGGCGCAAGGGCTTCGAGCCGATCGGGCCAGGGGCTGCACTGGAGCGCGCCCGGCGTCTGCTCGAACGCGCCGATATCCGGCACGCCGGACGCTCGCGGATGGCCGTCCAAATCGGTGGCGCCCGCCGTCCACGCCAGATTCGTGCCGGCCTCCAGGCACGGCGATCCCGGGGCCAGCCGGAAGTCGCCGGCCTCCGCATCGACGAAGCGCGGATTCGCCGCGAAGTTGTTGGTTCCGGGCAGCACGATGGAGGAGCAGCAGTGCCGGACCGTTCCGCCGCTGCGGAACCAGTTTGGGCTGCTGTACCAGAGGGCCGCGTTGTCGTAGACGACGCAGTTCTGGGCCGTGCCGCCGCCCTGCCACACGCCGCCGCCGTCATAGTTCCCGGTCAGGTTTGCCACGACCGTGCAGTTGTCGATCGTGCCCGCGCCCATGTAGACGCCGCCCCCGCCCCTCGCCGCGCGATTACGCTCGATCAGGCTGCTGCGCACCATGGCGGATCTTGTGGCAAGGTGCACGCCTCCGCCATACCCACTCGCGGTGCCAACATGGATATTCCGCCGGACCGTGCACCGATCCACGAGGCCGGCGTCCAGAGCGATGCCGCCCCCATTCACCTCGTTGGAGTTCAGCATGACCGCACTGCCCAGGAGCCGGCCGCCGGACTGAACCGCCACCCCGCCGCCATAGCCGGCGTAGTTGCTGACGACCGTGCAGTTCCGAACGGTTCCGCTGGCGCTCACCATCACGCCGCCCCCATAGCCCGCTGCGCCCATCCATCCGTTGACGATCGCAAACCCGTCGAGCACCGCATTCGAGTGGCTGACGGTCACCACCCGCGAGGTGGGCGTGGCACCCGCCCGGATCAGGCGCAGCGCGGTCTGATCCGCACCCCCCGCGCTTCGCACGGTGACCCCCTTGAAAAGCGAGACCGAGGCGCTCACCGCGTAGACGCCGTCCGTCGCGAGCACTTCGTCGCCCGTCGCCGCGTAGTCGATGGCATCCTGCACGTTCGAGAACGCGCTCTCCCATGTGTCGTACGGCGGCGTCTGGCTCCCGCCGGGCGCCACCAGCACCGTCGCCGCCCGCGCGGCGCCGATCATCAGGCACAGGAGTGCTGCGGCCGCCCGCCACGCACGATCGAAAGAGCTGTCGCGCATATCCCCTCCCCTCTCACTCCGCGCCCGCCGCGCCTGCGGCCCGGACGGCGATACGGTCCCGGGTCTTCAGCGGCCCCGCCTCAACGAGTTGGCCGGGCTCCCGATTGAACGCGATCCAGCACACATTCGAGCCGGAGCGAAGCAGCTGTACGCCCAGCCCGCTGCCCGCCGCGGCCGGATCCACCCGGAGCTCATCCACGCAGACGGCGCTCTCCGGCACCAATGCCGTGACCCACGTCGCCTCCCGCCCCTCCTGCCGGATCGACACCCACCGCATTCCATTCGACGCCACGTTGAACCCGGGAATGTCGCCCCACACCACGCGGGCCGGCGACGGGGTCCAGCCCAGCCAGCGCATACGGATCGGCGGACGATCCTTGATGTACGGGGCGCGCACGTCCGCGAAGTCAATGGTCCAGTTGCCGTTCACCGCTCCCTCGCGCAGGTGAGTGGGGACATCGTACCCCACGCGCGGCCCGGGAGCCTTCCAATAGATATTCCGGTCCGCGAACTCGGAGGGAATGGGCTCGGAGGGCAGCGGGCCGCGCGGCCGGCACGCGAAGCTTGTGTTCGATACGACGCCGTAGCACGTGAAGACCCAGTCGTACGTGTGCGCGTTCGTGGATGTCGCCGTGTCGATGAACACCTGCGCACCCGCCGCCAGGATCACCGCGCGCTCGAGGCGCGTTCCGGGGTAGGCGCCCTCCGTCGAAGCCACCGCGACTTGCGGGCCGGATGTCGGGCACTGCCACTGGTCGAGCCGGCCGGTCGTGGCCTGCTGGCCGGTCTCATCCACCACGATCGTGCAGTGGCTCACCGTGTTCCGCAGCCAGGGGAACTGGATCGGCGACGCGTAGGCGGACCCGGCGTCGTCATGGATCGGCTGGCCGTGGGCGTAACACACAACGTTCAACTTGTCGAAATGCCCGTGCCCGCCGCCGTGGTCTCCGTAGTCGAGCAAGACCCAGTTCTCGCGGTTGGTCGCCGCCCGGTCGTGCAGAACCGCCGCCCCAAAGTCCGGGAAGTCGCGGGATTCCCATGGGTACAGACGGCCTTCGGACGCAGGAGGAACCGGGTACTCGATGGCGGGAAAGATCCACGGTAGCAGCGCGGGTTCACCGGTGAGCGTGTAGGCCGCCGCATTCCACGGGTTGGATGGCGACGCCAGGCCGGCGTCGTTGATCGCTACCAGGCGCAGATCCGGCCGCATGGACCGCATCGGAAACGTGAAGAACCGGCGCAGCCGTTCGGCCATCGCCGGGTCCATGGCCAGCACGTCGTAGCCGTACAGGTGCAGGACCGCCGGCAGCGGAGTCACCCACTGTATGGCCAGAGCGTGATAGCTCAGACTCCCTTCCAGCCATCCGCCGTCCGGACCGATGAACCGCTTCACCAATGGCAGCCAGCCCACGTGCCCGTCACGAAGCGCACACGCCACATAGGGCGGCCAGTCGAGCACCAGGCCCGCCTCGCCGATGGTGTACGCCCGCAGGCCTTGCTGATTGGGTGTCCCGGCGCTCGTCGTGAGCAACAGCTCCACGCTCGGCACCAGAAAGCCGTCGGCGATGACCCGCTGGTCAGCGGCCGACAGCATGCCGGCGGCCTGAAGGCGCCTCATACACGCCGTCGCCTGGCTGTCAAACTGGCACTCGTGCATGTAGTTCAGCCCCAGCCGGGTTCGGTATGGTCCGGCCGGGAACGAGCGGTAGACGGCCGCCAGCGCCAGCAGGATCTCGCGGGCGGGTCGCGCGTATCGCTCGTCGCCGGTCAGCATGGCGGCCAGGCCCAGCGGCGGCAGCGATGCTCGGTAGCGCATGAACCGGTAGCGGCCCGTCTCGACCTCGCGCGGCGTCCACGTCTTCTGGCACACGGGACACCGGAAGCTCCCGTCAGCACCGATGGCCACGGGCTCGTACCGGGGCCAGTGCCAGATATGCCACGGCCGGTTGGTCGGCCCTTCGAGCCACAGCGCTTCCGTGGGCGGATCGATCCGATCCCCCAGCTCCCGCAGCGCCTTCTCGGCCGAGTTCGACGCCGCTCCGGAGAGCTTCCGCCCGAGCGCGTTGGTTGCGGCGTATGCCCGGATCCCGCTGAGCCAGGACTCGCCCGGCGCAGTCAATGGCCCCGGGGTACTCACGCGCAGCAGCACGTCGCCTGCGCCGGCTCGCTTCGGCCCGGGCGCGTCGGCTGCGGAGAATCGCAGCACGATCGTGTCCGGGGAGAAGGGCGGAGCCCGCCCGCCCGCCGCATCGGGGATCGACGCCGCTACCGCGAACGACGTACTCCCGTGCGACGGGACCAGCAGGCGCGCGGGCGCGTCAACGACATAGGCCGGGGCCCCCGTATGGGCGACGGAAAAGGCCAGCGCGGCAGGCCCGTCATTGGACACGTTCACGCGGAACACGTACGCGGCACCGGCATCCCCCAGCCGCCGCCAGGACCGGCCGGCCGGATCCTCGGCCGCCGTCGGCCCTCCGCGCGCAACCCCGGCGGTCACGACCGCCGCCAGCCAACCCGCCCGAACCAGCCACGCCCGTCGGCCGCGACACGCCCCCAACCGCCGATCCGTCAAGACGATCATGCGGCGATCCTATAGCGGCTGCATGCCTGACTCCATCACAAAGACCGCCGGGGAAGCGAAGCGCCGGGCGCGGACGCGGCCGGAATGGCACACGGCGCGCTTATCCGCCGCCGGCCTCGGCAATCACGGCGCAGACCGCCTCACCCCACTGTGCCAGCTTGCGCTCGCCGACGCCGGTGATCCCGCGGAGCCCGGCCAGGTCCCGGGGGCGCTGCCGAGCGAGCTCGCGAAGCGTCGCGTCGTGGAAGATCACGTAAGCCGGGACGTGCTTCCGCTGGGCCTCCTCGTGCCGCCAGCGCCGAAGCGCCTCGAACAGGCGGCCGTCCACGCCCGCCATCGATTCCTCGCCGCGGACCGTCCGCCGGCGCAGCCGCTCGCGCGGCCGCAGCAGGCGCACGGCGCGCTCGCCCTTCAGCACGGCGCGCGATTCATCGCTCAGCATCAGGACCGGCCGGTCGCCCTCCGTTCGGACCAGCACGCCGTGGTCCACGAGCTGGTACACGACCGCCATTAGCGCGCTGCGTGACAGGTCCGTCACTATGCCGTACGTGCTGAGCGTGACGTGCCCGGTCCGGCGGACGCTCTCGGTGTCGGAGCCCAGCAGCACATCCACGACATGGCCCAGGCCGAAGCGCTGGCCGACGCGCGCCACGCATGACAGGACCTTCTGGGCCAGAACGGTCCCGTCGGCGATCTCCTCAACCTCGTCGAGGCACACGTCGCACGCGCCGCAGCTGGCGCTCCCATACTCCTGGCCAAAATACTCCGACAGGGCCTGATGCCGGCACCGGGCGGACGAGCAGAACCGCTGCATGCCGCGCAGGAGCTCCTCCTGCGCCTGGCGCACCAGCTCGCCGTCCCCGGGCGCCGCCGCCTCGTCCGAGTCGTCTGCCGCCCCGTCCTCGGCGGCCTCGGACCGCTTCTCGAATATGGCCTTCCAGCGCATGACGTCGCCCGCCGAGTAGAACATCACGCATTCCGCTTCCAGCCCGTCGCGCCCGGCGCGCCCCGTCTCCTGCTGGTAGTGCTCGATGCTCTTCGGCATCGACGCATGGACCACGCACCGCACGTTGCTGCGGTCGATGCCCATCCCGAACGCCACGGTGGCCACCACGACGTCGAGCGACTCGTCGGCGAACGCCTCCTGCGTGCGCCGCCGCTCCCCGCCCTCCATGCCCGCGTGGTAGTGCGCGGCGCGGACCCCCCGTTGCACGAGCCAAGCCGCCAGCGACTCCGTGTCCTTCCGGCTGAGGCAGTAGACGATCGCGGCCTCGCCGGGGTGCCGCGCGATCGCGTCGGCCGTCTGCTGGCGGACATCGGACTTCGGCAGGATGCGGTAAATGAGGTTCGGTCGATCGAACCGCCCCACCAGGACCGCCGCGTCCGCAAGCCGCAGCTGCTGCTCGATGTCATCGCGAACGCGGGGCGTGGCCGTGGCGGTGTAGGCGTGAACGCTCGCGCCCGGGAAGTGATCCCGCAAGGCGGCCAGCTGCCGGTACTCGGGGCGAAAGTCATGCCCCCACTGGCTGATGCAGTGCGCCTCATCGATCGCGAACCGGCGCACCGCCAGGCCCTTGAGAACCGTCCGGAACTCGTCCATCGCCAGCCGCTCGGGCGAGACGAAGAGCAGGCGCGTCTCGCGCGCCCGCAGCGCGGCCAGCACGGCCTGGCGGTCAGCCGCATCCACGCCGCTGTGCAGCGCCGCCGCCGGATAGCCCGACTCGCGCAGTCCGTCCACCTGGTCCTTCATCAGCGAGATCAGCGGCGAGACCACCACATCGAGCGTGCCGTCCAGCATCGGCGGGATCTGGTAGCACAGGGACTTGCCTCCGCCGGTCGGGAGAACCGTCAGCGAGTCCCGCCCCGCCAGCTCGCACGCGATCGCCTCGGCCTGCAGCGGCCGCAGCGACTCATAGCCCCAGTAGCGCCGGAGCACTTCCCCGACCCGAAGGCCGTCAGCAGGCGACAAGCTCGAAGCTCCCGTCGGTTCCATGACCGGGGGATTGTACCGAAGTCGGCCAATCGCGCAACCCATCGAGCGGTTGATCCGGCAATGGGCCAGTGACGTGAGGGGGACGGAGCCCGAACCGGCCGGGGACGGCCGGCTCCAAGGAACCCGCTTCGCTTCGTCCCCTACGCCCTGCGCCTAACCTAACCCCACGCTGAGTCCCAAATCAGTCCATAAGGAAGAGGGAGTGAAGGGGATGGGGGGAGGCTGGCGAG
>CAYRFK010000179.1:9178-10502 GCA_964423465.1 uncultured Verrucomicrobiota bacterium | reverse complement strand
ACGGCTGGTAAGGTGACGCGCGGGTCGGGACACGGGAGACGCAGCCATGATCAGCGCGATCGTCCTCATTCAGACGGAACGGAACAAGGTCAACGAGGTGGCCTCGGACCTGCTGGAGATTCCCGGCATCACGGAGGTCTACTCCGTGGCCGGCGTCCACGACCTGGTGGCCATTGTGCGTGTGGCGGACAGTGACGCTCTGGCCCGGGTGGTCACCGAGCGTATGCTCAAGGTCGACGGGCTGCGGAAGACCGAAACGCTGATCGCCTTCAAGGCCTATTCCAAGCACGACCTCGAGCGCATGTTCTCCATCGGCCTGTAGGATCGCGACGGCTCAGCCTACGGCGGGAGCACAGGCGTGGTTGGGGCACAGTCCGGTGGTCTGGCAGAATCTCCGCCGGGCCTCTTCGACCGCCCGGGCGTAGTCGGCGGGATCCATGGGGTCGTACGCGACATAGTTGCTCGCATAGTCGTCGGACTCCGGATATCCGTCGTCCACGAAGATCCCGCGGCCGCTGATGATTTGCGTTGTCATGAACCCAACCTACGCCGCGTTTGTTCAGGTTGGGTTCAGAATCGGTCAGATTCACCTCGCGACCGTCAAAGCCCGAGGATCCGCAGCACCGCAGCGGTGTCAGACAGATCTGCAATCGACACATCCGCAAAGGCTTGCATTAGTTCCGTCACCGTGGTCATGCCGGTCGCCACGGCGAGGCACCGGGCGCCGATCGCGTGGGCGGCGACCACATCGGCGGGGGTGTCGCCCACCATCCACACGCTGCGGATGGCGCCGCCTCCAACGTGGCGGCGGGCGCGATCGAGCGCAAGGCGGGCGATCTCGCGGCGGTCGGCATGCTCGTGTCCGTAGGCACCGAGGACGACGTGGCCGTGCAGGCCCGCGGCTTCGAGCTTGATGTGCGCGCATCGTGCCGTGTTCCCGGTCACGAGACCGACCACGGCCCGGGGATCGGCGGTCAGGCGCGCCAGCAGTTCGCGAACCCCCGGATAGACGGTCAGCGGCGACGTCCCGATCGTTTCGCGCAACTCCACGGCGAGCCGGTCGAAGAACCGCCCTACCTCCTCCGCGGTAGCGGTCCGGCCATGGCGGCGGAGGATGCGGTCGAGGACGTCCAGATCCGTGGCGCCGGCGAAATTGATGTACGCGATGTCGTCGTCCCACCCGAACACCGCCGCCAGCGCCCGGACGAACGAGGCGCGACCGGCGCCGTGGACATGCAGCAACGTGCCGTCGATGTCCAGCAGCACAACGACGCAACCGTCCGCCGACCCCGGTTCCGCACTCACGCGCACACCTTCATGGCGC
>CAYRFK010000179.1:0-9078 GCA_964423465.1 uncultured Verrucomicrobiota bacterium | reverse complement strand
TGAGCGTCTGCGTCGCCCAGCACCCGGTATCCAACATCGGCCGGTCCTTCCACGCCGGCGCCCAGCCGCCGCCGGGACAGACCGACACCGGCCGCGGCCTCTGCTTCATCGAGCAACTCAAGCGCGGGATCGAGGTCGGCCCCGAGTTCCTGTTCCTCACCGGGTGGAACGAGTGGGTTGCGCAGCGGTTCATCCACGCGAAGGGCGGGCAGCCTTTCCTTGGCAAGAAACTACCTCCCGGCGGCACGTACTTCGTCGACGCCTACAACCAGGAGTTCAGCCGGGACATCGAGCCGATGCGCGGCGGACACGCGGACAACTACTACTACCAGATGGTCACCGGCATCCGCCTGTACAAGGGCGTCCGTCCGCGGCCGCAGGCCTCGGCGCCGAAGACCATCCGGATCGACGCGGACCTCGGCCAGTGGGCGGACGTCGGCCCCGCCTATCTCGACGACCTCGGCGACACGGCGGCGCGCGATTTCGCCGGCTGGGGCGGTGAGCGCCACGTGAACCGGTCGGGTCGGAACGACTTCGACGCGATGAAGGTGGCGCGCGATGCGACGAACCTCTACTTCCTCGTCCGGACGCGGGCGCCGGTCACCGCGCCCGAGGGCACGAATTGGATGGTGCTGCTTCTGAACACCGATGCCGATCCGAAGACGGGCTGGTGCGGCTACGATGTCGCCGTCAACCGCACCCGCGGCCCCGACGGCACGGTGTCTATCGAGCGCAACGCCGGCGGCTGGTCATGGCGGCCCGCCGGCGCGGGACACATGGTGTGCGCCGGGGCGGATCTCCACCTGTCGGTCCCGCGCGCGGCGGCCGGTATCGCCGACGCTCCGATGCGGTTCGACTTCAAG
Organism: uncultured Verrucomicrobiota bacterium; assembly: GCA_964423465.1. Taxonomy (GTDB): domain Bacteria; phylum Verrucomicrobiota; class Kiritimatiellia; order PWTM01; family PWTM01; genus VGWF01. Next base: position 8,215 of record CAYRFK010000179.1, on the reverse strand, counting down.
TGGTGCGACAATGTGCCCGACCGGGGCGAGCCGACCGACTTCATCGACCAGGGCGACACCGCGCCCAACGGAAGGTTCCGCTACCGCTACGAAGCGGGGCGCTGACCGGCGGGCGATTCCGACAGGCGCGCGGCGACCCGGCGGGCGAAGAGCGGCAGATCGGGGTCGCGTGCGCCCATGACCAGCAGGGCGGAACCCGGGACGAGATGCGGAAGGACGCGCGCCTCCAGCGCGGCGTAGTCCGGGACGACCGCGGCCTCGCGGCCGAGGGACCGCAGACGCCGCGCGAGCTCATCGGAATTCACCGATCCTCCGGGTGTGCCGCCGGCGTAGAAGACCGGCAGCAGGACGAGCCGGTCGGCCGGACGCATCGCCTGCGAGAGGTTCCCGGCGAGATCGTCGAGCATCAGCCGGAGCGGCCCGAACCCGTGGGGCCTCCAGACGCCGATCACGGACTTCGCACGCGTTGCCGCCGCCTCCCACGCGGCCCGCATCTTGGCGGGGTTGTGGGCGTAGTCGTCGATCACCAGCACGCCGCGGGCGTCGCCCGCGATCTCCAACCGGCGATGGATGCCGCGGAAGCTGCGGAAGGCCTCCGCGACGGCGCGCAGATCGAGTCCGAGGCGGCGGGCCAGGCCGGCCACGAGCAGGGCGTTCCATCCGTTGTGGACCCCGATCATCGGCACGGCGAAGTGGACGCCTTCGTAGTCAAATTCGACGCCCGACGGCGTCACGCGCGGCGGGACGGATGCGACGGGGGTTTCCACGCAGCCCGCGAACTCCGGGCCGAGGATCCCCCCGACGCCCGGCCCGGCTACGATTGTGCCGGCGACGCGGGTGGCGAACTCGCGGAACAGCGCGACGGCCTCGTCGAGCGCGAAGTGGTCCTGCGTGATATTCGTCAGGATGGCATGCTCGGGTGAGAACTGGAGAAACGACCGGTCGCTCTCGTCCGCCTCGAAGACGAACCAGTCCGAGGCGCCGCTGCGCACGCTGCCGAGGCGAGTTGGGGCGGCCCAGTTGAGCACGGCGCCACCGTTGACGACGGCGGGGTCGAGGCCGAGGCATTCAAAGACCCATCCCGTCATGCCGGTGACGGTCGTCTTCCCCGAGGTCCCCGCGATCGCGATGCCGCGACGGCCTGAGGCAAGCCGGGCGAGCATCGCGGCGCGATGGACCACAGGCACGCCGAGGCGCCGCGCGGCCTCAAGATCGGGATTCCCCTCCTCCACCGCAGTGCTGATCACGAGCGCGGTCGTGTCCTCCATCAGGCCGGAGCCGTCCTGGGGAACGAGTCGCACCCCTGCGGCGCGAAGGACGCGCAGCGCGTCGATCTCCCGGCCGCCATCGAGAAACCGGTCCGACCCCGACACCGCCGCCCCGCGGTCGAGCAGAGCCTGCGCCAGCGCGCTCATCCCGACACCGGCCACACCGGCGAGGTGGAAGCGGGAGGATGAAAGGACGGGGGCGGAGGGCCGGGGGCCCGGGGTTCCGAGTTCCGGATTGTCCGTCGTTCGATGTTCGGTGTTCGATGTTCGGTGTTCGATGTTCATGTCCCGATCCGCAGATCCGCGACCAGGGCGGCGCCATCCTCGACCGTGAGGTGGGCGCATTGAAGGGAACCGCGAAGGACGCCGCCGGAGCGGATGACGACCTCGCCGGTGGCGGAGAAGTCCCCCTGCAAGTCGCCGGCGATGTCCAGGTGTCGGCAGGTCATGGGTGACGCAAAGGTCATTGCGGCGCCGGCATCGAGTTTCAGATCCCTGAACTCAATCTGCTCGGGTAGGCAGACGGCGCCCGCGCGGAGTTCGAGGCGGTGCCAGGCGGTGATCCGTCCGCCCTCGACGCGGCTGGAGAGGTCCACGATCGCCGCGCGAATCTCTCCCGACCGTACAACGGCGCCCGCCGTCAGTCGCACGGAACCGGCGGTGGAGATGGTGCCCGCGAAATCCACGTCGATGACGTGATCGACGATGTCGATCTTCTTACGGCATTTCGGGCACACCGCGAAGGCTTGGCGCCCCATGACATGGGATTCCCATCCGCAGTCGGGACACGCGATGTCCCGTTTGGTCGGCAGCGCCACGCTTCCCGCATGCGTCGGCCGGGCGGGAGATGGCGGCGGCGCCGCCGCCGGCGGGGGCGCAGGCGCAGGGATGGATGGACGGCGCGTCCCCAGCGACTGCACAAGGCTGTAGCCGCTGACGACGGATGCTTTGCGGTAAGCGGCCACGAGGGTCCGGCGAGGCATACGGCCCCCACCGACGGCTCCCGGAGCCGGCCGGCGAGGGCGCGACGCCGTGGCCTACCGCTTGCCGAAGATCCCGGGGCGCGGCGGCTCGCCGACGGCGGGCGCCTGCGGCGCGGGGGCGGTCGGGCCCGGAGTCGGGGACACGGAAGGCGCCGACGCGCCGGAGGCGTTGACCTCCGATCGGCCGACAAACGTGACGCCGTCCTCGACGACCAGACGCTTGGCCTTGATGTCGCCCGTCAGCCGGGCCGAGGCCTTCAACTCGATGCGGTCGCGGGCGACGATATTGCCGTTGATCGTCCCCTCGACGATCACCGAACTCACGTTCACGTTGCCCTTCACGACCGCGGACTTGCCGATGAAGGCGTCCTTGTCGCAGTGCATCTCGCCTTCAAGCTTCCCATCGATGCGAATCGTCCCTGCACTCTTGATCGTTCCGGTGATCTCGGCATCCGCCGCGATGACCGTCTGTGCGCTGGCATTGTCCATGACCTGATATCCTCCATGCCCGCCTTTGTGCCCGGCGGACGGGCCAATGTGGCCCAAGGGGGGAATCGGCACAAGCGCAAACCTGCGCCGGGATGGATGCGGGCCTTCCCTCTGGCATTGTTCCTGCTACGATACAGCCTTATGAGTGGAGTGCGCATGGATCTGCGTCGGAAGGCGTCGCTGGTGATCCTGCTGCTGACTCTGGGCATCATGGTCGCGCTATTCGGGCTGTCCGAACGCACCATGCTTCAGGGTTTTCTGCGGATCGAGGCGGAATCCGTCCGGGACAGGATGTCCGACTTCTCGACCATCCTCCATCGCGAGGCCGAGACGCTGGCCTCCTACGTGCGGGACTACGCGACCTGGGACCAGACCGTGGCCTATCTCAACGGCTCGAACGCCGTGTATGCCTCCGAGTCGATTTCCGATGTCACCTTTGAGCAGATCAACAGCTTCCACCTGTTCGACCGGGACGGCGTCCCTCGCTTGAACCTGGTTCGCGATATGGGTCGCGGGGGGGCTCCGGCAACGCCGGAGGACGTGGAGCGCGCGGCGGGCATCGCGGGAAGCGTGATGCGTACGACCAACCGGATCGTCATGGTGCGGTCCGTACGCGACGGCCACCTGATCCTGACGGGCGCCAGCGCGGTCCGCCCCACCTCGGGTGACGGCCCGGCGGCCGGAACCCTGGTCCAGACACGATCCTTCTCCACCGCCGATCTCGACGCCCTGCTCCGCCGGGCCGACCTTCGCATCAGCGTGCATGCACCCGGGGCGGCGGCACCGTCGGATGTTGCCGCGGCCCTGGGCCAGATGTCGGCTCGCGATCCGACGTGGGCGGCACCGATCGACGAAGAGACCATCGCAGGCTATCTGCTCCTGTCCGACGGCGACGGATCATCGGCCGGTGTGATCCGGATCGCGGCGGCTCGCACCCTCTTCGCGCACGGGCGTCGTTCGCTGCGTCTCTTCCTGCTCGCGCTCGCCGCGATCTGCGCGCTGTTCGGCATCCCGGCGGCGTGGATGGTGGACCGGCTGGTCCGGGCCGACATGGAACGTCACGAGGGACAGGAGCGGTTCCGGGCGGTCACGGAATCCGCCCGCGATGCCATCTTCGCCGTGCGAAACGACCGGATCGTATCCTGGAACCGTGGCGCCCGCCGGCTGTTCGGTCATGAGCCGGACGAGGTGCTCGACCGGTCGCCCGAACTGCTGTTCCCGCCCGAGCCCGGCGGGGAGCCGGCCGAGGGATTGACCGCGATCCACGCGCCCGCCACCGACCCGATGCTGGGCGTCCCGCGCGAGGTCCGGGCGCGGCGCAAGAACGGGCAGGAGTTCCCCGCCGAGGTGTCCGTCGGCGCCTGGAGCACGCGCGAGGGCGAATTCCGCAGCGTGATCCTCCGCGACATCACCGAGCGGAGGAACAACGAGGCCGCGCTTCGGGCCTCGGAGACCAAGTACCGGATCATCTCGGAGCACACATCGGACTGGGAGATCTGGACGGCTCCCGACGGCCACCTCCTGTACACGTCGCCGTCCTGCGAGCAGATCACGGGGCGCCCGGCCCGCGCCTTTCTCGACGACCGCGACCTCATCCGCCGGATCGTCCATCCCGACGACCTTGCCCTGTTTGAAGGCCATTGCGCGAAGGGTGACGCCGATGGACGAAGCGGCGAGATCGAGTTCCGCATCCTGCACAGGGACGGCAGCGTGCGCTGGCTCGCCCACACCTGCCTGCGCGTCTACGACGATGCGGGAACCTATCTGGGCGTCCGGGTCAGCAACCGCGATGTCACCGCGCGCCGCCACGCCGAGGATGAGAAGTCGCGGCTGGAGGAGCAGGTCCGCAGCGCACAGAAACTGGAGAGCCTCGGCGTGCTGGCCGGCGGCATTGCGCACGATTTCAACAACCTGCTTGTCGGCATCCTGGGCAACGCCGAGATGGCACTCGACGCCGACCTGCCGCCGTCCGTGCGGGAATCGCTCGACGGCATCCGGACGGCCGGCGGGCGGGCCGCGGACCTGGTTCGCCAGATGCTGGCCTACTCCGGCCGCACGTCGATGTCGCTTCGCCCGATCGACGTGAGCGACGCCCTGCGCGGGGCGACCCCGTTGTTGCGCGCCTCGATCAGCCGCCGCATCGAACTGGCGCTCGATCTCGCCCCCGGCCTGCCCCCGGTGGAGGCGGACCCGGCCCAGATCCAGCAGGTTGCCATGAACCTCATCGTCAACGCCGCGGAAGCCATCGGCGAACGAAACGGAACGGTCCGCGTCCGGGTTCATGCGGTCGAGGCGGGTCCGGACTTCTTCGAAGGGGCGGTCCTCACGGAGGGCCTGCGCGCCGGCACGTACATCGCGGTGGCGGTGACCGACGACGGGGGCGGCATTCCCGAGGCCATCCTGCAGAAGATTTTCGACCCGTTTTTCTCGACGAAGTTCACGGGGCGCGGCCTCGGCCTGCCCGTCGTGCTCGGCATCATGCGCGCCCACCGCGGCAGCATCCGCATCCACACGGCGCCCGATCGCGGCACCACCTTCACCGTGTTCTTCCCGACGGCCGACATCCGCACGATACCGGCACCCGCCATCGTGAAGGATGCCCCGGCGTGGAAGGGGTCCGGCTTGGTGCTTGTGATCGACGATGAGGACGTCGTTCGCGACGTCGCCCGCCGGATGATCGCACGCCTGGGCTTTCACGCGGAGACGGCGGTCGACGGCATCGAAGGGGTGCGCCTCTTCCGCGAGCGCGCGGCCGAGGTGAAGGCGGTCGTCCTTGATCTGACCATGCCGCGGATGGACGGCGAGGCCACCCTTCGCGAGATCCGGACCATCCGCGCGGATGTCCCCGTCATCCTGGCCAGCGGATTCACCGAGCGCGACGTGGCAGCCTCGGTGCGCGCGGATCCCCACGTGCTGTTTCTTCAGAAGCCGTTCCGCCTGCCCCTGCTTGCGGAACGGCTCCGCAAAATCCTCGAAGGCGGGACGAACCCGCCTCCGGCCTGATCCCGGCCGCCCGCTACTTCGGCCCGGGCGGAGGTTGCGGTCCGCGCGCCTCGGTGCGGACCCGCAGGTGGAGTTCCCAGAGCTTGATGTACTTCAGGGCGGCACCCGTCGCGGCAAGACTGGCGATGACGAATCCGTGCGTGCCGTCCAGAAAGCCTCCGCGCAGGAAGTACCCCTTCAGAAAGCGCAGCGCGGGCCGGAACAGGAGGTCGCTCCACCGGAAACGGACATCGCTGACGAACTTCTGCTGCGCCGTGATCGTGGAGAACCGGTTCAACGTCACCATGTGGTCCTCCACGTCGTCGTACGTGTAGTGCCACAACGGATTCCGCAGCCGCTTGACCTGCCCGCTGACCACCACGTGATCGTGCGGTTCCTGGCCCTCCGTGCGGCCGTGCTCGCGATGGAAGAGGCGCAGCTTCACATCCGGATACCACTCGCCGTGCCGGATCCACCGGCCCAGGTAGCGCACCATGCGCGGAAACTCGAAACCGACGGTCGGGCCGGGGCCGTTCTCGAATTCCCGGATCACATCGTTGCGCAACCCTGGAGAAACCTCCTCGTCGGAGTCGAGGAACAGCACCCACGGTTCGCGCGCCAGTTCTCGAACGAGGTTCCGCTGTCCGACATAGCCCAGCCACTCGTGCTGGTAGACGCGATCGGTGTACTCGCGGCAGATCGCAACCGTACGGTCGGTGCTGAAGCTGTCGAGAACCACGATCTCCGCGCACCACCGGACGCTCTCAATGCAGCGCCGGATCTTGCGTTCCTCATTGAAGCAGATGATGCAGGCCGAAATGGGGACACGCATGCCGGGGGCCTCAGGGTGTGGATCGCCGCGCCGTCGCGGCCGGCTGCGCCAGAAGGTCCAGCGGCCGCGCCGCCTCGTCCTGCAACACCCCGCCGGCGTAGACGCGGACGACATAGCCGTGGAACCGGCACCGGCCGCTCGCGTGAAGACCGGCGGGGACGACGTAGGCCGCGCTGGCCCCCAGCGTTCCGTCCGCCTGCCACCCGCCGGAGACCCGGGCCTCCGCGCGCGGCGGCATGCCCCGCGTCAGCGTCAGCGCCCCGCTCCCGACGTCTTCGTCGAAAAACGCCACCTCGACCCGCACCGACGACGGCGGCGGAGGCGTGCCGGACGATTCAAGCGTGACGTGGACCAGTCGCATGTCGTCGTAGTCCTCGCTGTCGGGGAACCGTTGGGCCACCAGGCTCCGGATCCGCACCTTGCGCGCCGTCACCGGCGCCTTGCGCCGCTGCTCCTCCGTCAGCCGCGCCCACTCGCCCGCCGCCCTCTCCGCCTGCGGCGTTCCCGCCGCACGCTGAAGCAGGAGCGCCCACTGTCCCATCGCCTTTTCCGGCATGCCCCGCTGCTCGTACATCGCAGCGCGCAGTTCGTAAGCGGGCAGATGGCCGGCATCCTCGGCCTGCAGGCGTGCGAGGATCGCGTCGGCATCGTCAGCCTTCCCGGCCTGCTTCAGTGAACGGGCCGTGTTCATCATCTGCTCGGAGAGCTGCGCCCGCGTCGGTGCGGGGGGCGACGGGCGGACCGCGGGCGGCGCCGGGACCACGCCCGGCGGAGGCGACTGGACGGCGGCGCGAACCTGCTGCGTCGCCAGCGCGCGGAATGTATCCTTGATCGTAGCAAGCTCCTCGCGCAGGCGCCGGATCTCCTCGGCCGTCCGTTCGTCCGGCTCTCGGTTGGTCACCGTGACGATGGGTGCCGGCGGCGGTGCCGCCGTGACCACCGACACCACGATCTCCGGGGGGACACTCGTCAGAGCGGGCTCCGGCCCTTGCGCCTCACCGGCCGCAACGGCCGGCGGGGGATCGGCCGGCGGCGGTGCACCGTCGCGGTCCGTCCACAGCCAGACCGCCGCACCGGCAACCGCGAGCAGACCCAGAACCACCGCCAGCGGACGCCGACGGCGCACGCGCCCCGCCGGGCCGCCGCCGGAGATCTCGGCCTGTACGAAGGCTTGGACAAGGAGCGAGATACGGCCGATCTCGATCGCATCCCCGTGGTGCACCATGGCCCGCTGCACCTCGCGCTTGTTCACCAGCGTCCGGCTCATCGAGCCCAGATCGCGCACCAGAAGGCCACCGTTATGATGCTCGACCACCGCATGCTCGGTCGCAACCTCGGGGTCCTCAAGCCGCAGACCGCACGATTCGCCGCGGCCGATCGTCAAGGGCTCGATCGGCACGGTGATGCGCTCCCCCTTGCGGGGGCCGTTCAAAATGACGAGGCGAAAAATCAAACCGTCTCCCGACGCCGGATCTCAGAACCCGGCCTCCGAGACCATCATGCCCCGAATCCGGCCGGTCCTCAAGACGGAACCCCCGGGCACGAGGCGGGGGCGCATCCGGTCCGGTGCAACGATGTCGGAGGCGATCGCACGGGCTTTCCGTCCGGCCGGGCCGCTGGCCCGGCCGTTCGATGGATCCCGGTAGCCATGCAGATTCCGA
>CAYRFK010000178.1:0-10661 GCA_964423465.1 uncultured Verrucomicrobiota bacterium | reverse complement strand
TTCATCTCCGGAACAGTCCGGACGGGCGGGACAGGATCACAGGATCAACAGGATGGCGTCGCGGCAGACCCATTCCGCACTCATCTGATGAGGTCGCCAGCTTCCGTAATGAACTCCGTCGCAATCCTGTACATCCTGTTATCCCGTCCAACGGCTCTTCCCGGGTTCATCACTCATCGTTCATCACTCTCCGCCGTGGCGCCCGAATCCGTCGGGCGCGCCGGTTGCTGGCGGAGCGCAAGGTGGCGCCGGTCGGATACCGGCGCTACGACCACTCATCACTCTCCCCCGCCGCATCCTCCGGACTTCGATGTTGGATGTTCGATGTTCGGCGTTCGATGTTCGATTCGGTCTTGGGCTGACAGCTTATTCACTTGCGAAAAAGCATGCAAAAGGTCTAGTCTTTTCTGCGGTTGATCAGGCTGGGTATTGGGGCGGGACGGCGACGTGTGCGTGGTTCCGGCATGGACGCATTCCGGTGCGGTCTGGTCCGGCCCATCCGACGTGCAAAGAACGTTCATATGGTTTCGGTTATTGTGACGCAAGCGGCGGGAGGATGGCGATGAAGACGATGCGCAGAAACCTGTGGATCCTCGGTGCGGCCTTCGCAACCACCCTCGCATGTGTCATGGCGCCGTCGGCGCGCGCCGAGACGATGTGGTGGGACGGCGACGGGCTGGCCAGCAACACATGGCCGGCGGTGGCCGCTTGGAACACGCTGGCCGACGGCACGGGCGGCAATCCGGCGGCCGCGCCGGGGCTGAACGACATGGCCGTCTTCAACACGACCGCGCTCAATAGCAGCATCGTGGCGGCGCTCCAAGGCAACTTGACGGTCAGCGGGTTCGTGTTCCGCAGCAGCGGCACGATGTACCTGGCGACGACCGGGGAGAACCGCCGCCTCTTCATCGGCGAAGGAGGCATCACGATCAATCCGGGCGCCGGAGCGGTGACCTTCGGAACCACGACCACAAAGTGGCAGATCCCGATAAGCCTGCGGGCGCAGACGATGGGCAGCACGCAGAGCTGGATCAACAACTCGGCGAATCTCTTCTCGTTGAATGGCAACAACACCGTCATCTCGACCAACGCCCTTGGCGCGTGGGTCTTCGGCGGCACGGGCGACATCTCCATGGGCGGCCCGATCTCCGGTTCAGGGACCAACTTCATCAAGACGGGCTCGGGTGTGCTGACGCTGGCCGCGGCGAACACGTACGCCGCGACCACCGGCCGTTTCACGATCACGGAGGGCCGCGTCCGGGCCGGCAACAACGCGGCATTCAGTTCGGGCGTCCTTGCGCTCGACGGCGGCGCGTTGTCGTCCGACAGCGCCACGGCCCGCGTTCTCGCGAACACCAACATCCTCGGCGGCAACGTCACCCTCGGTCATGCGACCGATTCCGGGCAACTGACTCTCTCGGGCCCCGGCATCCTGACGGGCACGCGCACGCTGACGGTGGACAGCGCCGTGGTCTACGGCGGTGCGATCGGCGACGGCGGCGGCGGCTTCGGACTGACCAAGGCCGGCGCCGGGATGCTGACGCTCTCCAACGCCAACACCTACGGCGGCAACACGCTGATCGATGCCGGTACGCTCGACATCGTCACCACCGGCGCGCTGCCGGGATGGAATGCGGCGGGTCGGTTCACCGTTGCGGCGGGTGCCGCCCTGGCCGTCGGGAGTTCCGTCACCGATGGCAACATCGAAACGATGCTCGGCCTCGGAAACTTCGCGGCCGGATCCAGCTTCGGGTTCGACACGACGGATGGCGGGCGGACCTACGGCAACATCCTCAGCAATTTCACCGGCGGCGCGATGGGCCTCGTCAAGATTGGCCCCAACGCGCTGGTTCTCGCCGGCGACAACACCTACTCCGGCGGCACGACGGTCCGCGGCGGCGTGCTGCAGGTCGGCAACGGCGGCGCGTCGGGCACGATCGGGTCGGGCCTTCTGACCAGCACCGGCCCCGTCATCTTCAACCGCTCCGGGTCGTACACCGTGACCGCGCCGATGAGCATCGGTTCGCTGACCAACGTGGGATCGGGCACGGTGATCCTCACCAATACGCTGGCGAGCGCCAGTGGCATCAGCGTCCGGGCCGGCACGCTCATCCTGAGCAACGCGACCGTCAACGTTGCGAACAACGTGTCGGACTACGTGGGGCTGCTCGCAGGGGATTCGGCCACGCTCCGGATCGAGGGATCCGCCACCTACTACCGTTCGCAGAACAACATCACCCTGGCGAACGCCGCGGGCAGCACGGGCGTGGTCGTCATGACCGGCGGCGTGTTCACGAACGCATCCACCATCCAGATCGGGAATGCCGGAGTCGGCTCTTGGATCCAGACCGACGGCGTCCTTCGGAATGCGGGCGAGTTCCGGACCACGGTCCAGACGCCGGGGAGCTACGGCTACTACCAGATGAGCGGCGGCACGCTGACCAACGCCGGATGGACGCAGGCGGCGCGCGGCGGCGGATGGGGTCTGATCTACCAGGATGGCGGGTCCATCGCCGTCACCGTGAACGGGCTGATCGTCGGCAACACCTCGGGCGGCGCCATCGGCACCGGGGTCGTGTATTTGACCGGCGGCACGTTGAGCACCCCCCACATCTCAATGTCGCGTGCAACCAACGCCCGCGGTGAACTCACCGTTGACGGATCGGCGGAGGTCAATATCGGCGGGAATCTGACTCTCAACTACGCCGCGGGCACGAACGTCGTGAACCTGAACGGCGGCACGGTTACGGCCATCCAGGTGACCAAGCGGACGGCCGGCGGGCTGAGCATCCTGAACTTCGACGGCGGCACCCTGCGGGCGGCGGCGTCGACGAACCTGATCGCCGTCGGAGCCAATGCGCCCGACTACGTCCACGTCTACGCAGGCGGCGCGACGATCAACGACGGCGGCTTCACCGTGACCAACATCCCGAACCTGCTCGCGCCCCCGGGCAACGGCGTGACGGCCCTCGGCCTCGGCGTGGGCTCCGTCTCCGGGTACGTCGGCGCCCCCTACGTCTCGATCGACGGCGGCGGCGGCACGGGCGCCACGGCCGTGGCGCTCTTCGACCACACCATCAACAGCGTGACCGGCCTTCTGGTCACCAGCCCCGGCTTCGGCTACACGGGCTCGCCAACGGTCACCCTGATGGGCGGCGGACGGGTTGATTTCGCCGTGCCATCCGTGACGGTTGAGGCGAACACCTCCGGCGCGCTGAAGAAGACCGGCGCGGGAACGCTGGCGCTGCTCGGAACCAACACCTACGGCGGCGGCACCTTCCTCAACAACGGCACGCTGGCCGTCACCAACGACCTCGCGCTGGGCGCGGCGGGCGGCGGGCTGACCTTCGACGGCGGTGCGCTGCAACTCGGTACCGGCATGACGTTCAACGACCGCGCCGTCACGATGACGGGCGCGGGCTCGCTGATCTCCGCGGCCGGGGCCGCGGTGAACATCACCAATCCCGTCAGCGGCGTCGGCGTGCTGACCCTGGGCGGCGGCTCGAACGTCCTGTCGGGCCACAGCCCCTCCTTCAGCGGCGGCCTCGTCGTCACCTCCGGGCGGGTCAAGGTTCTCGGTTCCACGCCCTTGGGCTCCGTTCCCGAGGTCGACCCGCTGGGCTCCAGCACCGTCACCCTCAACGGCGGATCGATCTCCATTCTCGACAACGGCGACGGGACGACCGCGGGTCAGACACTCCAATACGACAACGACTTCATCGTGAGCGGCTACGGCACGACCACCGTGAACCGGGTGGGCGGCGCCGCGACGGACAAGACGATCCGGATGGGCCGGCTGACCGTGGACGGCGTGACCAACGTGACCGTCGGCCTCGGCAATGACTACGTTCTCTTCTTCGGCGGGGCCGGCGGCGAGTCCACCATGAGCACGGACCTCACGTTCGATGTGACGAGCGATGACGACGTCCAGATCGGAAACGGCAACAGCACAACCGGCGCGGGAACCGCACTCACGGACGGCGTCGCGTCGTTCGCCCTCACGAAGGTCGGCGTCGGCAAACTCACCCTCGGCAAGATCGACCTCGGTGGCGTCCTGACCGTCAACGCCGGCACCCTCCAGTTCAACAACGTCAACAACGTGATCCCCGGCGGGGTGGTCGTCAACGCCGGCACCCTGTTGCTCAACGCCGCGAATGGCGTTCTGGGCGCCGCCGACAATCCGGACGTGCTGGTGAACGGCGGCACCTTCGATCTACGGAGCGCTTCCTCGGCACAGGTCGTCGGATTCGACGTCGTCAGCAACGCGACCATGTCGCTTCGGAACAACGCCGCCACGACGTTTGCCGTGGAATCCGTGGCGATCGGCCCGGCCGCCACAGCCTTCACGTTGAACGCCAACCGCGCCTCCGGGGCCGGGACCACGCAGCAGACCAACACCCTGAACGGTCCGGTCACGACAGCCGGCCCGTTGACCTTCAACGTCACGGGCGCGAACAGCAATCACGCCGCCATCGCCGGCGCCAACGCGGCAATCGGCCTCGGCGGCGATATCACGTTCAACCCGACCACGGCCAGTCTGCGCATCGCTCCCGGCATCACCGACGGCGGCAGCGGGTACGGCCTGACGAAGTCGGGCGTCAACGCGCTGGTCCTCGCCGGCACCAACACCTACTCCGGCGGAACCACGATCGCCAACGGCACGCTGGCGCTTGGGGCTGCGGGCTCGATTTCCAATTCGCCGTCGATCTCCATCGCGGCCGGAAAGCTCCTCGACGTCTCGGCGGTCACCGGCGGCTGGACGCAGTGGGTCAATCAGACCGTGTCGGGCACCGGCAGCATCCGGGGCGACGCGACGGTGCTGGGCACGGTCGCGCCGGGCACCTCGCCGGGCACGCTGACCTACAGCAACAACCTGACCCTGGCGGACGCCAATCTGGACTTCGAGCTGTCGAGCCTTGGCACGATCGGCGGCGGGGTGAATGACCTGATCGATGTGAAGGGTAATCTGACGCTGACCGGCGTCACCACGAACACCATCATTCTGTGGGATGCGACGTTGGCGTCGAACTACACGCTGATCACCTACGGCGGCACGCTGGCCGGCAGCGCGGCCAACCTGACGGCCTATGCGCCCACCGCGCCGCGCGGGTACACGTTTACCTACGACACCAGCTCGGGGACGTCCGTGGTCCTGAACGTCGGCGGCACGCCGGTCTCCGGCAGCCTTGCGTGGGCGGCGGGCGACGGAACGTGGGACATCGCCACCACCCCGTCGTGGACGGGCGACGGCACGACGTTCTTCACGTTGGATTCCGTGGCGTTCGACAACACCGGCGCGACGGGCGGCGATACGAACGTCGTCACGCTCGCGGGGCGGTTGTTCCCGGGCTCCATGACCGTGAACTCGGCCAGCAATTACCTCTTCACCGGCTCCGGGGCGATCGGCGGAAGCGGCGGGCTGACGAAAGACGGCGCCGGGACGCTGATCCTCGGCACCAGCAACGCCTTCAGCGGGGTCACGGCAATTCTCGGCGGCAAGGTGGTGCTGGCCAACACCTCCGCCGCGCGGAACAGCGCGGTGACGAATGGGGTCGATGGAGGACTTGAGTTCGCCGGGGCGACCTCTTTCGTCGTCGGCTCGCTGGCCTCTCCATTCGGTTTGGCCCTGACCAACGCCGCCGGCGCCGGCATCGCGCTCACGGTCGGCGGCAACAACGCCAGCACCGTCATCGGCGGCGCGCTGAACGACGGCGGCCTCGGCGGATCGCTGACCAAGGATGGAACGGGCGTCCTGACGCTCGCCGGCGTGAACGCCTACACCGGGCCGACGACGGTCCGGGGCGGCATCCTGGCCATCACCGGAACCAAGACCAACGACAACGGCAGGGGCACCACCAGCATCGGCAGCGCGGCCGGCGCCACGGGAGCGCTCTATGTGGCGGCAGGCGGCCGCTTCTCGACCACGAATCTCGTGGTCGGCGGCAATGCAACCGGCGCGGGATCGCTGATCGTCAACGGGGGCGCCGTTGCCACCACCACGGATGCCAACAATACCGGCCTCAACCTCGGTGGCGGCGGCTATGGCGGCCTGTTCATCGCCAACGGGGGTTCCTTCTCGACGCACCGGATCGAGAACTGGAGCAGCGACCCGGCTTCGGCGAGCGTGATTCAGCTCTCCGGGGGAACCCTGACCAGCGACGAATACATCATCTTCCGCAACAACCGGTGGGAATTCACCGTGACCGGCGGGAATGTGGTTCGCGGGGCCACTCAGAACATCTCCCTGGGCTACAGCGGCGCGGGCACCTTCGGCGCCATGACCGTGGCCGGGGGCACGGTGGATAACTCGGGCAGGGATATCTATTTCGGGCAAAACACGGGGACCATCACCGCGAGTCTCAACCTCAATGACGGAACTGCGATCACCCGCGCCATCGTGAGCGGAAACGGCGCCGTCTCCTACGTCAACTTCAACGGCGGCGAGCTGCGGCCCAGCGCGTCGTCCACCGCCTTCCTCTCGACCAACGTCACGGCCGCGTACGTGAACGGCGCCTTCGGGTCCTTTGCCGGCGGCGCCGTGCTGAACGACAACGGCTTCAATATCACCATCGCCGAACCCCTGCTGGCGCCCTCCGGAAGCGGGGTGTCCGGCCTGACGCTGGGCGCCGCGGGCAGCGGCTACATCGGCGCCCCGTACGTTGAAATCAGCGGCGGCGGAGGCACCGGAGCCACCGGCTATGCGGTGGCGGATCTCGATCCCTCCAGCCCGACCTTCGGCCAGGTGACGAACGTGGTGTTGAGCAATCCCGGGGTTGGCTACACCGGCACGCCGACCGTCACCCTCATCGGGGGCGGCGGCAGCGGCGCCGGCGTGACCGCTGCGGGGACGACCCCGAACGCCTCGGGCGGCCTCACCAAGACCGGCGCCGGCGTCCTGACGCTCGGCGGGGCGAACACCTACACCGGCGGGACGGCGGTCGCGAACGGGGCGCTGTCGTTCGCCAACACGTCCGCGAAGCCCGCCGTGGGGACCGTCACCGTCGCCGCCGGGGCGGCACTCGGCCTCGGCGTCGGCGGCGCGGGGTTCTACGGTTCCGGGGATGTGGATTCCCTTTGGAACGGCTCGATGGCGAACGTAACGCTTGAGGCCGGCGCGCGGGTCGGCATCGACACGTCCGCAGGGAACTTCACCTACGGGACCCCGCAATCCACCCGCGGTCTGATCAAGCTCGGAACCAATACGCTGATCCTGACCGGCGCCAACACGTTCAACGGCGGCATCGTCCTCTACGGTGGCACGCTCAACGTGTCGAACGACTCGGTCATGGGCGCGTCGGGAAGCGGCCTGACCTTCCGCGGCGGCGTCTTCCAGACCAGCGGCGACATGACGCTCGACAACCGGACCGTCACGCTCGATCTCGCGGGGACATTCAGCCCCGACGTATCAACGACGCTGACGATCACCAATGCGATCGGCGGCGCGGGCGCGCTGGTCAAGACCGGTGCCGGCCGGCTGGTCCTTGCCGGCGCGAGCACCTATTCGGGCGGCACGACGAGCGCGGCCGGCGTGCTTGCCCTCGGCGGCGACAACGTGCTGGGCAACGGCGCCCTGGTCCTCTCCGGCGGCACGGTGGCGTCCGATACCACCGCCGCGCGCTCGTTGACCAATGCGATCGTGATCACCACCGCATTGGGCCTGGGCGATGCGGCCAACAGCGGGAAGCTGACGCTGTCCGGCGACATCGACTTCACCGGCGCCGGCCGGTCGATCACGAACTACAGCGACGTCACGTTCACCGGGTCGTCCGGGAACGGCGGATTCGGCGAGCTGCGCGGTGCGTCCACGCTGACCTTCAGTGGTGGCGTTCACGATTGGCGGATGGGACAGGCGATCAATGTGAAAGATGGGGCGCTGATTTTCGACGGCGCGATCGTCACCAATCAGGATGCCTTCCGCGTGTGGTCGGTTGTACCTAATGGAACGGCCCGCCTTGTTGTCACCAACGGGGCCGTGCTGGTCAGCACCAACGCCGCATCCAACATCCGGATCGGCTACACGGGGGGCAATGCGACGGCGACGAACATCCTCGACGTGTCGGGCCGGATCACGATGAACACGACCGGTATCAACGGCAACCTGCAGATGGGCCAACTGGCTGCGAAGGCGATCGTCAATCTGCGTACCGGCGGCGAGATCGAGGTGGCCCTTGTGTCGAAGGATGTCGGCGGCGGATTCAGCGAGTTGAACTTCGACGGCGGAATCCTGCGGGCGATGGAGAACGCCACCGACTTCATGACGGGCTTGGACGCCGCGAACGTCCTGGCGGGCGGGGCGGTGTTCGATGTGCAGTCCTTCAACATCACCGTCGGTCAGCCCCTGCAGGGCGTCGGCGGGCTGACCAAGCTCGGCAACGGGGTGTTGACGCTGGCCGGCACGAACACCTACGCGGGCACCACCCTGATAGCGGCCGGCGCGCTGTCGATCGCGTCCACCAATGCGCTGCCCGGCATCTTCGCCGCGGGAGCCTATGCCGTGTCGAACGGAGCCGCTCTCGCCGTGGGCAACGAGGTCATCGAGGGCGAGGTGGCAACGATGCTGGGGACCGGCAACTTCCTGGCGAACTCCCGTCTCGGGTTCGATACGACCCTCGGGATCCGCAACTACGACGCCGTCATCGCCGACACGCCGGCCGCCCTCGGCCTGGTCAAGATCGGCGCGAACACGCTGGCGCTGGGCGGGAACAACACGTACAGCGGCGGCACCTTCCTCTACGGCGGCACGCTGAACGTCACCAACGACTCCGCGCTCGGCGCGGCGGGTGGCGGGCTGACGTTCAACGGCGGTGCGCTGCAGACCAGCGCGGATATGACGCTGAATGGCCGTCCTCTCACCCTTGCGGGCGCCGGCACGTTCAGCCCCGACGCCGGAACCACGCTGGCGGTTGCGGACGCCGTCACCGGTGCGGGTTCGCTGACCAAGGCCGGCGCGGGCACGCTGACCTTCAACGCGGCGAACCTCTACACCGGCAGCACGACCGTCCGGCAGGGCACGGTGATCTCCGGCATCGACAACGCGCTGCCGACGGCCACGGCGCTGGTGCTCGGGGAGGGCTCGACCGCCGGCACGCTCGACCTGGGCGCGTACGACCAGACCATCGGCAGCCTGGGCGTCTCCAGTACGGGCGGATCCGTGACGAACACGCTGGTCATCGGCGCGGGCCGGACGCTGACGGTCAACGGCAACGTTGCGGTCGGCGCGAATGTCGACAACTCCGTCGCCAACTTTGTTGCGACCGGCGGCGGAACGCTGGTCGTGGCCACCAATGGCGGAACGTTCCGGACGAGCCTTGTGACCCTCGGAACCGACAAGAGCGGACGGACGCTGGTCGACTTCTCGGGCCTCGGGGCGTTCCTGATGGACCTCGGCACCGGTTCGATGACGATCTCGGCCAACGGCGACAACAACCTGCCCGACCGGAGCACCATGATCCTGTCGGCGTCGAACGTCCTGCGTGCAGCATCGATCACGGTGGGGGCGAGCGCGATCGGCGCTCCCAACCAACTGCGCCTCGGGTCCGGAACCAACATCCTCTACACGGACAGACTGAACCTTGGCACGGTCAACCGCGACAGCGGGCAGTTGCTCTTCCACGGCGCCGGCGGCGGCATCCTGCTGCGCGACTCCGCCGGAACCGGCCGGGCAAACGTGGCCATCGGCACCAACGTGACCGGCACCGGGTACTGGGCGACGAACATCTTCGATGTCGCGGGGCACCCTGCGGACCTCCTGATCGACACGCTGACCATCGGCGCAATGCGGCGCACGGGCGGCGTGACGAACGGATTCGCCTTCGACCAGGGCGTGTTGGACGTGAGCGCGGTGGTCATGGCTCCGTACGGGACCAACAGCGTGTCCGCCCTGAGGATCGGCGGCGGCACGGCCTCCATCGGCAGTCTCTCGATGTCGGGCGGCGGACCGTCCGCGACCGGTATCGTCCACATAACGGGCGGCACGGTTACGATGGGCGGCGATGTGGCCAAGCAGCCGGCCGGCCGCGCTCTGCTCTGGCTCGACGGCGGCACGCTGGACATGCAGAACCACGCGATCGGCAGCGCCGGGGCCAAGATCGACGTCGTCGGCCTCTACGCCGGCACGTTGCGCAACGTGTCCGAGATCAACGGCGGCGACCCGATCACGAAGACCACGGCCGGCACGCTGACGATCGAAGGCGCCAATGCCTATGCAGGGAGCCTGACCGTGGCGGCCGGGACGCTGAAGTACAACGGCACGTACACCGGCGGCGGCCTGATCACGGTCCAGGGCGGCGCGACGCTGATGGGCACCGGAACGGTGGGAGCGGTCACGATCGCGGCGGGCGCCACGGTGAAGCCCGGCAACAGCGCCGGGACGCTGACCGTCGGGGCCCTGACGCTCGACGGCGGGACGACGCTGGAATACGACCTCGGCACGGCCAGCGACTTGATCCTGGCGGGAACGACGATCCTCGGCGGAATCGATTTCGACAACTTCACATTCATCCCGGGCCCGGGCTTCGGAAACGGCGTCTACACGCTCATCAACGGCACGAGCATGTCCGGCCTCGGGGCGGGCACGGCGGGGACGGTCGCAACAGTCGGCGAGATCACCTACACCGGCACGCTGTCCGTCACCGGCGAGAACGACCTCGTGCTCACGGTCA
>CAYRFK010000177.1:0-10702 GCA_964423465.1 uncultured Verrucomicrobiota bacterium | reverse complement strand
GGAACGTGGTCCATGCGGTCCGCCAGGCCGGCCTGCTCGAGCACGCGTCGGGCGCGCGCGCGCCGCTCGCGGGTCGGCAGCATCGGGTGCATGTAGAGCATCGGCAGTTCAACGTTGTCCAGCGCGGTCGTCCGCGACAGCAGGTTGAAGCCCTGGAAGATGAACCCGAGCTTCCGGTTCCGGATGTCGGCGAGCGCGTTCCGGCTCATCCCCGACACGTCGGCGCCGTCGAGCCGGTAGGCGCCGGCCGTCGGCCGGTCCAGGCAGCCGAGGATGTTCATCAACGTCGACTTGCCCGATCCGCTGGCGCCGAGGATGGCCACGAACTCGCCGGGGGCGATCGTCAGCGAGACCTCGCGAACGGCGTGGACCTCGACCGGGCCCGACTGGTAGGTCTTGCGCACGCCGTCGAGATGGATGACGGGTTCCACGGCGTCACGGCCTCCGCATCGGCGAGCCGCCGAACGGCGAACCCGGCGCCGGCATCGACGGCTTTTCATGCGAGACCGTTCCGATGGCGACGACGTCGCCCTCGGCGAGTCCGGACTGCGCCTCGCTGTGGCTGCCGTCGCTGATGCCGCACTGTACGGTGACCGGGTCGAGTTCCAGCACCGCCGCGGCCGGGGTCTGGTTGGTGACGATCCGGTAGGCCGTGCGCATCTGCGGCTTGTCGGAGGATCCACCGCCGTTGCCGTCGCGCGGGCGCCCGCCGCTGGAGCGGCCCCCGAACTCGGCACGCATCGCGGCGCGCTCGGTCTCATCCAGCTGGCCGTCGCCGTTGCGGTCGAACCGGGCCAGCATGCGCGCGCGCATCTCCGGATCCTGCGGACCCGATCCGCCGGGCCCGCGCACCGGGGCGTCGTCGGCCGTCGCCGCGCCGGCTGCCGTGGCGACCGATCCCGTCGGAGCGCCTGCCGCTGCGGCCGCCGTGACGGCGTTGCTACGCACGACGGCGTTTTCCGGGACGCGGAACCGCAGGGCCGCGTTCGGGACGCGGATGACGTCCGCCTTCTTCGCGATCGTGATCGTGACGTTGGCGGTCATGCCGGGCTTCAGCTTGAGATCGTCGTTCGTCACATCGATGATCGTCGCGTAGGTGACGACGTTCTGCGTCGTGATCGCCTCGTTGCGGACCTGGGAGACCGTGCCGCTGAAGGTCCGCGTCGGAAAGGCCTCGACGGTGAACGACACGTCCTGCCCCACCTGGATGCCGCCGACGTCGGCCTCGGAGACCATCGCCTCGATCTGCATGCGGGTGAGATCCCGTGCGATGAGGAAGAGCTTCGGCGCCGAGAAGCTCGCCTGGACGGTCTGGCCGACGTCGACGCTTCGGGAGATGACGGTGCCGTCGATGGGCGAGTAGATCCGCGTCCGCTCCACGTCCACCTTCGCGCTCGAAACCGTCGCCTCGCGGACCTTCACGGACGCTTGGCGCTGCTCGAGCTCGGCGGTCGTCTGGTCGAACTCCGACTCGGCGATCAGTCCGTTCTTCTTCAGCTCCGCGGCGCGCTTCGCGTTGAGCTGGGCGAGCGTCAACTGCGCGCGGGTGTTGGCCAGGTCGCCTTCGGCCTGGATCAGGCGGGCCTCATAGGTCGCGGGGTCCAGCTCGGCGACCAGCTGGCCGTTGGTGACCGTGGAATTGAAGTCGGCGTAGATCGCCCGGATGTTGCCGGAGACCTGGCTGCCGACCTCGACCTTCACGAGCGGGATCAGCTGCCCGCTGGCGGTGACGGTCTGCACGATGTCCCCGCGGCTGACGACGGCCGTCCGGTACTCGGGCGCCCCGTCGGCGGAGTGGCGGTCGTACCACCACCACGCGCCGCCGCCCGCGCCCCCGAGGACCAGAAGCCATACAACCCATGCCCATCCGCCGCCCTGCCTGCTCATGGCGCCTCCGTCTCAATGTCGATGCGGCGGTGCCGCAGCGTGGTTCCCTCGCGCTGGCGCAGAAGGGCCAGCGCCTTGTTGTAGTCGGCGAGGGCGCGCACCTCCTCCGCGCGGGCGGAGGTCAGGTCGCGCTGCAGCTGCAGAACCTCGTAGCTCCGCAGCTTCCCGTTCGCCAGCTTCGTCTCGCCGGCCGCGAGCGCCGCCTCGGCGAACTCGCGGGATTCGCGCGTTGCGCCGACGCGTTCGAAGCTGCTGCGCGCGGCAACGACGGCGTTCTCGACCTGCACCGCGATGGTCTGTCGCGTCTGCCGGAGCTGGTCCTCGGCGCGTTCGCGCTCGGCGGCGCTCACCCGGTAACTCTCCCGTGCGCGGCGGTTGCCGAGCGGCATGGAGAAGGAAAGGCCCACGGCGTAGAACGGGAACGAGGCGTCGCCGAGCTGGTCCACCGTGCCGGCCAGTTCGTCGCTGCTTGCCGCGTGGCCGTAGGTGCCGACGAGGTCGATCTGCGGGAAGAGCTGGTTGCGCTGGTAGGCGGTCAGCAGGCCGCGCCGCTCGAGGTCGACGACCGCCTGATGCAGGTCCGGGCGGTTCCGGACAGCCTCGTCGCGGCTGCGCGCGGCGTCGAGATCCGTCGGCTCGGCCCCGAGTGCCCCGGCCGGCTCGATGGAAATCCCCGCCCAGGCGGGAAGGTCGTCGGAGATCAGGTTCTTCAGCGTGTTCTCCTGCGTCGCCAGCGCGCGCTGCGCCTCGATGAGATCCGCCCGGCTCGCGGCCATCTGCGCCTGCGCCTGCCGCTCGTCCAGCGGCTCCATGACGCCGATCCGCACGCGGAGCGAGTTCTCGCGGACGAGCCGCTCCGCCAGTCCGAGCGCGGCCTCGCGGACGCGGATCGTCTCGCGCGCCGCCAGCAGGTCGAGGTAGGCCTGCTCCACCGACGCGACGACATTCATCAACTGCTCGCGGAGGGCCAGTGCGGAGATGCGGAGGTCGGTGCGGCGGAGGCGGACGGTGTAGCGCGTCTCATCGATCCACGCGTTCTTCAGCAGGGGCTGGCGGAGTTCCAGGAACGTTGCGCGTCCGCTCGACGCCTCGAACGGGATCAGGCTGTCGCCGCCGCCCGAGTCGAGGGACCGCTTGTCGCCCTCCGTGTCCATCGCCGTGGCGTTGAGGCTGTAGGATGCGCCGAACGGCAGCAGCCCGACCAGGCTGGTCGTGTAGCGCATCGTGTCCGACTCGGAGCCGGTGACGGGATCGTTGAACTCGTCCAACCCGCCCGGCGCCTGCTCGCTCTCCCGCTCGGCCTCGAACTTCAGCGCCGGGTCGTAGCCGCCCAGTGCGAGCCGCAGCCGGTTCGAGGCGATCTGCGGTTCGTAGCGTGCGATGCGAAGGTCGTGGTTGCGCGCGAGCGCCTCCCGGACGCAATCCTCGATCGACATGGTCCGCGCCGATGGTGCGGGCGGCGTCTGCGCCGGCCCCGCGGTGGCGATCAGCGCGACAACTCCTGCGGCTGCCGCAAGTCGTCCCGCCGCATGGGAAAGGTGTGCCTTCATGAAGCGTGCATCCTATCGCGATCCCGTCGCGGGTGCAAAGCGGCCGGCGGGGCACGCCCCGGATCGCATCGTCGTCGACCGTGAACCACGCCGCGAATCCGGCCCTCGGGACGCGGCTCCGACGCTTGACCGCGGCGGGGCAAAGGCCTACACAGGGCGCGTGAACATGCTGTTCGCCACAGTTTTGATTGTCGTCGCCGTCCTGTTTCTATTGGGATGGCTCGTGCCGCTCATCCTGGGCATCCGCCGCTCCATGCGCCGGGCCGGCGGAACGGCGCTCATCATCGTGGGCGGCGTCTGGGGCGCAGCCGCAATCGGCCTCGCAGCGATGGTTGCCGTGGCGGCCGTCGGATTCAGCCGCGCCTCGTCGCGCGCGGAGGCGAAGGCGTTCAATGCCGCTGTCCACGCGGGGCCGAAGGGGCTCATCCGCACCGCCTGCACGGGTGCGACGACGTTGGTCGTGCACGACGAGGCGTCCGGAGGCTCCCTCCTCCTCGAGTCGGCTAACGGCGTGATCGCCGCGCCCGCGGGCACGCTGGGGCTGCAGCAGTTCACCACCAGCGCCACCGGCGCGGACGGCACGACGTGGACCGTGGCCTGCTACAGCTTCGGCCGCGACCTGCAGACGGTTGACGTGGTCTCCAACGGAACGACCGATGTCGCGCTGGGGCCGCCGTACCGCGCCGAGGTGACGACCTCCAGGCTCGTCGACGGCAAGCAGGCGTTCGATCTGAAATTCACCGGCGCCGGCGGAAGCCGGGTTTCACTTTACGTGCAGGCCGTCCATCGCAAGCCCCTCCAGTTCGAGGTCCTCGACGCCTCCGGCCGCCGGGTCTGGTCCGGCAACTTTGAATATGGCTGAGGCGGCACATGCCGGTACTCGGGTCGAGTACCAGACAACGTTAGCGGTCAACTGACCGTCCGCCCCGTCCTCCCGTCCGCGCCGTTCGCCGTGACGATCGTCGACACGCCTTGGACGCGCTGACCGGAGCATCGGAGCATCCGTCGGCGCAAGCCGTGCTCGATCCGTGCGGTGCCGGCCGCTATACTGAAGGGATGCGATTCGCCACCGCCATGGCCGTCTGCGCCGCGCTGGCGCTCTCCGTCGCCGGTGCGGGGGCGCAGGGGCTGGAGATCAGCGAATTCCTCGCGATCAACGACGGCGGACTCTCGGACGAGGACGGCACGCGCCCGGACTGGATCGAGATTCTCAACGCAGGCCCCGCGGCGGTCGATCTGGGCGGATGGCACCTCACGGACGACGCCCTCAACCTCGCGAAGTGGACCTTCCCGTCCACGAATCTCGCATCGGGCGGCTACCTGATCGTGTTCGCGTCCGACAAGAACCGCGCCGTCGCCGGCCTTCCGCTCCATGCGAACTTCAAGCTCAACGAGATGGGCGAGTACCTTGCCCTCGTCGCCCCCGACGGCGTCACCGTTGCGTCGCAGTTCACCCCGGCCTATCCGCGCCAGCGCATCAACATCTCCGCCGGCCCCTCCGGCCCCGTTGACGTCGCCGAACCGGTCCCGGTCGGCAGTCCCGTGCTGTGGCACGTGCCCACCAACGGCGTGCTCGGGGCCGCGTGGATCCAGCCGGGCTTCGCCGACACGGGATGGGTGGAGGGCCGGATGGCGCTCGGCCACGACACGAGCGGGTCCGCGGCGCCGGTGCTGAGCCTCGATTTCAACGACCGCACCACCAACCTCACGGAGGCCGGGTTCTCGTCGTTCGTCCTCGACGCCGTCGGCGGGGCAGGGGCCATCCAGTCCGGCGCCGTGACGCGCGTCTTCGGCGATCTCAGCGTCACCCTGTCGCCGGTCGGCGGCATCGGGATCGACGACCGGGTGCGCGCGACGCCGGCGAATGCCGGCGCATTCACGCAGTCCGCGCTGCTCCGCGATTTCGTCTTTGCCACCGACGCATCGGGCAACAACGGCCTCGACGTCGAGGTCGCGGGGCTGGTGGCGGGGCGGAGCTATCAGATTGAAATCTGGTCGTTCGATGCCAGCAGTTCAGGCAGCCGCGTGTCGGACTGGTCCATCAACGGCGAACTCATTGCGGACGACTACACCTTCAACGGCTCCGTCGCCCCGGCGAGCAATGGGCAGTACCGGATCTCCGGCGTCGTGGCGGCGGACGAGGCGGGGGTACTCCGGATCGAGGCGCGCCGCGAGAGCGTCAGCTCGGGCTACGGCGTCTTCCTCAACGCGCTGCGGATCAGCCCGGTGCCGCTGCTGGCGGACATCCGGACCGACACGGCGGACGCCATGCTCGGGCGGAATGCGTCGGTCTACGCCCGGCTGCCCTTTGTGCTTGCCGGCGCCGCGTCCGTCACGGGCGCCACGCTGCGCGTCCGCCACGACGACGGCTTCGTCGCCTGGCTGAACGGCACGGAGGTTGCGCGCGCCAACGCGCCGGCCGCGCCGGCATGGGATTCGGCGGCCACCGCGGTGCGGCCCGGCGACGAGGCACTCACGTTCGAGACGTTCGATGTGCCCCCCGCGCTGCTGGCCGGGGGCACCAACGTGCTCGCCGTGCAGGGGCTCAACGCGGCGGCGGACGATGCGGACTTTTTCCTGCTGCCCGTCCTCGAGACGCGCGGTCCGGCGGCGTCCCCGGTGCGTTTCTTCCAGACCCCGACGCCCGGTGCGGCCAACGCGGCGGGCTTCGAGGGCGCCGTGGCGGACACCCACTTCGACGTCGACCGCGGCGCGCAGAGCAACGGCTTCGTGGTCGCCATCTCATGCGCGACCGCGGGCGCGCAGATCCGCTACACGCGCGACTGCAGCGAGCCCACGCCCACGACCGGCATCCCGTACACCGGCCCCATCGCCGTCTCGAACACGACCGTGCTGCGCGCCTGCGCCTTCCGCGCCGGGTGGATCCCGCCGGACATCGATACGCTGACCTATCTGTACCCGAACGAGGTCGCGCAGCAGCCGGCGGCGCCGCCGGGCTGGCCGTCGACGTGGGGTACCGACAGCGAGGTCAATGCCAACGACGGCGCCGGCAGCGGCACCGTCCCGGCCGACTACGAAATGGACCCGAACGTCACGGCCGCCACACTGCCGGGCTTCGGCGTTGCGGAGGCGTTGCGCGGGCTGCCGGTGATGTCCGTCACGCTCGCGCCCGACGCCTTCCTCGGCGCCTCGGCCGGCATCTACTCGCACCCGCTCTCCGCAGGCGATGCGTGGGAGAAGCCCTGCTCCGTCGAGTACATGCCGTGGGAGGGCGGCGTGACGAACCACTTCCACATCAACGCGGGGATCCGCGTCCACGGCAACTCGAGCCGGCGGCCCTACCGGCTGCAGAAACACGGGTTCCGCATTGCGATGCGTGGGGACTACGGCGCGTCGCAACTCGACTACGACCTCTTCCCCGGCTGCGGCGTGACGGCGTTCGACCGGCTCGTGCTGCGCCCCTTCTTCACCGACGGCTGGGGGCTCGTGTCGTGGGATCCCGCGCGCTACCGCCCCGACGACTCCGTCTGCTTCCGCGACGTGTGGATGAAGGAGTCACACCGCGCGATGGGCCATCCCGCCGGCGCCGGTTCGTTCGTGCATCTCTTGATCAACGGGCTCTACTGGGGCGTCTACAACCTGACCGAGCGCGTCGACGAGCGGTTCTGCGCGGACCACTTCGGCGGGCTCGCCGACGACTACGACGTGCTCGCCGACTTCAACGAACTGAAGGCCGGCACGCGCACGGCGTGGGATGCGGTGCAGGCGATGGCCGCGGCGGGTGCCGCGACGCCGGAGGCCTATGCGGAACTCGCGGCGCAGGTGGACGTCGTCAACCTCGCCGACACCATGCTCCTGCATTTCTTTGCCGACTGCGAGGACTGGCCCCACCATAACTGGTACGCCGTCCGCAGTCGCGTCGCGCCCGGCGCGAAATGGCGGTTCCTTGTGTGGGACCAGGAGATCGCCCTCGATAACCACGCCATCAACCGGACCGCCTCGAACTACGCCGGCACGCCATCCGCGCTGTTTCAGGCGCTGCGGCAGAATGCGGAGTTCCGGATGCTCTTCGCGGACCGCGTCCACCGCCACCTGCGCAACGGCGGCGCCCTGGGGCTCGAGGCGTGCCGCGCGAGGTGGAACGCGCTGGCGTCGGTGCTCGACAAGCCCATCGTCGCGGAGAGCGCCCGCTGGGGCGACACCGCCGATGCGACGCCCTACGGCAACACCGAGAGCCGGCCCGGCGTGCCGCTGAAGCGCGAATACACGCGCGAGGCCGACTGGCTCCCGGCCGTGCAGTACGTGGGCGAGACCTATCTGCCCAGCCTGTTCGAAGAGACCAACAGTTTCGCGATCGTGACCGAGTTGCGCACCGCCGGCCTCTTCCCGACGATCGAGGCGCCGTCATTCTCGGTTTTCGGCGGCCTTGTCACGAACGGCGCGACCCTGACGATCACCGCCCCGACCGGCACCATCCACGTGACCACGGACGGGAGCGACCCGCGTGAGGCACTCACCGGCGATCCGCACGGCACGCCCTATGCGGGGCCGATCGCGCTGACCCATCCAATGACCGTCCGCGCCCGCGCGCGCAGCGATGCCGGCGAATGGAGTGCGATCACCGAGGCCGCGTTCGTGCCCGGCGTGCGGCCGACCGGGGCGAATGTCCTGATCTCGGAGATCATGTACAACCCGGCGGGCACCTCGGAGGACACCGAGTTCATCGAATTGTGGAACCCGGGCGCGGACGTGGTCGACCTTTCCGGTGTCACTTTCACCGACGGTATCGGTTTCGCGTTTGCCGGCGGACAGTTCCTCGGCGCCGGGGCCCGCCGGGTGCTGGTGCGGAACCTGGCGGCGTTCGAGGCCGCGCACGGAGCCGGCCTGCCGGTCGCGGGCGTCTACACGGGCGGCCTCGACAACGCGGGGGAGACGTTGAGCCTGACGGGGCCCGCGGACGGCGGCGGCACCGACGTGTTGCAGTCCTTTGCCTTCGACGACGTCGTGCCGTGGCCTCTGGAGGCGGACGGCGCAGGCTACAGCCTGACGCGCGTCGAAGGGACCGGCGATCCGGCGGATCCTGCGAGTTGGCGCATCAGCGCGGCGACGAACGGAACGCCCGGCGGAACCGATTCGCAGCGCTTCTCCGGCGATCCGCACGCAGATCTCGACGCCAACGGCCGCCCCGACCTGCTGGATCACGCGATGCCCGACGGCGCGGTGTGGCTCGTCCGCGCGGACGGCGGGCTGGAGATCCTCTTCGACCGCCGGCTCGCGGCGGACGACGCGGTGTGCGTGCCTGAGTGGTCCGACAACCTGGCGGGCTGGAGCCCGCTCGACGCCGCCACGGAACGCGCGCCCGGCGCGTTGCTTCCCGGGGGGGTGTGGCTGGAGAACTGGCGTCCGCAATCCGCCTCCCCGACGTCGCGCTACTTCCGCGTCCGCGTGCGGCAGCGGTAGTGCGCATCGCCGTTTCATTGACCTGATCCTGCGGGCGCCCCTCGGAATCCGCATGGCTGCCGGGATCCGTCGAACGGCCCGGCCGAACGGAAAGCCCGTGCGAGCGTCTTCGTCATCGCTGCACCGGACCGGAGATGCGCACTCCGCGGTAGCCGCGATCGTTTGCGGCTGGAATCGATGCCGCGCATCCCGCAGGATGCTCCGCAACATGCGGAGGATGATTCCATGACGCGGTGGATGCTGGCGGTGACGGTGGCGGCGGGCGTGGCGGGGGCGGCGGAGATACCGGGGCACGTGGCGACGACGCCGACGGAGCGGAAGGACGAGGAGGGGCGCGAGCGGTTCGCCCAGATCCTGGCGCTGACGAAGACCCTCAAGCCGCAGATTGTCTTTCTGGGCGATTCGATCACGCAGCACTGGGAATGGGACGAGGCGGGCCTGGCGTCGTGGGAGAAGTACTGGAAGCCGCTGGGCGCCGCCAACTGCGGCATCTCCGCCGACCGCACCGAGCACGTGCTGTGGCGCCTCGACCACGGGCACCTGGACGGGTGGTCCCCGAAGGTCATCGTCCTCCACATCGGCACGAACAACTCCGGCCATCCGTTCGAGGAGGACGGCTACCGGTGCACGCCGGAGCAAACCGCGGACGGCGTGCGCGCCATCCTCGGCCGGCTCCGCGCGAAGTGCCCGGACGCCAAGATCCTGCTGATGGCGGTCTTCCCGCGCGGCGAGTCGCCCGACGACCGGCCGCGCAAGTCCAACGAGGCCGTGAACCGCATCCTCCGCACCTTCGACGACGGCCGCTCAGTCTTCTTCATGGACATCGGCCCGAAGCTGCTCAAGCCCGACGGCCACGGCGACGAGGACATCATGCCGGACATGCTCCACATGACGCCGAAGGGCTACGCGATCTGGTCGAAGGCGATCGAGCCGAAGGTGCGAGAGCTGATGAAGTGAGCCGGACGCGCGGCCGTCAGCGATCGCGAACGCTGAAACCCATGGCGCGTGCGGCCAGTGCGAGTTGGGCGTCGTGGGTCAGGATCCCGACCTTCGCATCGACCTTCGCCCGGATCTCAAGGGCGGTGGCCAGGTGCAGCGCATCCAGCGTTCCCACGGTGGTTGGGAACGCCTGCCCGGCACGATCGAGGATCGCCTCCGATACCGGGGCGACGTGGGCCGCCGCCAGGAACGTGCCGAGCTTCTCCAGCAATGCGACATGCTCGACGTCCGTCAGCCGACCCTCCAGCCGCCGCCGGTCGAGCGTCCTCCGCGCCTCCACCTCCAGCAGGGCGCTGCAGTACACCGCGCCCCACGGCCCCCAGGGCGACAGCGCCGCCGGCTCGCGCAGCAGCCAGCGCAGCAGAACCGATGTGTCCATGAAGGCGTTCATCGCCGCCGCCGGTCCTCCAGAAGCGCTGCCGAGGCGTCGACCCTCGCCGTTGTGTGGATCCCGCGCAGATGGTTGATCTCGGCGATGGGGCGCGTGGGGCGGCGCAGGACGAAGTCGGGAGCCTCCCGGATGGGCACGATGCGCGCCACGGGATGGCCGTGCGAGGTGACCACCACCTCGTCCCCGCCCGTCACGAGGGCGAGGTAACTGCTCAGCCGGCTCTTCAACGAGGCCACGTTGGTTGTCGTCATGGTCATCATATGACTATACTGTGACCCCACCGTCAAGCCCCTTGCGCCGCGGACGCTTCATATCCTCCCACTCATCGCTCATCACTCATCGTTCATCACTTCTTCTCGAAAGGCTCGCGACGGGGCGCGCGATCGTGCACCATTACTGGAGAAGTCGATGCGGGAGGACCACGATGACAAAGCGGATTCTGATGCTGGTGGCG
>CAYRFK010000176.1:5850-10720 GCA_964423465.1 uncultured Verrucomicrobiota bacterium | reverse complement strand
CCAACTTGTGGCAATGTTCGCTACGCCATCCGTGCAATCCGTGGTTCGTCCGGGTCCGCCCACCGGGCAGACCGCAAGGGGTCTATAGTCAGGTGGGGCACGCGCGTTTGCCGGGAGGCTGGCTACGGTCGTAGGTCGAGAGCATCTTCCCGTTCTTCCGGCTGGACTCAACGCCAGAGAAGGTCGCGTCGGCATTGAGCTGTTTCTCGGTGATGCGGATAGGGTCGTCGATGCCGAATTCCGCCGCGCCCTTGTCGTAGACCGTGTGCGAGCGGCTGAGGCCGGCCGCGACGGCCGCGAAAGCGAGCGCCGCGGCGATGCCGCCGGCGAGTCGTGCCCATCGTTCGCTGCTCGGATTCATGCCGGCCATTCCTTTCCCGTCACACCAGCCGCTGCTCCCAGCCGGGGAGAAGCCGGCGCGCATTCTGGACCCTGAGGGTCACCTTGCGCAAATCCAGAAAATCGAGGATCGACATCGCGTACTTGCGCGAGACGCCGAGGTGGTCGCGAAACGCCTGCGAATCCATGTGCCCGGTGGCCTGGATCGTACGGACGACGTGATCCTGCGCCGCCCGAAGGCGGGAGACCGTGAGCACGACGTTCGGCGCCACGCGAACAAGGTCCCCGCGGGCCGTCAGCCACTCGAGCATCCGCGCCGTGCGGTCCGCGGTCGCCCCGAGTTTCGCATGCACCTCGGCAGGGTGCGTCGTCTCGTAGCCCTCGCGCTCGTAGATGTCCAACATCCGCTCCGCCAGCGCCCGGTCTGGAGCCGCCAGCGTGTCGAGGCCGGCCGCCGGCATCGCGAAGCCGCCGGCAATGCGCACGCCTCCGGCGCGCTCGATGGCGCGACAGGCGTGCGTCCACATCGCATCGGGCACATCGATGCCGCGGCGCCATTCGGCGAGAGGGACGCGGAGTCGGTCGGCCGATGCCGCCAACTCGGCGAGGCGCTTCTCCATGCGTCCGCGAAGGGCCTCCAGTCGCCGCGCATGGGCAACTGTCCCGCCCCCGAGGTCCGCCGTGAGTCCCGCCCGGGCCAAGGCGTCCAGCGCCGTCTTCACCGCCTCGCCGGTCAGAAGCAGCCGCCGGCCGAGGTCCGGGGCGGTCATCGCGGCCGGCTCGCCGTGCTCCAGCAGGTGCTCGACGCGGCGGCGGCGTCCGTCGTCGGAGTCCCAGTCGGTGCCGGCGAGAGACGCCTCGTAACGCTGCAGATCGTCGAGCAGGACTTTGCGGCGCTGCCGCCGTTCGACGGCATCCATGCGCAGGACGCGCCCGCCACCGACCGTCATCGGAGGGGAGACGCGGCGCACGATGAACCGGTCGCCCGCCGCCGCGGCGACGGGTTCGTCCACCACGACCGTGGCGAGTTGCGACTCGCCCGCGCCGAGACGCTTCGACTCGAGCAGGAACACGCGGCCGTGCCGCTCGGCGGTGCCGGTATGGAAGGAGACATCCTCGGCGTTGGCCAGCGGCGGATCGAGACGGGGCACCGCGAGAAGGCGTGCGTGGAACTGGAGCCCGGCCTGAAGATGACCCGGCGGGCACAGCACCTGACCGCGTTCGGGCGGCACCTTGCCAAATTCCGGGATGTTGAGTGCGAGGCACTGTCCCGCGCCGCCGTCCTCCGCAACGCGGCCGAAGCGCTGCAGGCCGCGGATGTGTCCGCGTGCGCCGCCGGGAACACATTCGATCTCCGCGCCCAGGCGGATCGACCCCGCCGTCGGAATCCCGGTTGCGACGGCGCCGAAGCCGGGCCGCGAGAAGGCGCGCTCGACCGGCATGCGAAACACGCCCGTGCGCCGGTCGCGCAGGCCGGCCTTCAGTCCGTCAACGAGCGTGTCGTAGAAGGGGCCGAATCCGTCGCCCGTGAGGGTCGATACGGGACAGACGGGCGCGCCGCGCAGGAAGGTCGGCTCCAGGAACTCCCGGATCTCCCCGATCCGAGCCTCGACGTCCGCCGGTTCGACGATGTCGATCTTGGTGAGCGCGACCATCCCCTGCGTCATGCCCATCAGTTGCATGATCTCGACATGCTCGCGCGTCTGCGGCATGACGCCGTCGTCGGCCGCGATGACGAGGATGCAGTAGTCGATGCCCGATACCCCGGCCACCATCGTCCGCACGAACTTCTCATGCCCCGGCACATCGACGATCCCGGCGCACAGTTCGCCGCCGATCCAGCAGGGCGCGAAACCGAGTTCGATGGTGAGGCCGCGCTCGATCTCCTCCTTCAACCGGTCCGTCGCGCAGCCGGTCAGCGTCTTCACAAGGCTGGTCTTGCCGTGGTCGACATGGCCCGCGGTGCAGAGCATGGCCACGACGTCCGGCTGAACGTCCGCCCGCAGCAGTCCCGGCGGCCGCGCGGTCACGCCCCGGCCTCCGGCGGCACCGCCCGGATTGCATCCTCCGGTCCGCGACAGGCATCGAGCGACGATCCGGTTGCCACGATGCGGCTCTCCGCGCCGGGCTCCAAGGCCTGCACGCGTCCGATGGTGCGCACCTCGGCATGGCCTCGCGAGCGGAGATCGTCGCACAGGGCGGCGGCTCGATCCGGGGGCAGGCTGATCAGAAGGCCGCCGGAGGTCTGCGGGTCGTAAAAGACGGGCAGCAGGTCCTCGCCGCCGGGGTCCTCGGCGCGGATCCAGCCCATCGCGTAGGCCTCGTTTCGTTCGACGGCACCGGACAGGATGCCCTGCGCGAGGCATGCGGGCACGGCGCGGAAGACGGGGAGGGCGGGGAAGTCGATCGTGCACGAACATCCGCTTCCTCGCATCATCTCGACGAGGTGGCCGCCCAGCCCGAACCCTGTGACATCGGTCGCCGCATGGGCGCCGTGGCGGATCATCGCCTCCGCGGCGTCGCGGTTGAGAGTGGACATCACCTCGCCGGCGTCGGCCAGCGCGCCGGTCGATGCCCGGCCTATCTGCGCCGCGAAGGCGATCATGCCGGTGCCGAGCGGCTTCGTCAGTACGAGCACATCCCCCGCGCGCGCCGCGCCGCGAAGGACCGCGCGCGTGGGATGGATGAGCCCCGTAATCGCGAAGCCCAGCTTGATCTCCTCGTCCTGCCAGCTGTGCCCGCCGACCAGCGCACAGCCGGCCTCGTCGAGCTTCTCGCGCCCGCCAAGGATCAGTTCGGCCAGCACCGCACCGTCGAGATCGTCGATCGGGAATCCGACCACCGAGAGCGCAGTCACCGGGCGCCCGCCCATGGCGTACACATCGCTCACCGAGTTGGCCGCCGCGATGCGGCCGAACAGTCGGGGGTCGTCGACGCAGGGCGTGAACACGTCGACCGTCTGAACGAGCGCGAGGTCGTCCGAAATGCGGTAGACCCCCGCATCATCGCCCGCCGAAGCGCCGACGAGCACGTTGGAGTCGGTCAGCGGCGGCAGTTGCCCGAGGAGGCGGAGCAGGTCCGCCTGACCGATTTTCGAGGCGCAGCCGGCCTTGCGGACATGCCTCGTAAGCGCCACCGGGCCGGTGGCAACGGGCATCTTCTCCCCCGCACAGGGGCAGACATTGTGCAGACGGAACGTCTCGCAGGGGCACGCCTGGCGCGTGTTGCAGACACAATGGCCGAGCCGCACCGATCGCGACATCACCGCCTTGCGCCTCCGCACGTCGATGGCACTCACGCCGGACCTCTGACAACCCTCGTGCCGCCTGGAGGGCCGCGCTCCGTCGCGGCCGTGGCAGGCGTATCGGAGAGGGGGGTAGGATCCGAAGTTGATGTGCTCGAAACGAGTGCCTGGGCCAGCGCCCGCGCCGCGATCGCATCCTCGCCGTCCAGCAGCGTGCGGACGTCGAGCAGCACGTCGTTGTCCTGTATCCGCGCGATCACCGGAGGGTCGCTGCGCCGCAGACGCCGCAAGAGGTCGGCGGCCGGCACGCCGGACAGCCGCGCAGCGACGGCGAGGGAGGGGATCGGGTGCCCCGGCAGCGATCCGCCGCCGGTCGTGCTGTCGCATGTGACGATGCGCAGCGCGCCAGCCGGCGCGCCGGCTGCGACTGCGGCCGCGGCGAGCGCCTCGGCACGCGGTCGCAGGGACGCGGTGGACAGCGTGAGCATACGCCATGTCGGGTTCGTCTCCGGCAGACGATCGGGTTCGAGGAAGAGGCGGAGCGTCCGCTCCAGTACGAGGTCCGTCATCTTGCCCACGCGCAACATCCGGGTGAGCGGGTGCTTCTTGATCTTCGCGATCAACGGCGCGCGGCCGACCAGGATCCCCGCCTGCGGTCCGCCGATCAGCTTGTCGCCGCTGAAGAACGAGAGGTCCGCGCCGGCCCGGACGCTTTCCGGTACCGTCGGTTCGTGGGGCAGTCCGAAGCGGGTGAGATCCACCAGTGCACCGCAGCCGAGGTCGTCCAGGATCAGCAGGTCCGGCCGCGCCTTCTTGAGCGTCACCAGGTCGGTCACGGGGACCTCCTTGGTGAACCCGATGATGCGGTAGTTACTCGGATTGACCCGCATCACGGCCGCGGTGCGTTCGGAGAGGGCCGCCTCGTAGTCGCGCAGGTGGGTCTTGTTGGTGGTGCCGACCTCGACGAGGGTGGCGCCCGACTGGTGGATGCAGTCCGGCAGGCGGAACGAACCGCCGATCTCGATGAGTTGTCCGCGCGAGACGACAACCTCGCGTCCCGAGCACAACGCGGCGAGGACGAGCAGCGTGGCCGCGGCATTGTTATTGACCACCAGCGCCGCCTCGGCCCCGGTCAGGCGGCAGAGGAGCCGCTCGCTCATCGCGTGCCGCTTCCCGCGCGCAGCGGTGTCGAGGTCGATCTGCAGGCTGCAGCAGCGGTCCATCGCGGCCAGCGCCGCGACCGCGGAAGGCGGCAGCACAGCGCGCCCGAGGTTCGTGTGCAGGATG
>CAYRFK010000176.1:0-5750 GCA_964423465.1 uncultured Verrucomicrobiota bacterium | reverse complement strand
CGCCGCGACCGCGGAAGGCGGCAGCACAGCGCGCCCGAGGTTCGTGTGCAGGATGACGCCCGTCGCGTTGACCACCGGGCGCAGGTGTTGGAATTCGTCCGCCGCAAGCCACGCGGCCGCCCGTTCGACCACCGTCGAGGGCGACGTTGCGCCGCCGGCCGGGGTGCGCCGGAGTTCGTCGATTGCCACGCGGACGGCCTCGACGGCGCGGGGGTGGGGGAAGGCATCGAGAAGCCCGCGCGCGGCGTCCGACCGCAGAACTTCATCCACACCCGGCAGACGTGCGCCCGCCTTCGACGGCCTTTCGGGCGCCGCCTTCTTCGCTGTTGGTTTCCGTCTCTGCACGTTCTGGATCCCCCGGGCGTGTCCGATGGCCCGCCATGAGCAAGGCCCGCATCGCGGGCCACGTCGAATGGCCCGCCACGAGCCTTGGTCGAATGGCGGAGGTGGATAGGAGTCGAACCTACCCGCCGCCTTGCGACGGCACAACGGTTTTGAAGACCGCAAGGGCCACCGGGCCCCAGCCACCTCCGGACCACGAGCGCGGATGGTAGCGAAGCAGCCGGACCGATGCACGCCGGAAGCGCGGACCGAATCGAACAACGCGCCCGGCCCGCATCGGCGGGCGCGAGGGGTTCGGATTCCCCCGGAGCACCGCCCCCCCGGTATCCTGCCGCAGACGAAAGGGGCGCCGGGTGGGGGGCGTCGGGGAATCGAGAACCGGCGGGCGGCCGGGCCGCGACGTCGCCGGCCGCCTTGGACCGGCGTGTGGACATCACCCATCTCGGCTCGGGGGACAACGGGCGACGGCGGAGCGTGTGCGCCGCAGGCGAGCCGCGGAGCCGGAGCTTCCGCATGGAGTCGCGCGAGCTGCGGGGCGTGGCCGGGAGGGGGCCCAGGGGGACGGCATCCTCCCCCGGTATAGGCGAAGCCGTAGCCCCGGGATAGGGATCGAAGGGATAGGCATCCTTGCCCTCGTCAAGCGCCTTACCACAGCCCACGAACGCGGTAGAAGCGTTGGGCAGAGTTCGTCCATGGGGCATCGTTGAAGCGGTATGAATCGCTCGTGAGTGTGTTGGTCTGGAGCGGAATCCAGCTGGCATCGACAAAGTTCGTGCAGACATCCACGACGACGACCACGCCACTAGCCCAGTTGATGTCGAATCCGAACTGGTTCCCCCGCACGCCGAGGCCGCCATCTCCAGATAGCAGCGGCTTCCAGATGGCGGTTGGACGATCTGCAAACATCGGGTTCCAGCCCGTGGTTTCTGGCAAATAGTAGACGACGGTCTTGCTGTCACCTTCGAACACCCCGGCGCCGATTTCAACCTCGGGGGCATCGCCTTTGAAATATACGCCGGCCAGGTTAGCGCAGTTCATGAACGCCCAGCGCCCGATGTTGGTGACGCCAATCCCGACGGTGACCGTGGCCAGACTCGTGCACTCATAGAACGCGCCCTGGTCGATGCGCTCCACGCCGTTGGGGATCGTGATGCCTTCCAAGCTGCTGCAGCCAAAGAAGGCGCCGTCTGCTATGCCGATGACGCCGGCTCCAATCTCGACGTTCCGCAGGCTGGAGCAATGCAGGAATGACTCCTGCCCGATGGTGGTCAGGCCGTTGCCGATCACGACACTGCCCAGGTTGATGCAGTCAGCAAACGCCTCCCGTTCGAGGGATGTGACACTGTCGGGGAGGGTGACGCTGGTCAGACTGCTGCACTCCAGGAAGGCTGTCTTTGCGATCGTGGCGACGTTGGTGCCGAACGTCACGTTGGCCAGGTTGGCACAAGTCCTGAATGCGTTTGCACCGATGCTCGTGACGCCGGAGCCAATCATGGCATTGGTGAGACTACTGCAACCAGCGAACGCCTGGTTTCCAATGTTTGTGACGCTGTCGGGGATGGCGATGCGGGCCAGGCTCGAGCAGGAGTAGAACGTCTGGTCCCCGATGGCGGTGACGTTGGTACTGATTGTAACGCTGGCCAAGCGGGTGCAGAAATTGAACGCGCCAATCCCAATTTCGGTAACGCTGTTGGGAATAGCGACGCCGATCAGACTGGTGCACCCGGCGAATGCTTCGTCCCAGATGCTGGCGACATGGTTGCCAATCATGACATTGGCCAGGCTGCTGCACGAATAGAAGGCACGGCGCTCAATGATTGTGACGCTGTCGGGAATGTTCGCGCCGATCAGGGCGGCGCACCCGGCGAATGCTTCTTCCCCGATGCTGGCGACCTGGTTGCCGATGGTGACACTGGCCAGCCTGGTGCACGAATCGAAGGCACGGCTCTTGATAATTGTGACGCTGTTTGGGATGGCGACGCTGGCCAAGCGGGTACACCCGGCGAACGCTTCCCTTCCGATGCTCGCGACATGGTTGCCGATTGTGACACTGGCCAGGCTGCTGCACGAATCGAACGCACGGTTCTTGATGCTTGTGACGCTGTCGGGGATGACGACGCTGGCAAGGCTGGTGCACGACTCAAACGCCCCTTCGTCGATGCTGGTAACGCTGTTGGGGATGGCGATGCTCGTGATGCTGGCGCAGCGGGCAAAGGCTTCGATCCCGATGCTGGTGACGTTGGTGCCGATCGTGACGTTAGTCAGGGCAGTGCATCCCGCGAACGCATATTCCTCGATGCTCACGGGGTTGCCGATTGCGAATCCGCTAAGATCAATGCATCCCTCAAACGCGTGTTTTCCAATCGTGGCGACGGTTGCGGGCCCTGTGACACTGACCAGGCCAGTGCAATTGGCAAACGCGAAGTCCGAGACACTTCCGACGGGCAGGCCGCCCATGGTTGCCGGGATCGTCACTGCAGCGTCGAAGCCATAGTATCCCGTGATGGCGCTTGTGTCGCTGAAGGTCACATAATTGAGTCCCCACATCGCGGTCGGTGCGCCGCCACACATGGCGCCCCAGTTTGTAGTGCCGGGCCAATAGTAAACGACCGAACCGGAGTCGAACGCACGCGGGTCAACGCTGGCTGACGCATGGCCCATGAAGTAGATCATGCTGGATTGGAACGCATTGCTCCCGATGCTGGCAATGCCAGTGCCGATAGTGACGCTGGCTAGGCTGCTGCAGTTCCAGAACGCACTTTCCATGATGTCGGTGACGCTGTCGGGGATCGCAATGTTTGTCAGGCTGTGGCAGCCATAGAACGCAAATCTCCCGACGCTGGCAACGTTGGTGCCGATTGTGACGCTGGCTAGGCTGCTGCAGTTCCAGAACGCACTTTCCATGATGTCGGTGACGCTGCTGCCGACTGTGACGCTGGCCAGATTGGCGCATCCTGCGAACGCCTCCTCTGCAATGTTCGTCACACCTCTTCCGATCGTGATACCGGGCAGACCGCTGGCCTGGAACGCGGTCCCGAAGCTGGTAACGCTGTCGGGGATGGTGATCTCGCCAAGATTGGGACAGTATATGAACGCCTGGTCCGCGATGCTTGTGACGCCATCCTCGATCTTGACATGGGTCAGGCTAGCGCATTCACCGAAAGCACGGTATCCAATGACACCGCCGCCAATCGTGACGTTGGTCAGACTGTCGCATTGAAGAAACGCCTCTCTTCCGATACTGGCGATGCCGTTCCCAATCGTGACGTCGGGCAGACTGCCACACGCCAAAAATGCCGACTCCCCGATGGTGGTGACGTTGGCGCCCATCGTGACACTGGAGAGGCTGGTGCAGACCCCGAACGCCAAGTCCCCGATGCTTGTGACCCCTTCGCCAATCGTGACGTCCGTCAGATTGTGGCACCCAAAGAACGCCAAGTGTCCAATGGTGGTAACGCTGTCGGGGATCGTCACGTCGGTCAGATTCTCGCACGAATAGAACGAGCCGAATCCAATGCTAATAACTCCGTTGCCAATGGTGACACTGGCTAGGCCACTGAATGCGAACGCATTGGATTCGATACTGGTTACACTGTCGGGGATCTTAATGCCGTGCAGGTTGTAACACTCTTTGAACGCTTCGTATCCGATACTGGCGACCTTGTTGCCCAGTGTGATTTCTGTCAGACTGCGACAATTGAAGAATGCAAGCTCCCCGATGTCAGTGACGTTGCTGCCGACTGTGACGCTGGTCAGATTGGCGCACCAATAGAAGGCCGAGTCATCGATGCGGGTGACGTTGTTGCCAATCGCAATGCTGGTCAGCCACGGTGCTTCCCGGAACGCTAGGCCTATACTGATGACCGGGAGTTCATCGATCATATCGGGAATGGACACCGCACTGGTCGTTCCGGTGTACCCGTGGATGGTGATTCCTCCACCACTGCTGCTGTAAACGAACTGGGCGCTAACCCTGGCAGGGCTCACTAACAGTAGGAGGAGTACCGTTCCCGCGATTCGGGCAGTTCCTGAGCGCAACCCGTTAGCCCGCCCGACACCCAGACGCACAAGGGCTCTTATCTGCTTCATACGCTCCTCCTGTCCTGCTGCTGAACGGCCGACGCCATCGGAACGACGCCCGCGCTACCACCCCATTCGTCCCTTATACGAGTGCATGCCCAGTAGTGTCGAGAGAAGACTTCTCCTGATTCGATTCTGGATTTGGAACCGCATCGCGGGCGGTATGGGCACCCCGTCTCGCCTCAGCAGCTCCGCAGTCCTGGCACGTCTGCGGGAAACAGCCTGAAGCGGCAGTTTCACAATCAAAACACTGTTAGGTGCTGCCGGAAAGGCGGAACGGAGCCGGCGGGGCGGGTTCCGCCGTCGCGCCTACGGTGCTATGGCGGACAGGCCTGGCCGGGATCCGCAGAGGGGTGCAGGGGTGAGCGAGCATCGGCCCTGACGTGGCGCCCTCGGGTCGCCGCCGAGAAGAAACGAGACCGGACGAGGGTGTCGCGGAAGCTTGCGAACGCGGCAGCCTGAAGCAAGGGCGAGGCTTCTTCGAGTGGGCGACGGCGCCACGGGAGCCGGCCGGGGGAACCGGCGGGCATCGGAGGTTCTCAAGCTCGGCAGTGCGGATGCCGGCAAAGAGGGCGACGGCCAGCGCCGGCACGTCGCGCGCCTGGGCGGCGTGCAACAGCCGCACGGCATCGTCGGCGCGGAGGATGCCGGGCAGGCTATGGGCGACGGCCGGCTTGTCGATCTGGGCGGCCGGGTTGCCATCGATGGCGCCCTTGCGGGTCCAGTAGGCGAAGAACGAATGCAGGACGCGGCGCCGGTTGGCAGGCGGGTGCGGCGGAGGTGCACGGCGGTTTTCCGTTCCGCGTGGGCAGTTCCTGGGCATACGGGAAGTGCGATCCTCTGCAAACCCGCATGGATTGCGCCTGCCGGTCGATGGCGAATGAGTTTAGAAGACCGCAAGGGCCACCGGGCCCCAGCCGCCTCCGTCCGCCGGTTGCATCGTAGCCCGTCCGGCCCGGCGTTGCCCGCCGCAAGCCGCATGCTGTGCGCTCCCGTGTGATCGTGTTGATCGGGGCGCCGGTTCGTAGTAGGAAACGCGTCGTCGTAACGGATGCCGGGTCGATTCCGGCCGGCATCGTCCGTGGCAGGAGGAGAAGTTGTATCATGGACGTTGGAATTGCATGCCGGGTGGGATTGATGGCGGTGCTTGGAATGACGTTGGCCGCACGGGCGGAAAAGGACCATGACTTCAAGACTGGAACGACACTTGAGAATCTGCAAACCGCGTACGACATGGAGTCGAATGACAAAGCCATGTATGACGCCTTCGCGCTGAAGGCTGAGACGGAGGGGTTCGGCAAGGTTGCCAGCCTGTTCCGTGCCGCGGC
>CAYRFK010000175.1:0-10750 GCA_964423465.1 uncultured Verrucomicrobiota bacterium | reverse complement strand
GGTTTCTCCCTCTATTTTACCGCAAATAGCCATATATTATTTAGACAGTCAGGGGGTTTTACCGCCAGTGCTCCCGCCCGAAATGATAATAAGCCTTCATCAAAAGAAATGATAGCAATCCCAGTATGTCGTGAACCTTGTACCGTGACCGGAATTTATAGCCATATTCCAGATATGAAATGCGTTGGAATGATTTATGCTGACGTTGTAGCAGGTTTGCGCCGCTTGTCTCAAATTTGCGACAAAGACCTTGACAGAACATTCATCTGACTGTATTATTAGAACAAAAGTTCTTATGAATACGAAACTCTCCACCACCGGACGCATCACCATTCTTTTGGGCAAACAGCAGGCCGAGACCGGCCAGCGCATTTCGCCGCGCAAACTGTCTGAACGCGCCGGTGTGCCCAAGGATTTCATTTACCGGCTCGACGCCGGTCAGGCGCGGCACATCGATCTGGATGCGTTGGCGAAACTCTGCGCGGCGCTCAACTGTCAGCCACAGGATATTTTGGTTTGGGAAACAAAGCATGTCGAATCCCTTTGATATCCTGCCCCTGAACCTGTTCAATCTCTTCAGCACCCTCGGCGTGGGATCCCTGCAACGCCATTACATGGCGATACTC
Source organism: uncultured Verrucomicrobiota bacterium (assembly GCA_964423465.1). GTDB lineage: Bacteria > Verrucomicrobiota > Kiritimatiellia > PWTM01 > PWTM01 > VGWF01. The sequence continues at coordinate 10,124 of CAYRFK010000175.1, read as the reverse complement.
CTGCGCATTTACACCCTGGCCGAGTTCAATCGCTTTGGGCTGACGCGGGAAGTGGTGATGGATGAAGTTGTCCATTATCTGAAGGAAGCCAACGCCGAGGGGGAAATCGCCGCTGAAATGGCGACACAAACCACCCCTGAGCTTGATTCCGTTTCGATAACTGGTCAAAAGTCCGAGGGATTGTACGCCGCCTACCTCATCCGCCGCCTGGCCGATACGGGCTGGATCGAGCGCGAGCAGCACGCCGACTACACCGAAACCATCATCCTGCCCGATTATGCCTTTACCCTGCTCGAAGCATTGCGTGCCATTCAGGAACAAAAACCGCGCGAGTTTACCGGACAGCTCTATGCCGCGCATCAACTGATCACCTCTGCCAACACCAACAAGGATTTTTCGCCTGCCCTGGCCGTTACGCAAACGTATGAAAACGTGCGTCAGGTGGTGCGCGGTCTCAGCGAACTGAACCAGAACATCCGCCGCTATGTGGAGCGAGCCACCCGGCAAACCGATCCTGCCACAGGGCTCAGGACAAGCGTGGCCGCTCTTTTGCGCCTGCAATTTGACGATTACACTCACACCCTTGGCCCGGCTTACCACGCCTTGAAAACTTCCGACCATGTTTCCCGCTATCGACGCGATATCATCAACCAGATCGAAAACTGGCAGTTGGATGGCGCCTGGCTTTCAGCGACTGCCCAGGAATTAGCCGCGCAAAGTCGCCTTTCCCCAGCCCAGGCCGAATCAGAAATCAGCCACTATTTGACTTTTATCTCCAACCAACTCGAAGGGCTAGACCCGCTGCTGGCCGATATTGACAGCCGCCATGCCCAATACTTGCGCACTTCTCTGCGTCAGGTGCGTTATCAACTTGGCAGCGCGGATGGCAGCTTTAAGGACAAGCTGGTTTCACTGGCCAAGGGCTTATCTGCCCTTCGTGCCGAGGGCCTTACTGAACTTCCTGATGACGCTCCCGGCCTGCGCCAAATGCCGGTGCGCTCACCCGACTCGCGGAGTTTTTACACCCCGCCCCAACGCCGCGCGCCATTCACTCCGGATGACATCCTGCTGCCCACCCTGCACCCTGATGATTTGATTGCTCTGCACGCCGCCACCATGCAGGATGTGACCCAGGCTTTCTCGCCTGACAAGGTCAATCGTAAAGTACTCGGCTTTTTCAATAGCCATAAGCGCCTGCATCTCATCGAAATCCCCATCGAAATTCGGGCTGACCTGCACTGGCTGACCACCATCATCGCCTACGCCCACCACCCCGAAGTCAGTTACGGGCTGGAAGTGGTGGAAGGGGAGGCGGTGAGAGTCGGTGATTTCAAGGTTGCGCCCTTCGACTTGACCCGCCTGTAACACGCATCTCGTGTTCCGTTGGGCGATTCTAAAACGGAATACGCAATACTTTCTCACCCAATTTCGGCCACGGAACCAACCATGTCTTTCACCCCTGATAATTTACTAACCGATATCCCCGAAAAATCCCGCCGCGACGTGCCGCGCATTGTCAACCGCTTGCTCGGACAGACTTTTCTCTACCAGGATGTGGACACCGATAAAGATGATTATTACTTCGTCTATCGGCATCGCGCCATTTTTGACGGACTGCTCGCTTTGGCTGGCTTCAGCCTGCTGCATGACGATTATCACCGTATTTTTCAGGCCGTTTCCGATTTCAGCTACTGCCGTGCCCGCTACAAACTCGATGAAAGTCTGATGATTGTTGTGCTACGTAAATTGTATGAGGAGAAAATCGATCATCTCAGCCTGGTCAACGACCCGGTGGTCACGATTGGCGAAGTCCGTGAGGAATTTCGAACCATTACTGGCAAGGAACGCGACCTCGGCATCATTCAATATGAAGCCCTTTTGCGCCGTCTACGTTCCATCGGACTGATTGATACCCTGAATGGCCGTTCCATTGACGTGCGCGATTCCGAATCCCGCTTGCGCCTGCGTGGCTCGGTGAAATTGATCCTTCCAATCCAGTCTGCGGACGAGCTGGAAGCCTGGCTGAGGAAGTATCGGGCGGGCGGGGACGATTCTGAAAATAATGAAGATGAAGGAATCCTATGAAACTGCTCACCCGCATCCGTCTCGTCAACTGGCATCTGTTTGAAAATACCACTATCAACTGCCAGGGAACCACCTACTTTATCGGTATCAACGGCGCGGGTAAATCCACCGTTCTGGACGCCGTCCAGTTTGCCCTGGTTGGTGGGCAGCGGGATGTGCGTTTCAACCAGGCGGCTCTCAGCGGTGGTAAACGCACCCTGGCCAGTTATGTGCGCGGCGAACTCGGCACCGAAGGTCAGCGTTATTTGCGCGCCGATGCCACCGGCGTGGTTGCGCTTGAATTCAAGAACCCCGATGGCACTTTTTTCGCCCACGGAGCCGTCATTGACGCTTATGAGGATGGCCGCAACCCGGATGTGGCTTATTTCATCGTTCACAACGCCGCCCTTAACGACGACTGGTTTTTCAAATCCCCCGGTCAGGCCTTCGATACCCGTTCCTTCAAACGCCATCTTGAAAACTTTGCTCTGCCTTCCACTGCCCGCGCCCAGGTCTGGACTCGTCTCGAAGATTACCGCATTAACCTGCTCAACCGCCTTGGTCAGCTCAAAGATACATTCCCGGCCAAAATCGTCAAGGGCTTAGCCTTCAGCCCGCTGACCGATATTCGCGCCTTCGTTCACACCTACCTGCTTGACGAAAACCTGGTGGATGTTAAAACCTTGCAAGCCCAGCTTGAAACCCTGCGCCACTTTGAGAGCCTGGCTGCCAATGTTCGCGAACGGATTGAACGACTCAACGCCATCGACGAACTCGACAAGGAACGCGCCGCCAATCGCCGCCGCCGTATCACCAATACCTTCGTCGCTCATCGTGTTCAGGCGGATATTTTTCTGAAGGAATTGTCTGACCGCCGCCTCGAACTGGATACTGTCAAGCTGTCCCTCAGCCGCGCCGAACGCGAACGCGATGATCTCACCCGCAGTCTGGTCTTTGCCCAATCGGCGCTGACGGACGCTGAAGTGGCCCTGCGCACCGACCAGACCGCAGTTCGCGAAAAGGAACTGCGCGAGAAAATCACCATCCTGACCCACGAACTGACCCTCCTGCGCCAGCGCAAAACCGAAATCGACCATGCTCTCGCCCGCGAACTCACTGACGCGAAAAAACTCCGTGACTATCTCCTCACCGACAAACTCCCTGTTCCCGCCGCCCTCGAAACCTTCCTCACCGAACACCCCATCACGGAACATGCAACACGCAATTTCCAGGAAGCCCTCACATCTTTAAGCCATGCCTTCTCCCGCGATGAAGCTCTACTCGCCGAAAAAGTCACCACCCTGCGCGCCGAAGCTGCCACGCTCGAATCGGACATTCGCAAACTGCGCACCGGCGACCGTGAAGCCAGCGTCGAAGCGGAAGCCCCCAATGCCGCCAAATTGCGCCGCATGATTCGCGCCGAACTCGGCCTGGGCGCAAACGAAGTCGTTTACCTATGCAACGAACTCAAAATCCCCGACTTATCCTGGCAGGATGCGGTGGAGGGTCTGCTCGGCTTCAACCGTTTCACCCTGCTCGTCCCGCCCGCTCATTACAACGCCGCGATTAAACTCTATCGCCAAAATAAGGATACCCTGCACGGCGCCACCCTTTTGGATACCGACTCCATCATTAAACACGCAACACGCAACACATCCTCCCGTAGCAAAGCGGAGCGGACGCCCCAGGAAAACACCCTTGCCCAGGAAGTAGACGCCACCCACCCTGCCGCCCTCGTCTTTACCAATCTTATCCTCGGCAACTACATCAAATGCGAAACACTCGAACAACTTCGCCCACATCGCACGGCCGTTACCCGCGAATGCTTCGTGCGTCGCAACTACACCGACAGTCACCTCAATCCGCAGGTTTACAAACGCTGGTTTATTGGCGAACGTGCCGCGCCGCGTCAAATTGAACAACGCCAGGTCCGGTTGGATGAAATCGCCAGCGAAATGGTTCAACTCAACGAACGCGCCAATGCCCTGCGCGAAAGACTGGCGCTCACCCGCGACAAAATCCGTCCGCTGGTCGAACTCGAAGCGGCGCTGCCGGTTCTCAGCCGCCTCGCGCCCCTCGAAACGGACCTGGTTGCGTTTAAGAGCGAACTCTCCGGGTTGGACACCCGTTCAATCGACTCACTCAAGGCTGAAGTGGAGAGCTGTCAGGCGGTGCTGCGTAAGGCCCTGGGGGAAGTCTCTGCCATCGAGCGCAAACTCGGCACGCTTGAAAGTGAAGTCAAACATCTTGAAGCGGAATCTATTCCCGGCCTGGAGAAATCCGCCGATGACGCGCTCCAAAACGCGGAGAATTTCCTGGTTTTGGAAAACGCCGACGATGAGACTACTTCCGATGTCCAAAAAGAATACGAACGCCGTCGCGAACGCCAGCCGCTCGAAGTCATTTTGGAAAATTCGACCAAAAAGCAAAATGATTACCAGACTGCCGAACAGCGTTCGCGCGACCGCCTGCGCGAATCTAAACAAGAATTCTCGCTTCACTATGATTTTGGCTACGACGAAACGGAAAACGCAACACGCTACATTGATGAGCGCGAGAAACTCGTTACATCCGAGCTTCCCAACTACGAGACCCAAATCGCCTACCAGCGCAGCCTGGCCGAGCAGGAACTGGTTGAAAACTTCATCCATCGCCTGCGCGAACAAATCGAGGATGCCCGCCAGCAACTGGCGCACCTGAACGGCACGCTGGCGCACCTGCGTTTTGGCGGTGAACGCTTTGAATTTATCAACCAGCCCTCGCCGCAGGTCAAACAGGTCTACGATCTGGTCATGGATAGCCAGCAGGTGATGGGTGCGTCGTTGTTCGACTCGGATTTTCGCCAAAAGCACCAGCAGGGTTGGGATTTGCTCTTTGAGCGCCTGACCACCCACGATGACGAAAATATCGAATTGCGCGAATTACAGGATTATCGCAATTATTTGCAGTACGATATTCGTATTCACTATCCAAATGGCGATCGTGCGCTCTTGAGCCAGATCAACGCCAAAAAATCGGGCGGCGAAACAACCACACCCTTTTATGTGGCGATGGCAGCCTCCTTCGCCCAGGCATACCGCCTGAACCAACCGCGCCCATCCGATACCATCCGCCTGGCGCTTTTCGACGAAGCCTTCGGTAAAATGGACACCGCTCGCACCGCCAGCGCTCTCCAATTCATGCGTCAGGCCGGCCTGCAGGTACTGCTCGCCACCCCGCCCGACAAATCTGGCTCACTTCTCCCGTATGTCGACAGTGTCTGCACTGTCGTTCGCAAAAACAATCACTCATTTGTGATTGAGATTGACAAGAGTGAGATGATTGCGGAGTTGGAGAAGGAATAATGTTGTGCAATCAGTGGGTGAAATGATGCTGGAGATTACTTTTAGCCCATCGCCTGATGTGATGGTCGTGCTGAATGCTTTGCTCGATATCTTTGAGCGTCGCACTTCTCAGGCTGCGAAATTGTCAACTGAACACGCAACACGAACAATAAAAATAATATTGGGGGAAATCGCTCTCCCCTATTATTTCTCCCAAATCGACCCTACTCCGCGCATTTTGGCCAACGAACAGTTCACCATTCTTGAACGCGCTGGTTTTTTACGTTTGGGTTGGATACCAGGCGAAACCGGCCATCTGCTTCAATTTGCCAAATTACAAACGGAACACGCAGCAAGTATCTACGCACTTATCCACCGTTCAGCCAAAACCGACCAACGTTCCCGCCTCGAAAGCCTGCTCCTCGGCGACAAATTTCGTTTCAGCGATGATTGGCGCGCGCGAGCGCTCCGCCAGATCCTGACCAATCTCCGCACCGGCAAATCTCCCGCGCCCTTTAGCCTCACCGACACCGATCTGGACACAGATCTGTTGACCGTTATGGAGGCCGTCCCCGCACTCCAGACAGAAACTCCTTATCGCGTTTTTAGCGTCCGTACTTTCAACGACAGCAAACGCCTGGATGCGCTCAAAAACCAGCTTGTCAGCCTTGCCCGTCTCGGTAACCCTGAATGGAAACGTCTGCCCGTCGAGGATGTTTTGCGTGAACTCAACTTGGTTGCCAACCCCAACTACCTGCACCTGGCCGGGAAGTGGCAGTTCACCCTCTCCAGCGGCGAAATCCTCGGTCTTGGCGGCTTTTCCCCCGCCCTTGGCTTCCCCGCTGCCCAAATCGCCAGCCTGCAAAGCGTGGAGATTCACGCCGAGGCCGTTCTGTGCATTGAAAACCTGACGACGTTTCACGAATTTGTCAGGCATAGTGGAACGCGCAGCCCAGCCTTTGCAATCATCTGTACTTACGGCAACCCATCCCCTGCCACCCGCCGCCTCCTACGCATTATCCCCGCTTCCATCCCCATCTACCACTGGTCGGATCTCGATTATGGCGGATTCAACATTCTCAGTCAACTGCGCCGTTTTGTCGATGAACGTGTCCAACCTTACTGCATGGACATTGCCACCCTTGAAGCCAATTACGCACGTTCCCGCCCGCTGACAGTTTCGGACCGCGCAAACCTAAAGAAATTGCTTTTTCGCCCCGAACTACGCGACGTTCATTCTGTCATCGAATACTTGCTCAAACGTGGAGTTAAGCTGGAGCAAGAGGGTGTGGAGAGTTTCTGAACGGGTAAAATACGAAATTCATGGAAGGAAATCTATGACCATTAAATTGACCGAAGAACTTATCCAGGAGCAGACAACCGACCGCAGTTACGCGCGTGGGCGCGAATATTATCTGGCCGGGGCGATTTACAGTCCGGCCTGGCAAACCACGCCTGGCGGAATTGCGCTTACCTCCAGGTGTTCCGGCAGCAGCGATCACTATTTATTGCGCGTGGAATTGGATGAAAACGGCATCATTTCGACTTCCTGCACCTGTCCGTACGATGGGGACGGCGATTGCAAACACATCGTTGCGCTTTTACTGAAATATCTCAACCAGCCCGAAAAATTCTCCGAACAAAAAAGCGTAGCCGACCTGCTCTCCGGCCTGGACAAGGAATCGCTCATCGCGCTGATTACCCGTCTCATCAAGCGCGACCCTGACCTGTACGATGAATTGGAACTGGCAATTCCAACCGTGAAAGTGGCCGCCCAAACCAAAACTGCTGTGAAAGTTGTCGCAACCGAAAAACGCAAAACCGATGTTTCCGAGCCGGTCTACCGCAAACTGGTTCAAAAGATTTTCAAGCAGAGCCGACATTCGGATTATTACGACGAGGATGAGATCGCCCCGGCTTATCTCGGTGACTTGGAAGAAACACTGGAAACTGCCATGCAGGCTCTTGCTGCGGGTGATGCCGAGGGCGCGCTCATCATCCTGCGGGTTTTGTTTGAAGAAACTGTCGATGAATACGACGGTGAAATGGATTACGACGGGGATGTGGCCGGTTTTATTCAAGATTTGGGAATGCCGTTGGCAGAGGCCATCCTGAGCGTAAATCTGGATGCTCAAGAGTGCGCAGAATTGCAAGATTCCCTGCAAGCAACCTACGATGAACTGGATGAATACGTTGAATCCAGCGAGTTGGATGTTGTTTTTGGCGCACTTCGCTTTGGATGGGATGCAAGTCCAGACGGCGATGTGCGAGCAGATGCAGAAGAAAATGATGATGAAGAAGAAAATGACGAAGATGTCTGGATGGCTTTTTATGCCCTCCAGCAAGCCCGTTTAAATGTTTTGGAACGCCAGGGCCGCCTTGACGAATTCTTGCAATTGGCGCAAAAAGCGGATACCCACCGCTATGTAATCAAACTGCTCCAACTTGGGCGTATGGATGAAGCCATCTCTGCCAGCCAAAAACTGACGAGCGCCAGCGCGATTCTGGACATTGCCCAAAAATTGCGCGCCGCTGGTCGGCTCGAAGCTGCCATCAATCTGGCCGAACGCGGACTGATGTTGGGCGGTCAATTCGTCTATGAACTTGCCAACTGGCTGGGTCCGCTGGAAGAAGAACATGGACGAAATGACATGGCGCTTGGAGCTTATCGCGCCGCATACGATGCTCAGCCAGCCATTAACCTGTATCGCCATATCAAACGGCTGTCTGGAAGCGATTGGGAAAACCTGCGCCCGGCGCTGTTTCAAAAAATCAACGAAGCGCAAAACTCTGGAATATTGGCCGATATCCATCTTGAAGAACAGCATTGGGATGCCGCAATCAGCCTGGCAGAAAAATACACCTGGTCTTCCAACTTGCTCGAAAAAGTATCCACCGCTGTGATTCCTTACCGCCCTGATTGGGTGATTAACACTGCTCTTAAGCAAGCCACCGGGCTGATCGCCCCAACCCAGAGCAAACTCTACCCTGATGCAGCAACTTGGCTGGCGCGCGCAAAGCAAGCCTATCAGCAGAAAGATCAAATCGCTGAGTGGCAGGTGTACATTGAGCATTTGCGCACCACGTACGCGCGCCGACCTGCCTTAATGAAGGCAATCAAAGATTTATAGTCCAAAAGAAACCACCATGCCAATCATCGGCATGGTGGTTTCTTTTCGGGTTCTACAAGTACTTCATTCTTGTACAAAATCTCATATTTTTAGCCTTGTTCAGTCAGGAACCGTTGGCTGTTGGCGGCAAAGGTCTGGTCAACCGTTTCGCGGGTGATGACCTCTCCGTCTTCTTATAAAGCTCAAGATGGCAATTAACCAACCGTCAGGGTGAAATATGAGCATAAACAGGATACAATTCATTATTTACACTTTTTACTATAAGTGTTATTATGCAACAATCTTATTTACCTCATTGGAACCAAACCGATGAACCCGAATGACTTTCACAATCCAGAAACCGGTCAGGTTGTCTTAACTCAAAACGGCTATTACGCCTTTATTCCAGCGCCACTGCCTCCCAACCTGCTCTGGTCACTGCCATTGATTTCCGCATTGTCAGAGGCAGAACGCGACCTGAGCCGTCTGTCCACGCTGGCGGGCGCATTCCCTTTTCCACGCTTGCTGATTCAACCTTTTATACGCCGCGAAGCGGTGCTTTCTTCACGAATCGAAGGCACGCGCGCTAGCCTCGCCGAACTCTACACGTACGAAACCACCCAGTTGTCTTTCCTTGAGCCGGGAGATGATGTGCGCGAAGTTCATAACTATGTCACAGCCCTGGATTACGGCCTGGAACGCTTGCAAACGTTGCCCATCAGCCTGCGCCTGATTAGAGAAATCCATGAGAAATTGATGGCAGGTGTGCGTGGTGGAAATCTGACCCCGGGCGAATTTCGACGCACACAAAACTGGATTGGGCCGGCGGGCAGCACAATCATGACTGCCACTTACGTCCCCCCTCCCGTCGACGATATGTTACAGGCCCTGGGCGACCTGGAGAAATTCATTCATCAGGGAACGCATGTGCCTGTCCTCGCCCGCGCAGCCATGATCCATTATCAATTCGAGGCTCTCCATCCATTTTTGGACGGGAATGGCCGGGTGGGGCGACTGCTCATGGCCTTGCTCTTTGCAGAGTGGAATATTCTGCCCCAGCCATTACTTAACCTGAGCGTGTACTTCGAACGCTACCGCCAGGAATACTATGACCATCTTCTGGCGGTTTCCCAGCGCGGTGACTGGGAAGCCTGGCTGCGCTTTTTCTTGCGCGGGGTCAGTGCGCAGGCGCGGGACAGCCTGGCGCGCATGCAACGTTTGGAAGAGATTCGAGTCAGGTACCAACCTTTGGTGGCGTCCGATCGAAACGCGGAGCGTATGGGTGCAGTGGTAGATTTCTTATTTGCCAAACCGATCTTCTCTGCAAAACAATTGGCAGGCGGTCTGGCTATGCCATTCAAGACCGCCCGACAGTATATCGAGAAGCTTGTCCAGGCCGGTATTTTGCGCGAAGTAACCGGGAATGCTCGCAACCAGATCTACCGCGCCGATGAAGTCTTTGGCGCTTTGGACAACCTTCAGGATTAAATTCTTCGAACGATTTGCTTCGGCAAGATATCCTTATGAAAACCCTGGATGAAATTAATCACATGCTCGCGGCAACTGAAGCGGAACTGGCAGAGCTGGAAAGCAGCCGGTCTAAATTGCTGGTGCAATTTGCGGCGTT
>CAYRFK010000174.1:4945-10899 GCA_964423465.1 uncultured Verrucomicrobiota bacterium | reverse complement strand
GGTTTCCTCGCCGCAGACGAACGCGCCGGCGCCGAGACGGAGCTCGATGTCGAAGTCAAAGCCGCTGCCGAGGATGTCCTTGCCCAGAAGCCCGCACGCGCGCGCCTGCGCGATCGCGATCTCAAGCCGCTTGATGGCCAGCGGGTACTCGGCGCGGATATAGACGTAGCCCTGCGACGCGCCGGTCGTGAAGCCGGCGATCGTCATCGCCTCCAGGATCGAGCGCGGGTCGCCCTCGAGCGTGCTGCGGTCCATGTACGCGCCCGGATCGCCCTCGTCGGCGTTGCAGATGATGTACTTCTGGTCCGCCTTCACGTCCTTTGAGAAGACCCACTTCTTCCACGTCGGGAAGCCTGCGCCGCCGCGGCCGCGCAGGCCCGACTTGCGAAGCTCCTCGATGACGTCGTCCGGCTTCATCTGGAAGAGAACCTTCTCGAGCGCGGCATAGCCCTCGCGCGCGATGTACTCCTCGATGTTCTCCGGATCGATCTGGCCGCAGTTGCGCAGGACGATGCGGAACTGTTTCTGATAGAAGGGAATGTCGTCGATCTTCGAAAGCTGCTTCTCGCCGGCCTTGTACAGAAGGCGGGCGACGGGCCGGCCCTTGACGAGATGCTCCGCGACGATCTCGGCGGCGTCCTCGGGCTTCACGTGGACATAGAAGGCCTCCTCGGGGAGGACCTTGACCACCGGGCCCTGCTCGCAGAATCCGAAGCAGCCGGTCTTGACGACCTGGACGCTGCCTTCCAGTCCGTTCTGACGGACCGCCGTGACGAGGTTGTCGTGCAGCGTCCCGCTCTTGCAGGACTCGCAGGCCGTTCCGCCGCACACCAGGATGAAATGTTTGTATGCCATGGTCCGCCTCACTTCGTCCCGCGCCCGAGCGTTGGCGCAATGTCCACCGCCGGCTTGTCGAACACGTGGTCGCCCACGAGCCGCCCGCCGAGGATGTGTTCCTGTACGATTTTACGGGCGACGTCGGCCGTGACCGTGCCGTAGATCATCGCCGGCATGCCGGGCATCCGGACCTCGACCGTCGGCTCGGAGTAGCAGAGGCCCATGCAGCCGGTCTGCTTCACCACGACGTGGGTCAGCCCGCCCTTGTCCAGTTCCTCGACGAAAACGTCGAACGCGGCGCGCGCGCCGGCGGCGATGCCGCAGGTGCCCATGCCGATGATCACCTCGCCGGTCTTGCCGGAGGTGTCGCGGCGGGCGATCTCCGCCTTCTTCTGTTCGCGCAGGGCCCGCAGGTCCTGCAGAGTCAACCTCTTCATCGTCCATCCTCCCGCGGGACCGCCCCGGCCGCGCCGGGCCGGCCCGCATGCATCGTTGCCAAATCGCTGACCGTCTCGTGCATTACTTCCCGCGATACTTCGCCACGATGCCCGCAAGCTGGTCCTTCGTGACCCGGCCATAGACTTCGCCGTCCACCGTCAGCACCGGAGCCAGCCCGCAGCAGCCGATGCAGCGGACCGCCTCCATCGAGAACTGGTCGTCGCCCGTTGTCTGGTTCAGGCCGATGCCCAGGATCGTCTCGAACTCCTTGATGATGTCCTCGCCGCCCTTGAGATAGCACGCCGTCCCCATGCACACCGCGATCTGGTGCTTGCCCGGCTTGCGAAGCTTGAAGAAGTGGTAGAAGGTAATGACACCGTAAATCTTGGCCAGCGGCACATCGAGGCGGGCGGCGACCTCGAACGCAACGTCGCGCGGCACGAAGCCGTAGTGCTCCTGGACCTTGTGCAAAACCATGATCAAATTGCCCGGTTTCGACTTCCAGACCTCGATAAAATTCGCCAACTCATCCGGCAGCTCGATCGACTGCTTCGGAAGCGCCGTGGTCTCTTCAACCGCATGCATGACTCACCTCTTTCAAATTCCCAGCCGCCTTCGCACCCATGTCCAGTGCGCCGCGGCCCAACAATGAAAGCCCACAGGTTAGCGGCACACCCAAACCGTATCAAGCACATTTGGCCGCGTAATTTCACACGGAATCCTCATTTATGTGACGTTTGTAACAATAACGATTGCGTTTCTGACCCAATAAAGCACAATCGTCTCAAAATACGCATGGAGTAACCGTCACATGAGCGCGACTAAAGAAGTGGTGGTCAGGCTTACGAAGTACAAGAGTGTATTGGAGAAGCTGCGCTCACTGGGCTTCGTCAAGGTGTTCTCCGACAACCTTGCCGATGCACTGGGCGTCTCACCATCCCTTGTGCGTAAAGACTTTTCCTTCTTTGGTTTGGCGGGGAAGAAGCGGGCCGGTTACCGGGTCGAGGATTTGATCACGCAACTGAACCACATCCTTGGCGTTGACGAGGTCCAACGGGTAATCGTGGTGGGCTGCGGGAAGATCGGAACCGCACTCATGCGATACCGCGGCTTCGCACGGGAGAAGATCCGGGTGATTTCCGGGTTTGACGTCGACCCCGCGAAGATCGACCCCAACGCGCCGGTGCCGATCCGGGATCTGAACGAAATCCCCTATATCGTGAAAAGCGAGAGCATCCGCGTGGCCATCCTCACGGTTCCCGAGACCGTGGCCTCGCAGGTGGCGGAGTCACTGATCGCCGCGGGCATCAAGGGAATCCTGAATTTTGCGCCGATCCTGCTGAAGAGCGGGAATGGCGTGGTCGTCCAGAACATCAACATAGCGCTGGAGTTGGAGAACCTCTTCTGCCTGCTCCGGTTCGCCGACAAGGATATGGAAGGAGAATCGCATGACGTTGGATGATGTCGTCCGATGATCCTCCGCGCCGATTTTCACATCCACTCGTGCCTGTCCCCGTGCGCGGACCTCGACATGTCGCCGGCGGCGATCGCCGAACGGGCGAAGGCGCGCGGGCTGGACGCCATCGCCATCACAGACCACAACTCGGCGCGCAACGCGCCGGCCTTCGCTGAGGCCTGCGCGGCGGCCGGATTGCGCGCGCTGTACGGCGCGGAGGCGACGACGGCCGAGGAGGCGCACGTGCTGTGCCTCTTCGACGACGTCGACCGGGCGTTCCGGTTCGGCGAGTGGCTCTACGAACTGCTGCCGGGCGTCGTCTGCGTGCCGGAGAAGATGGGCGACCAGCCGGTCGTGAACCGCTTCGACGAGATCGAGCAGATGCTCGACATCTATCTCGGCGCCGCGACCGAGGCCACGCTCACGGACCTGTGCGACGAGGTCCACCGTCGCGGCGGGTTGTTCATCCCGTCCCACATCGACCGCCCTGTCACGAGCCTGCTCTCCCAACTCGGCCGCATCCCCGACCTGCCCTACGATGCCGTCGAAGTCTCTCCCCGCTACGACCGCCGCGGCGACCCGGCCGGCGTCCGCGGACGCTTCGCCATGCTGCGATCCAGCGACAGCCACCAGATCGGCGAGATCGGCCGCGGATGGACCGACCTGTCGCTGGAGGAGTTCTCCGTCCCCTGCATCCGCAACGCCCTCCGCCGCCTCGCCGCCGCCCAAGCCTCCGCGCCCGACGCCGGCCTCTCCCCGCCCCTCGCTCTCTGACTGCTGAGTGTTGGCTGTTGGTTGTTGGCTGTTGGTTGTTGTTGATTCCGTCGTTCGATGTTGGATGTTCGGTGTTCGGTGTTGGATGTTCGATGTTCGATGTTGGATGTTGAAGTTCTCCTTCAATCCACGAACAATCCCCGCCATGCAGCTCCTCGACCAGATCCGCATTGTGCTTGTCCGTCCGGTGTACGGTGGCAACGTGGGCTCGGTGTGCCGCGCCATGAAGAACATGGGGCTCTCGCACCTCGTCATCGTCGGCCCGGAGACGCACCTCGATCCCCGCGAACTGCGCGCCATGGCGGCCCACGCCGGCGACGTGCTGGAGAGCCGCCGGCACGCGGAGTCGCTGGCGGAGGCGGTCGCCGACTGCGGCCTCGTCGCCGCCACGACGGCGCGACCCGGGCTGTACCGCGAACACTCGCTGACCCCGCGCGAGGCCGCGCCGCGGCTGCTGGAGGCGGCGGTGGACACCCCCGTCGCGCTGGTCTTCGGCCCCGAGGACCACGGCCTCTCCAACGACGACCTCGCGCGCTGCTCGATGATGCTGCGGATTCCCAGCTCGCCGGACTATGCGTCGCTCAACCTCGCGATGTCCGTCATGGTCTGCGCCTACGAACTCTACTGTGCCGCCGGGCTCTTCACACCGCCGGTGGAGCGCACGCCGGAGGCGCCGGCGGACATGAAGGAGCGTCTCTTCGACCATTGGCGGGGCATGCTGCTCGACATCGGGTTCATGAAGGAAGAGAAGGCCGATCACATGATGCTCGGCTTCAAGCGCGCCTTCAGCCGAGGCCCGATGTCCCTCGCCGATGTCCGCATCCTGATGGGCGTCGTCCGCCAGACCCTCTGGATGGTTTCGCAGTACCGGAAATACAAGGCCCTCGCCCGACCGCCGACGCCATGAGACACACACTTGCGGGATGGGTCACGGCCGCGGCGCTTGCGGCATCGGTGTCCGCGCCGGCGAAGCCTTCGCCGAACGTCGTCTTCATCATGATCGACGACCTGAACGACTACGTCGGCGTCCTCGGCGGGCACCCGCAGGCGCGCACGCCGAACATCGACCGGCTGGCGCGGTCGGGCGTCCTGTTCACCCGCGCCTTCTGCAACGACCCCGTCTGTGCACCGTCGCGCTCCAGCCTCTTCACGGGCGTCTATCCCCACACGTCGCGCAACTTCTCGTTCGCCAACTGGGACGAGAACCCCGTCCTTGCGGCGAGCAAAACGATGATGGCGCACTTCCGCGACAACGGCTACCGCGTGCTCGGCGCCGGCAAGGTCATGCACAACCGCGACCGGCAGGAATGGGACGAGGTCGGCGTGCGCACCCAGTACGGCCCGGTGAACGACAACGGATCGTACGGCACCAACCCGCCGGGGCACCCGTCCGTTCCGATGCCGTTCCGCAGCATCGGTCCGATCGACGGCTCGTTCGCGCCGCTCTCCGACGTGCCCGCCCATCCCGACGGCACCCGCGGCTGGTTTCTCCAGGAGTGGAGCCAGAAGGAGAACCGGATGGTCCGCAAGCCGTATCGCTACGCCAGCGAGGACGACCGCGACCCGCTGCCCGACGAGGCGGTCGCCGGCTGGTTCGTCCGGCGCATCGGCGAACTCGCGGCGGAGAAGGACGGCAAGCCGTTCTTCATGGCCTGCGGCTTCATCCGCCCGCACACGCCGCTCTACGCGCCGAAGCGTTTCTACGACATGTTCCCCCCGGAGACCGTGCAACTTCCCGTGATCCGCGCCGGCGACCGGGACGACACGTTCCTCCGCGGCTACCTGCCGGAGGACAGCAAGGGGCCGATGTACTTCCGCCTGCTCAGGGAGTCCTACCCGACGCTGGAGGAAGGTCTGAAGAAGTATCTGCAGGCCTATCTCGCATGCGTCGCGTTCGTCGACGAGCAGGTCGGCAGGGTCGTGGACGCGGTCGACCGCAGCCCGTTCAAGGACAACACGGTCGTCGTGCTCGCCAGCGACCACGGCTACAACCATGGTCAGAAGGACTTCCTCTTCAAGAACTCGCTGTGGGAGGAGAGCGTCCGCATTCCGTTGATCGTCCGCGCCCCGGGCATTGCGCGCGCGGCGGGCGAGTGCGGCCGGCCCGTCTCGCTGATCGACATCTACCCCACCCTGGTCGACTTGTGCGGACTGAAGGGCGACACGCGGCGCAGCGACAAGGGCGCGCGGCTCGATGGCCACAGCCTGCGCGCATTGCTCGCCGACCCGAAAAACGGCACTTGGACCGGCCCCGACGTCGCGCTCACGGCCGTCTACGCCGGCGGTCCGTCGAAGAGCGCGGTGGCGGCCCAGTACTACTCCGTGCGCTCGGATGCGTGGCGCTATATCCTCTATCCGGACGGGAAGGAGGAACTCTACGACCATGCGGCCGACCCGCGCGAATGGAAGAACCTGGCCACCGACCCGGCCGCGCAGGAGACAAAGCGGG
>CAYRFK010000174.1:3425-4845 GCA_964423465.1 uncultured Verrucomicrobiota bacterium | reverse complement strand
CCTACTCCACCGTGATGGGCGCGCGGTCGGAGCGGCCGGAGGCGTCGGCGCACACGACGACGTGGCGGCCGGGCTCAAGGGTCCAGAGGAGCGGCTCGCCGGTGCGCACGGAGGCCAGCGGTCGGTCGTCGATGAACCACCAGAGCCGCTCGCCCGATTCCGCCGCGGCGGAGAGCGGGATCTTTTCCGCCGGCCCGCCCAGGCGGCGGAAGACCGACCCCGCGACAGGCGAGACGATCCGCACCGGATTCCGCGGCGCCGCGGATGCGGTCGCCGCGCGCGCCGCCACCGTTCGGCTGCGATCGAGGAAGGCCTGCACCTCCGCCGGCCAGACCTCGCGCACCTCGGACCGCGCCGCCCCGCCCGTCCCGGCGACGTTCACGCGCCGGTGGACGCTGCACGCCTCGTGCCGCGTGACGCCCGGGAGGGTCCAGTCGACCGCGGTCGCCCCGCAACAGGGTCCCGGAGCCATGCCGCTGACCACGCACACGCGGCGCTCGCTCACGCCCGCCGGCCGCGCAAACCATGGACCATCGTTCGCCGGATAGAGCCCGCGGAAGATCTCCCACACCACCGGCACGGCCGACTTTGCGCCGACGAGTTGCGGCGCGCCGCGTCCGTCGGGACAGCCGCACCAGACGCCGATCGCGTACTCCGGATTGATCGCCACCGCCCACGCGTCGCGGAAGCCGGACGAGGTCCCGGTCTTCCACGCCATCCGCGGCAGCCGCGCGTCGGCCGTGT
The DNA here is from genome assembly GCA_964423465.1 of uncultured Verrucomicrobiota bacterium. Taxonomy (GTDB): domain Bacteria; phylum Verrucomicrobiota; class Kiritimatiellia; order PWTM01; family PWTM01; genus VGWF01. Next base: position 4,101 of record CAYRFK010000174.1, on the reverse strand, counting down.
GGCGCACGGTGTCGACCGACCGTTCCTCGCCGCCGAGCATGTCGGCGATCACCCAGGCGGCCTCGGCGGACATCACGCGGCGCGGCGCGCCCTGCCGCGCGTCTTCGAACCAGCGGCACGGCCGCCACTCACCGCCTCGCGCGATCGCCGCGTAGGCGTTGGCAAGATCGAGCAGCGTCACCGACCCGTTGCCCAGCACGAGGCCGAGGCCGTAGTGCGCGGCGTCGCGGTCGAGCGTGTCGAGGCCCGCGGTCCGCAGCATCCGCAACAGGGGATCGACGCCCGTCTCCGCCGCGACGCCGAGCGCGGGGAGGTTCAACGAGAGCACCAGCGCATCGCGCGCGGACACAAGTCCCATCCATTCGTCGTCGAAGTTCCGCGGATCGAGCCCGGCGTACGAGCGGGGCACGTCGGCCAGCACTCGGCCCGGCGTCAGGCGGCCCTGGTCGATCGCCAACGCGAAGGCGAAGGGCTTGAGGGTCGAGCCGGCGGACCGCGGCGACGCCGCGCCGTTGACCTGGCCGGCGTTGGCCGCGTCGCGGTAGTCCGGCGAGCCGGCCAGCGCGCGCACCGCGCCGGTTCGCACCTCGATCACGACCGCGGCCGCACCGTGGATGCCCGCCGCCGCGAGCGACGCGGCGTGACGGCGGAGCGCGTCCTCCACGGAGGCCTGGAG
>CAYRFK010000174.1:0-3325 GCA_964423465.1 uncultured Verrucomicrobiota bacterium | reverse complement strand
GACTGCGGAAGGCCGGCAAGCAGCGCGGCCTCGGCGAGGCTGAGGTCGTGGGCGGACTTTCCGAAGTAGCGGCGACTGGCTGATTCGACGCCCACCGCGTTGCCGCCGAACGGGGCGCGGTTGAGATATTGCGCGAGGATCTCGTCCTTGCCGAGGCGCCGCTCCATCTGCAGCGCACGGAACGCCTCGACGATCTTCGTCGTCAGCGTGCGGCGGCGCGGCTCGATGAGACGGATCACCTGCGTCGAAATGGTCGAGGCGCCCGAGTGGACGCGGCCGCGACGGAGGTTGTCCCCGAGAGCGCGAACGATGGCGGCGGGGTCGACGCCGGGATGCGACCGGAACCGGCGGTCCTCTACGGCGATCAGGGCCTTGCAGATCCAATCATCCTTCCGCGGCTCGAAGTGCGGCCGGCAGTCGGCGTCATCCACCCCCAGCCTGACCCGCATCGCCCGTCCCTCGCGGTCGAGCAGCACCGTCGCCTCCGGGTACACCTCCAGCTTCGCCGCCGGAAACGGAAACGCAACCCACGCGAGCGCGAACGCCCCCGCCAGCCCCGCCCCCACCGCGGCAGCAATCCGAAATCGTTTGGAAATCCGTTTCATACCCCGCCCGTCGGCGCCATTTGCCGTGCTTGTCGAGGCGCCGGCTTGACGGTCCTTCCCTATTTGGCGGTTCAGCTTCATCACTTGAATCGCCTGCCAGGAAGGGCACGGCCGGCACTCACGCATGCCGGTACGCTACACGTGCGCCCATATGGGAACAAGCCGTCAGGAGTGACCCGTCCATCATGCTCCGGCCCAAGGCCGCGACCGGATCCCCATGTTGTCATCCGGATGTGCCGGCCGCGACACGCAGATGACAACATGACGGTGGGCGGAAGCCGTGGCAGCCGCCCGCCTCCCCGTTCGGAAGACAACACGAAGGCGCGAAGACCGCAAAGTGGGGAATGGCGGGAAATGGGACATGGAAACCGGGCCATGTCCTGATACTCCCCGCGCCACCCAACCCCACGGCGCCACGTGGACATCCTTCGCCGGGCAGCGAAACGTTAGGGCTGACCGGATGGCGAACCCGTGGATGAGCCAGACGGTCGGGCCGACGGTTGGGGCTCTTTGTGTTCGTTCCACCATCGAATCCACGCGTCTGGATCCGAGCGTAGTGCCGGTCGATCAGATGCGGAGACGATTGCCATGAGCGCGCTGATCGCTGCAGAGCTGGGACTTTCATACATTGCGCTGCGAGAACTCGGCATCCGCTGCCCTCTCGACGCGTTCGGAGCGGGGCGGCTGAGGGACGGGGGTTCGCAGGTTCCAAGGTTTGGAAGAGGGAGGATCAGGAGGTTCCAAGGATCGGACGGTTTCGTGCCTCCTCCGGGGTCTGTCGTTCGGCCGCCGGGGCCGGGGCTCGACTGAGCTCGCCGAAGTCCGGCCCTCCCGATCCAACGTCGGCATTAGGTTGTCCTCGTCCGGGCCGACACTCGAAACAGTCCTCCCTCGTCCCCCGACCCTCGCCCCTTGCCGACGCGGAAGGGGAAGCACGAAGCGCGAAACGTGGAAATGCGGCAAACCCGGAGACGGACGACCGTTTGGTGCCTGCCGGTTGGAGTTTCAGATTTGTTTCGTGCTTCGGAATTCCGGTTTCGTGCTTGCCCGGTCGGGTAGCGCCACGGCTACGACGTGGCGCGCCGGGGCGGTTGCGGTGGCCGTAGCGCCGCAGGTCGTAGCCCTGCGGCTACCTTGAGAACCCAGCGATGGTTCGAGATCCGCCCGGGGAGGGACCGGACGGCGGACGGCGGCTTTACGCGGACGGGGCGGGCCGCGCCGACGGCGGGGCGTCCGGCTCGCCGAGGGCCCGGCGGACCCTGCGCAGAAGGTCGGAGGGGTCGACCGGCTTGGTGATGAAGTCGGCGGCGCCGGAGGCCAGGCAGGCCTCCCGGACCTCGCCGTCGGTGACGGCCGTCACGAAGATGATCGGAATGAGCGATGTGCGGACGTTCTTCTGCAGGGCCTCGAACACTCCCGCGCCGCCGCCGGCGGGCATCTGCAGGTCGAGCAGGATGAGATCCGGGCACTCCCGGATCGCCGACTGGATGCCTTGGAGCGCGTCGGAGGCCGCCAGAACTTCGTACCCCGCCCTTTTAAGATGCGGGTGAAGAAGACGCACGATGATCGGATCATCGTCGACGACCAGGATTCTCTTCATGTCCGCCGCTCGGCCTCCGTCCGTCCTTGTGTCACCGCCAATCTACCACGCGCGCACGCCCCGACCAGACTTTTCCGCCCCGCTTGCGGTGCCGGGCGGTTGGGCGCATCGTGCGGGTGTGAAGTCGTTGCCCCGATGGGTGGCCGGAGCGAATCCCCGGCGGACGCTGGTGCGGACCGCCGGGCTCGCGGTCGTGTGCCTCGTCGTCTTCGGCCTCCTGGCGCGCCCGATGCGGGTCCGCGGCATCAGCATGGAGCCGACCATCCACGACGGGACCTTCCGGCTCGGACTTCTCGTCGCCTATGTCCTCGCCGAGCCTGAGGCCGGCGACATCGTCATGGTCCGGATGGCGGGCCGCCGGATCATGTACCTGAAGCGTATCCTCGCCGTGCCCGGGCAGACCGCGCAGTTCCGGGGTGGGGAGCTCTGGCTCGACGGCGTGCGCCGGCCGGAGCCCTACGTGCGCCTGGAAGGTACGTGGCAGACGGAGCCGATTCCGCTGGGTCCCGGGGAGTACCTGGTCGCAGGCGACAACCGCAGCGCCCCGCTCGCCCAGCACGCGGCGGGCGTGACGACGCGCGACCGGATCGAAGGGAGGCTGGCCTGGTGAAGACATGGATCAAGCTCGGTGTACCGCTGGCGCTGGGGGCGGCCGTTCTCGTCGGATGGCTGGTGAGCGATTCCGACGAGGCGCGCATCCGGAAGGGGATGGCCCGCGTCATGGCGGCGATCGAGAAGACGGGCCCCGAGACGCCCGTGGCCGCGGTCCGGCGCGCCGGGGAGGCGGCGGACGAATTCATGGAGTCGTGCGAGGTCCGGATCGACCGTGCCGAACTCGGCCCCGTCGCCTCGCGCAACGAGCTTCGCCAGACCGTGTTCCGCCTGCGCGGCATGCTCGACGAACTGCGCGTCAGCCTGCACGACGAGTCCGTCGAGCTCGATCCAGACGGCGCCGCCGCCTCACAGCACTTCACCGCGCGCGCCCGCGCCCGGCACCAGGAGGCGACGGAGGAGGTCGTGAAGGAGATCGCGGTCCTCTGGCAGCGCACGCCCGACGGCTGGCGGATCCGCTCCGTTGGAACGATCGAAGCCATCCGGCCGGTCCGGTAGGGGCCGGGCT
>CAYRFK010000173.1:0-10921 GCA_964423465.1 uncultured Verrucomicrobiota bacterium | reverse complement strand
CAGCTTCCCAAGCTGAACGTCGCGGGTTCGATCCCCGTCTCCCGCTCCACCTTTCCTCTATTTCTGCTGGTCTAACTGCCGCAGGGCGAAGGCGCAGGCGCCGATCGCGACGGCTTCGCTCGTTCCCAGGCGGGACATGCCGACTGGAATGCGGGGCATCGGGTCGTAGACGATCTTCCGCGTCGACCCCGGCACCGTGACCTCCTTAACCGAACCCTTGAGGAAGGCATCACACTGCGCGGCGTCCTCGATGTTGAAGACCTGCGGCACGAGACGGCGGAATCGCTCGTCGGACGGACTCAGATAGGTGCCGTTCATCTCGTCGACCACCGCGGGCAGGAACAGCGGCGCAGCGCCAGACACCCCGCCGCCGATCACCCCCACCCCGTCGACCAGCGTGAGGGCCTGCGCGAGACCGTCGCCGACCGTCTCGCCGAGCCGCCGGAATGCCTCGACCGATGCGGCCCGATCACCGGACGCCTGCCCCATGCCGATCTCGAACAGGACCTTCGGCTCGGGCACCTGGTCCAGCGGAATCCCGGCCTTCTCTGCGTACACGCGCCGCACAGCCCGGATGCTGGCCCCCTCCTCGATGTTGGTCCCGGGCATCAGCTTGTTGCGCAACAGCCATATCTCCCCCGCACCGGAGTTGTCGCCAATGAAGAGTTCCCCGTTGCGCACGATGCCGGCGCCAAAGCCGGTGCCGAGCGTCACGCCGAAGAGATTCGAGTAGCGCTTTGGGCTTCCAGCCTTTTCCAGCAGGCCGTTGACGTACGGCAGGAAGCCGCCGATCGCCTCGCCGTAGGCAAAGAGGTCGCCATCATTGTTGATGAAGACCGGGATCCCGAACTTGTCCTCAAGCATGGGCCCCAAGGCCACGCCGCCGCGGAACGCCGGCAGGTTGCCGAGGTCGCCGATGATGCCCCGCGGATAGTCCGCCGGGCCCGGGAATGCGAAGCTGATCGCCACCGGACGCACGGGCAGCGAGGCCCGCACCTTCTCAAACCCGCCGACGATCGTCGCCAGACACCGCTCAAGGTTGTCGGCATTCGACGGCACCGAGAACGGCCCCGTTGCCAGCTTCCCGCCGCGCACGGCGTAGAACTTCATGTTCGTGCCCCCGGCGTCGAGGGTCATCACCACGCGGTCGTCGGATTGAAAATTCATGATTCGGTGTCTCCTGTCAGGTCACGCGACCTTCTTACCACCTCGCATCGACAGCAGGAACAGGTAGGCAAAGCAGGCCGCGGGGACGACGAAGGCCATCGCGCCCATCTTCATGTCGACCAGCTTGCCCATCACCAGCGGCACGATCGCGCCGCCGGAGATCGCCATGCACATCAGGCCGGACAGCTCGCTCGCCCGCGCCGGCTTCTCCTCGACCGTGATCGAGAAGAGCATCGGCCAGATGTTCGCGAAACCGAGGCCGCCCACCACCACCCCGACGATGGCGAGCGTGTGGTTTCCGGTCATCATCCCGCCGGCGCCCAGCAGCCCGAGAAGGGCCGAAAGTCGGAAGCAAGTACGCGCACTCATGATCGTCATCAGCGCCCCACCCAGAAGACGGCCGACGGTCAGCAGCGCAAAGAAGAGGGCCGGGCCGAACTTGCTCGCGGTCTTCTCGTCAACGCCCATGTCCTTGAGTCCCGGGAAGAGGAACCGGCCCATCGACGCCTCGGCGCCGACGTAAAGGAAGATGCCCAGCACCGCCAGAGCGAAGACCGGTTCCTTCAGCAACGACAGGCTCGATCCGATGCTCGGCGGCACATCGGCCTTGGTTTCATCCACCTTGACGAACACGACCGAGACCAGAGCCACCGCCATCAGAATAAAGAAGACGGGGAACGATCCGCGCCACCCCATGCCCTGAAAGAGCGCGATCGACCCGATGGCCGTCACCAAGTACGTCGAGGATGCGCTGCCGAGGCCCTTGATGCCCTGCGCCAGGCTCAGATTGCGGCTGTACGCCGGCGGATTGACGTCGCGCATGATCGGATTGCCCGCGACTTGGAGGAACGTAGTGCCGACGCCGAGGACGAAGATGCAAGCCAGCAGGACTGCGAACCCCGGCGACATCAGGGTCGGAACCAGCATCGCCGCCGCGTTGAGTCCAAGACCGAGCAGCAGCAGCTTCTTCTTGCCCATCCGCGCCGCCATCACACCGCCGGGGACGCTGAACACCGCGAAGGCGATGAATACGAAGAACGACAACATCGTCGACATGACGTTGCTGAGCTTGAACTGATCCTTGACCGCGTCGGACATCGGTCCCATCGCATCCGCGACGCCCATCACGAGAAACGCAAGAAAGATCGGAAACGTCCTGTTCATCCCATTCTCCTCAGCCGTTGATCCGCCACCCGCCAACCGCGCCAGTCATACCACGCCCCACCGGCCCGCCGCCAGCCGGATGTGGGGCGGGGATGCGTTTCAAGTTCCAGATTTCAAGTTCCGCCATCCTCGCAGCGATTCCGGGCGGAAGAGCGACAGGATGACAGGATTAACAGGATGACGCCGGCAATCCCGCTCATCCCGTGATCCTGTCCATCCGCCTTGCGATCCGTCAGCGGGCAACCTCCACCGTCGACGCGGGCGTGTTCCAGCCCGACACCTCGACCTTGAGACCCGCACCCTTCGCGCCGGGCACCGCGGCCTCAACCGTCTGCTCCTCGCCGGGCATCAGGCTCGCGTAGTTGCCGCGCCAGTAAGCCGGGAGCACCCGCTCGCCGGTCTTCGCGTCGATGACGGCCAGCCGGACCAGCGGCGCGGGGACCGTCCCCTCGTTGCGGAGCTTCACAACGACGCGACGCTCGCCGCCGGCCTGCGCGACGGACGCCGAGGCCGCAACTTTCGCCTGCGGCATCGACGCCATCGCACGCAGGTCGTCCTCCTTCGCGGCGCGCCAGTAGAAGTTGTCGCTGAGCACATCGCCCTTTGCGTCGCGCCAGACGAGCCGCAGGAACTGGGGCACTCCGTCCATCGGAACCGGCAGTTTCAGCGCCTCGACCACGCTCCCCGCCGCCACATCAACGGCTGTCTCCTTCGCGTCGATCCGCGCGCCGTCGATCGCGAACAGCGCGGCCTCGATCTTGCCGCCGCGGACCGCCTCGCGGGTCCGGTTGACCGTCTCGACCGCGTGCGTGACCGGGTTGTACTGCACGTGGACCGGCTCCGACGCCTTCTGGATACCGTGGAAGGCCCCGTAGGTGTCATAGTCCCACGCGTACATCTGCCAGACCATGCTCGGCCAAGAGCAGTGCGTCATCCAGATCAGCAGACCGGTGCAGGGCTTGAAGAGGCCGCTGTTGGCTCCCTCGAACATCGCGCGGTGCGTCGCATAGTTGAGCGCCTGCGCCTTGCGATCGAAGTCCTCCAGATCCTTCGGCGCACCGAAGGCGTTCGTGATCGCCTGCATGAAGGGCGCCACGCCGATGCCGCCCTGCGAATGCCAGTCATGGTAGGACCATGCATCCGACGGCGGCCACAGGTCGGCGGGCGCGAGGAACTTCCTCAGCGTCGCGGCCTCCGGCGCGGATGGCACGCCGAGTTCGGTCGTGAAACCGCGCGAGTGCTTCGTAAAGTACTCGCCCTCCGGACAGTAGTTCCACGGCCCGCTGTGGAGCAGGTTCACGGAGCGAGAGTTCGGCTGGTAGAGCCGCGTTCCGTCGAGCCCCGTCACCGCCTGATCGAGGCCGCGGTTGCTGACCTCGGGGGGCACGCCCTCGTTGCGGCCACACCACAGCACGATGCTCGGGTGGTTGCGGAACCGCTTCACCGAATCGCGCGCGTTGGCGAGCAGAAGTTCCTCGTCCTTCGGGTCGAGGTTCCACCCCTCGGTCGTCAGCCAGAACTCGTTCCAAACGAGGATCCCGTACTCGTCGCAGAGGTCGAACAATGCCTCCGAGGTGGACTGCCCGCACCAGTTGCGGAGCATGTTGACGTTCGCCTCGCGATGCAGGCGGACGTAGGGTTCGAGCTTCGCACGGGAGCATTGCTTGAGCATGTCGTCCATGCCCCAGTTGCCGCCCCGGCAGTGCACGCGTACCCCGTTGACCCGCAGCGTCAGGTAGGGCGCGGTCGACGTGTCCCCGACCGGCGCAAGGCCCGGTGCAGTCTCCCAGCCCGACCGCAGGGTGTGCAGCCAGACGTCCTTGTCGCCCTTGAAGGTCGAGGTCCGTTCGCGGTCGACCGGGTCGACAGCGCCGGCGCGCCAGACGTCCGTCGGCCGGTACTCGCGCCGCACCGCCGGCTTCCCGCCGCCCGGATGGAACGACATCTCGTAGGAGACCTCGCGGATGCCGAATCGCGTCTTCCGACTGTCGCTCGCCGCGCCGCCAGCCATGGCCTCCAGAGCCAGCGTGTACAGTTCCGGACTCCCCTGCCCGTTCGGCCACCACAGGCGCGGGTTCTTCACCGCAAGCTGCGGATGCGTCGCCGGGTCGAAACGCACCACGCGCGTCTCGCCGCCGCGCAGTGAGTAGGGAGCGGAGAACTCGACGGACTCGAACCGGCCGCGCAGAGTTCCTTTGACCGCATTGGACGACGCGTTGCGCAACTCGGCCAGCACGAAGACGTCGGCACGCGAGGTGTCGGGCAGCGGCAGGTCCGTCACCACCTGCAGGTCATCGATGCGGACCGGGCCGGTGGCCTCGAACGCGACGTCCTGCCAGATCCCCGCGCAGCGGTCGCGGACGCCGGGAATCCAGTCCCAGCCCTCGGTACAGAAGAAGGTCGGACCGTCCAGGCACATCAGCCCGCCGTTCGGTCCGGAACCCGCGGCGATGGACTGCTCGTGGGGAATACCGGGGTTTGAGGGCGGAGAGATGCGGACCGCCAGGGCGTTGCGGCCGCCCGTGACGAGGCGCCCGGCGACGTCGAAGCGCCCGCGCTGGAACGCGCCGACCACCGTGCCCAACTTCGCACCGTTGAGCCACACTTCGGCGCGGTAGTTCACGCCGTCGAACTGCAGCACGACGGGACGTCCCGCCCACGCCGCGGGCGCATCGAACTCGACGCGGTACCACCAGTCCTGCCGGCACAGCGACTCGGGAATCGCCATATGGTTGAGGTTGAAGTACGGGTCCGGAACCACGCCCGCACGGACAAGGCTGCCGAGCACCGTGCCGGGCACGACGGCGGCATGCCACGCGGCGGCATCGAATCCGGGCTTGGACAGCGCGTCGCCCTTCGCCTTGACCTTGCCCGCCTCGTTCAGCTTCCAGCCCGCGCGCAGCACGCTGCGGCCCTCGGTCGCCGGTGCGAACGGGGCCGGTTCGGGCGCCGCGCGAATTCCGGAAAGGTCCGTCGCAGGCGGCTTCGCATCCGCCGGCCCGTTCGACTTCGGCAGCGTCGCGGCATCCTGCGGCTTCTCCAGCCCGCGGTTCTTCGCCGGCACCTCGGGCCAGCCGGGCTTCTGGGGCGCGTCGGCCGGGGCGATCGGATCCGCCCAGCCGTCGAGCCACGCGCGCATCTCCCAGAGCGACACGCCGTACTGTGTCGCACGCTCGACGGCCACCATGCGGATGTAACGCGCCTCGACCGGCGGGAACTTGCGGTACTCGCGCCCGCCCTGCGCATCGCGCACCCACACGACGTCCTTCCACTCTTTGCGCGTGTCGGAGATCTGGATCTTGTAGACCTTCGGATAGGCCGCCTCCCAGTCGAGCAGGAGCCCGGCGATCTTCCGCTTCGCGCCCAGGTCGAGCCCGATCCACTCGACGTCCTTGCGCTCCGAACTCCATCGCGTCTCCCCGTTCCGGTCGAGCGCCTTCTCCGGCCCGCGGTCGGGCGCCTCGGAGCTGGACGCGAACGCCTCCACCTCCACCGGCGCATGCGCTGCGAGCGGGTCGACCGGCTTCGGCCGCTCGGGCGCAAGACTCATCTTCCCATCGGCCCAAATCTCGCGGCGGATGTTCCAGCCGTCGACCATCAGCCGCGTCTTCGCCGCCCCGGTCGCGACCTCGTCCCACTCAATCGTCACGGCCTTCTCCTCGCCCGGCAGCAGGCAGAAGAAGTTGTCGGTGGCGAACGCGGGGCGGACCGGCTTGCCGGTGTCCGCGTGCTGCAGCCGCAGCCACACGAGGAACGCGAGGCTGGCCGACGGATTCTTCACGGTGGCGGTCCGCGTCGCCATCGCGCCGTTGCGGCCCTCGGTCACCTTCGTCTCCAGCGCAACCTGCGGCAATTTCGCAAGCGACTCGAATCCCTCGTACTGGGGCCCCGTCCACGTCCGCTTCGGCTGGTAGGGCTTGGTCGATCGCCAGTAGAAGTTGTCGCTGACGAGCTTCCCGCCCGCGTCGCGCAGTTCGAGTTTCAGGAAGTGCACCGGCGTCAGGCCGGCGGGCCACTCGACGCGAATCACGTCGTTCGTCACCGCGTCGGCTGCCAGCATCACGGGCGTTTCGCGGCGCAGGAGCTCCTTCAGGTCGAAGTCGAGCACGCGGAGCGAGACGGTGCCCTTGAACTCGCGGGGCCACTCGTTGACGACCGAGACGCCGTCCTTGAGGAAGTCGAACTGCGCGTGGAGCGGTTCGTTGGCCTTCTGCGTGTAGTAGAGCGCGGCCGTCGGCTCGAGCGACCAGTCCCACATGCGCGCGCAGATCTGACGCAGAGGGCTGTTGTGGTACCAGAAGAGGAAGCCGGAGGCGAAGCGGTCGCCGTAGTCGAGCTTGTTGCGGCTCCAGCATTCCCACAGCGCGCGGTTGGCGAGCGCGCCGTAGGCCTGCCCGCGCATCGCGAGTTCCTCGGCCGTCGCCGACGGGCCGTACTGGTTCATGCCGTCGGTGTAGGACGTCGACATGCGGTGGAACCCGCCGCCGTCGAGGTAGTCCCACACGGCCTTGTTCATCGGGAAGAAGTCGCGCTCGTCCATCATCTCGCGGACCGCGTCGATCGTCGGCAGGCACGGGCAGCCGTACTCGGGGTTGAATCCGTCGATGCGGCTGCCGCGCTCGGAGCCCGTGTTCTCGTAGTACCACATCGGGTTGACGGACCAGTACGGGCTTCCGTCGTGAATGCCGTCGGTCTCAGAGCCCGGCTGGTAGCCGCGCGTGCCGTCGAGCTTCGCGAGCAGGTCATCGATCGGAATGATCTTCTCGGCCGAACGTTCGTTAGCGGAAACCCAGTAGGCCTGCGAGGCGTGGTTGCGGATGCGCTTGACGGTATCGACGACGTTGGCCCGGTAGAGGTCCGCGTCGGCCGGCAGGTCGGTGTCGCCTGTCTGCCAGAACTCGGTCCAGACGAGGATGCCCAACTCATCGCAGAGGTCGTAGAAGAGGTCGGACTCGGTGATCCCCCCGCCCCACAGGCGCAGCATGTTGACGCCCGACTGGGCGGTCCAGCGCAGTTCCGCTCGTGTTCGTGTGTCGGACGTCCGGCACATCGCCTCCGGGATCCAGTTGCTGCCGCGGACGAAAAGCCGCTTCCCGTTCACGTAGAACAGGCGGCTCTTGTCGGGCGTGTTGGTATCGGATGTGATTTCGCGGATGCCGAACCGGGTCTTCGCCGCATCCGTCACCACACCGCCCTCGACGAACTCGACCTCGCACGCGTAAAGGTTCTGCGGCCCCTTGTTCAGCGGCCACCAGAGCTTCGGCTCCTTCACGACGAGCGCCGGGAACACCGCCGGGGCGAACACGACCTCCAGCTTCTCGCCGGGCTTCAGTTCGACCGGTTGCTCGATCGCGACGCCGGCCTCGGGAATGCGGGCGCGCAGGACGCCTTTGCGGGGCTCCTTCGTGAGGTTCACCGCCTCGGCGGACACCGTCACGGCGGCCGGCGCAAGCTCCGGCAGCGGCATCTTCGAGCGGGCGAAGACATGGCGGATGGCGACGGGACCGCACGGGACGAGACGCACGTCATCCCAGATGCCGGTGTTGCGGTCGCGGATGCCGTCCATGGCGGTAAAGTCCCATCCAACGCTCATGAGCATCGTGACGTTCTGTCCGAAGGTATGGTCACCGCCGTTCGAGTTCTCGCCCAACGCCCCCTCGCGCCCTTTCTTCGGCACGCGGCCGCCCGCTACGTCCGGAGGCACCACGAGAACCGCGAGGACGTTCCGCCCCTTCCGGCTGACCAGGTCGGTCACGTCGAACTCGGCGCGGCGGAACATGCCGGCCATGTCGCCGAGGCGCGTACCATTGAGCCAAATCTCCGCACGGTAATTGATGCCGTCGAACTGCAGCAGCACGCGCTTGCCCTCGAATGCGGCGTTCAGCTCGAATGAGGTGCGGAACCAGTACGTATAGATCTCCCGGCCCCAGTCATTCAGGTCCGGGATCTTCTGCATGCGCACGGCGTTGTTCAGGCCGAAGTAGGGCTCGGGGTGGACGCCGTTGGCGACGAGGCTGTTCAGGACGGTTCCCGGCACGATCGCCCTCTGCCAGCCGGCCGCGTCGAAGTCCCGCGCCGAAATCCGGTCGCCGCCCCACGGCACCCGGTCGCGTCGCTGCATGGACCATTCCGCGGCGCCGCCCTGTGAGCCGGTCGAGCGCAGGACGATCGCATCGTCCTCCGCGGCGCGAAGCGGCGACGCGGACATGCACACGGACAGACACAACAGCGCGCCAACAATGCCAGGGTTCATGGTTCCGCTCCAGGGTTGCACCAGCAAGGTAGTACGGATGCACCCGCCGGCTCAAGCGTGGACACCAACATCGAACATCCAACATCGAACGCCCAACGCCGATGGAGGGCCGAGCTATGCGAGGCCGAACCCACGATCCCTGATGCGTTGCGCTCGGGCTTGCGTGGCTCGCCCCTCCATGAACATGGGATTGGAGACGGTCGCGCCGCGTCGCGATTGCGTTCCGTCGGGCTGTGAACATAATGGGCGCTTTGAAAAGAACCGGACAGGAGATCACCATGAAGATGCATCTGCGCGGGGCAATGGCGGCGGCGGTGCTGGCGGCGGGGACGACCGCGGCGGGCGACCTGGCGGACTATGTCGATCCATTCATCGGCACGGCGGACCACGGACACACGTTCCCGGGCGCCTGCATGCCGTTCGGCATGGTCCAGCTCAGCCCTGACAACGGCGTCGACGGCTGGGACTGGTGCTCCGGCTACCACCGCTCGACGAACGTCATCGCCGGCTTCAGCCACACGCACCTGAGCGGCACGGGCTGCTTCGACCTGGCGGACATCTCCGTGATGCCGACGATCAAGGAACTCAACGACGCGATGTTCAAGCCGGGGCTGAAGCACGTGGAGGCCCTCGTCAGCAAATTCTCCCACGACACCGAGTCCGCCTCGCCCGGCTACTACCGCGTCCGCCTCGCCGACGACGGCATCGACGTTGAACTGACCGCCGCGAAGCGCGCCGGATTCCACCGCTACACGTATCCCGACGGCAAGGCCAAGAAGGTCGTTTTCGACCTCGGTTTCCGGATCAACGGCGACAACCCGGTCGACACGGGCATCCGCAAGATCGCCCCCGACACCCTCGCCGGTTGGCGGCACTCGAAGGGATGGACGCCGTTTCAGCGCGTCTACTTCGTCGCGCAGTTCTCCGAGCCCGTCGGCGATCTGAAGACCTGGTGCGGCGCGCCGGGCGCCGACGGCGCCGTCACCGGCAAGGTGGTCAAGGCCGCGGCGTTCTTCCCCACCGACTCGAAGCAGCTCGCGATGCGCGTCGGCATTTCGTCGGTCAGCATCGAGGGCGCGCTGGCGAACCTCGCCGCCGAGCCGCCGCCGTCCGGCTTTGACACCGTCCGCGCCGCCGCGCGCAAGGCGTGGAACGACGAACTGGCGCGGATCACGGTCGAGACGGCCGACGAGGACCTCAAGAAGATCTTCTACACGGCGATGTACCACGCCTCCATCTTCCCCGGCGCGTTCTCCGACGTCGACGGGCGCTACAAGGGCTATAAGGACACGGTGGTGAAGGCCGAGGGCTTCACGAAGATGCACGTGCTCTCGCTCTGGGACACGTTCCGCGCGCTGATGCCGCTGGTGGCGATGGTGAACCCGCAGGTCACGAGCGACACGATCAACTCGATGCTGCACCAGTACCAGCAGACCGGCCAGCTCCCGATCTGGGAACTCGCGGGCGATGAGACGATGTGCATGATCGGCTACCATTCGATCCCCGTCATTTGCGAGGCATGGTTCAAAGGGATCGGCGGGTTCGACAAGACCCTCGCCTACGAGGCGATGAAGGCCGCCGCGAACCACGACATCCGCGGGCTTCCGATGTACCGATCGATGGGCTACATACCGTGCGACAAGGAGAAGGAGTCCATCTCGAAGCTCGTCGAGTACTGCTACGACGACTGGTGCATCGCGCAAGTTGCGAAGTCCCTCGGCCGCGACGACGACTACAAGGAGTTCATGAAGCGCAGCCAGAACTACCGGAACGTGTTCGACGCGAAGACCGGGTTCCTGCGCGGGAAGAAGGCCGACGGAACTTGGCTGGAGCCGTTCGATCCGAAGTTCTCGGCGCACGGTGAGCACGTCTACACCGAGGGCAACGCGTGGCAGTGGCTGTGGTTCGTCCCGCACGATCCCGAGGGACTGATGGAACTGCTCGGCGGTCCGAAGGCCTTCGTTGCGAAGCTCGACCAGCTCTTCACCGAAAGCCCGGAGATCAAGGGCGAAAACGCGTCGATGGACATCTCCGGCCTGATCGGCCAGTACGCTCACGGCAACGAGCCGAGCCATCACACGGCGTACCTCTACAACTTCGCCGGCCGGCCGGACCGGACGCAGGAGCGTGTGCGGACGATTCTCTCCACGCTCTACACGTCGAAGAACAACGGCCTGTGCGGCAACGACGACTGCGGCCAGATGTCGGCCTGGTACGTCTGGAATGCACTCGGCCTGTACCCCATGAACCCCGTCAGCGCCCGCTACGAGCTCGGCTCCCCCTGCTTCGACCGCGCGTCGATGAAGCTTGGTAACGGCAAGACGCTGACCGTTGTGG
>CAYRFK010000172.1:0-10927 GCA_964423465.1 uncultured Verrucomicrobiota bacterium | reverse complement strand
CGCAGGAATCCGTACAGGCGGGCATCCTTCTAGATGGCCGTCACGCGGCCGGCCTGCGCGAGAATCGCCTCGGTGAGGACTCCTGCGCCGGGGCCGATCTCTATGACCCCGTCGGACGCCTCCAGCGCGGCATCCTCGGCGATCAGGCGGACGATATTGCCGTCGACGAGAAAGTTCTGCCCCATGGCGCGCGACGGCACAATGCCCCGCTCGGCGAGCATGAGCTTGAGATGGCTGGGGCGGGTGAGCTTCATCGGCGACGCCCGGACCATGGATTGGGCCGCCGGGCAAGATCGGCGGCCAGGTCGAGGGCCGCGGCCATGGACCCGGCGTTTGCGACGCCGCGGCCGGCGATGCCGAAGGCCGTCCCGTGATCCGGGGAGGTCCGGACGATCGGCAGACCGAGCGTGATGTTGATGCCCTCGTCGAACGCCACCGTCTTGAGTGCGGCAAGCCCTTGGTCATGGTAAAGGGCGACGACGGCCGCGAACCGGCCCGCGATGGCCTCATGGAAGACGGTGTCCGCCGGATACGGTCCCGACACCGGAAGCCCGCGTCGCTGCGCCGCGCGGATGGCGGGGCGGACGATCTCGATCTCCTCCCGGCCGATCGCGCCGCCGTCGCCGGCGTGCGGATTGAGGCCGCACACCGCGACGCCACCCCCCGAGGCGCCGAGCCAAGGCAGCGCCTCGGCCGCCATGGCCGCCGCCTCGATCACGACCGCCCGCGTGACCGCGCGAGGCACGTCGCGAAGCGGGATGT
This sequence comes from uncultured Verrucomicrobiota bacterium, assembly GCA_964423465.1. Classification (GTDB taxonomy): domain Bacteria; phylum Verrucomicrobiota; class Kiritimatiellia; order PWTM01; family PWTM01; genus VGWF01. Next base: position 10,165 of record CAYRFK010000172.1, on the reverse strand, counting down.
GGCGGGTGGCCAGGACGACGCGCAGCCCGCCTCCGCAGAGCATCATGGCGAACCGGCGGGTCGCCGTCAGATCCGCGATCATCTCGGTATGCCCGGGGAACGGAATCCCGGCCCGCGCGAGCCCCTCCTTGCAGATGGGCGCGGTGGTCATGGCATCGAATCCGCCATCAAGGCAGCCCTTCACTGCGGCCGCAATCCAGTGGGCCGCGGCTCGGGCGGCATCGCTTCGGACGGCCCCGGGCCGGGACGTCAGGCGGGGCGTTCCCGGCGGCATCCACACGGCGGCCGGCCCCCGGAACGGGGTACCGGGATCGCCGATGACGGGAAGCGGGAGGACGCCGCACGCACGGGCGGTTTGCCCGGCGATGGCGGGATCGCCGACCAGAATGAAGCGCACATGCCTTCTCCGACCCCGCGCCAGAACGGCCTTGAGAGAGACCTCGGGGCCGATGCCGTTGATGTCGCCCAGGGTGACGGCCACGCGGATGGAATCGCGGACAGGCATGCCGGGATCAGGGTCGGGAGTCCTGGACGATCCGCACGTAGTGCCGGGTGCGAAGCGAACTCATCCAGTCCTCGGTCCGCTTCTCGGCCTCGGCCCGCGAAAGCTCCCGCTCGATCTCCGGGCCGACATCGGTCAGGGCCTTCACGGAAGCCTCCCGGCGCGCCTCCAGATGGACAATGTGGTACTCGTCGCCCACATCCACCACCGGACCGGTTTGTCCGGGCTTCAGGGAGGCGATGACGGCCGCAAGTTCCTTGCGCAGGTCCGACGGTTTCACCCAGCCGAGATCCCCTCCCGCGGCGGCCTTCGGGCCCTCCGAGAGCTCCCGCGCCACGGTGGCGAACGGCTCCCCCTTGTCGATGCGCTTGCGAACCGTCCTTGCCAGTTCGAGCTTGGCGGCAGCCTCGGGCTCGGTGGCACCGCGGCGGATGACCAGAAGCCGCACGTGGACCTGCTCGGGCTCCCGGTACTTGTCGATCGCGGCATCGTAGGCGGCGCGAACCACGGCCGGCGAAACGAGGACGCGGTCACCCACTTCCTGCCGGCGGAGAAGCATCACGCGGAGGTCGTCGCGAATCTGCTCGCGATACTCGGGATAGGAGACGCCGTCCGACGCCAGCGCGGCGAGGAAGGCGGTCCGATTGTCGTCAAACCGCTCCCTGATGATCTGGTTGACCTGGCCATCCACCATCGGATCCTGAAGGTCCAACTCGCGCCGGCGGGCCTCGGCAAGAATGAGCTCCCGGTCGATCAGCGCCTGCAAACCATCCTTGTAGTTCTGATCCAGCGATTCCCGCAGGCGCTCATCGCGCAGGCTCATGGCCGCGCGGCGGTCGGCGGGCTGCACCATGCGGAGCACATCGCCCACTGTGATCACGCGGTCGTTGACGACCGCCGCGTAGCCGTCCGCGAAGAGCGTGCGCGCCCCCGCCGATCCGGCAGCCAGCCAGGCGGCGGCCCCGACCATGGCGGCGGCGTACGTGCATCCAACTCGACGGCAGCGTTTCATCACGGCATTGGTAACCCAAACAGGGCCATGAATCAAACCGGATCCGCCCCCGCCGCCGCTGGACCTGCCTCAGCGCAGGGCGAGTTCGGCGAGCCGGGCGCCCAGCTTCCGCGCCGTGTCGAGACCGGCGTCATCCTTCGCGATGTCGTCTTTCTCGGAGAGCAGGGTCGCGCCGGGGGTTGCCGGGGAGAGCCCGCCGACCGGAATCATCCCGAAGCACAGCATCGCGGCCTGGATCGAGGCGATCACGAGTTCGTGGCCGCCGTTCCGCGTCCCGCCGACGGCAACGCATCCCAGGAGCTTGCCGGCCAGAACAGGCTTCGGATCGCGAAGCGGGGAACAGCGCTCGATGAAGGCGCGACAGAGTGAACTCGGTCCCCGGTAGTACGACGGCGACCCGATGACGATCGCGCCGACCGCGGGATCCTGCAGTTTCGCAAGCAGCGGCGTAAAATCATCCTCCGGCGGCGGCTTGGCATGCCCGCCCACCTTCAGCCCTCCCAGATCGATCAACTCCACCTCGACCCGTGCATCGACCGCCTTGGCCGCATCGAGCACCGCCTGCACGGCCTTGGCCGTCGTCATGCCCTTGCGCGGACTGCACGCGACACCGAGGATCTTCACGACCTTTCCGCCCCCAGCCGTTTGCGCCGACGCCCCCGTCACGGACACCGCCGCCACCGCCCCCGCCAACCCCAGAAACTTTCGCCGATCGACCTGTTCGCTCATGGCACCACGCTCCTTTCGCGCCCACAGTACCCCCCTCAGCCCGTGCGACTCAACCGGAGAATGGACCGGCGCGCTTGAATCCTTCGGTGCCCGCGGGGATGATCCCGGTGTGCCGGACCTGCTGACAACACGCGACCCGTCGATGCATCCGCCGACCGCATGGCTCCAGGCCGACGGCGGGGCGGCGTGGCTGCGGTTCGGCACACCGGTACGCATCGTGCTCGCGGACGCGATCGCGGACGTGCTTCCGGCGCTGGCCGAGGTCGAGGCGGCGAATGCCGCGGGACTGTGGGCGGCCGGTTTCGTGGCGTACGACGCGGCGCCGGCGTTCGATGCCGCCCTGGCCGTTCATCCGGCCGCAACCGGTCCACGGCTCTGGTTCGGCATCTACCCGCCGCCCGGGCGGCTGCCGGCCGGATGGATGCCCGCCGTCGCCTCGCCCCCGCGTCTCGAATGGCGCGCCTCGGCGACCGCCGAGGCCCATGCGTCCGCCGTCGCGGACATCCGTGCCTGCATCGCGCAGGGTGAGACCTACCAGGTGAACCTCACGCACCGCCTGCGCGCCGCGGCCCCGGCCGACCCCTTCGCACTTTTCGCCGCCATGGTCCGGGCGCAACGGGGACGGCATGCCGCGTGGATCGATGCCGGGGATGTCGTGCTGGCGTCCGCGTCGCCCGAACTCTTCTTCTCGCTCGACGGCACGCAAATCGTCTCGCGGCCGATGAAGGGCACCGCGCCGCGCGGACCGGACACGGCATCGGACCGGCTCACCGCCGCCGCACTGGCGGCCTCCGCCAAGGACCGGGCCGAGAATCTGATGATCGTCGACATGGTCCGCAACGACCTCGGACGCATCGCCGTCCCGGGCTCCGTGTGTGTGCCCCGGCTGTACGACATCGAGCGCTACCCGACCGTCTGGCAGATGACCTCCACCGTCACCGCGGCCACGCACGCTCCCCTCACGGAGATCTTCCGCGCCCTGTTCCCGGCCGCGTCGATCACCGGTGCGCCGAAGGTGCAGGCGACGCGCATCATCGCGCGGCTGGAGGATTCCGCGCGCGGCGCGTACACCGGCTGCATCGGCTGGTCGGCCCCCGGGCGGCGCGCGGAGTTCAACGTGGCGATCCGCACCACCGTCATCGACCGGGTGGCCGGCACGGCGGTCTACGGAACCGGCGGCGGCATCGTGTGGGATTCCTCCCCCGGAGCCGAGTACGACGAATGCCGCACGAAGGCCCTCGTCGTCGCGGAGCCGCTGGCTGAGTTCTCATTGCTGGAGACGATGCTCTGGCGGCCGCGGGGCGGCTTCCGCTTGCTCGACCTACACCTTGCGCGACTGGAGGACTCTGCGGCCTATTTCGGCGTCCCGGTCGACCCCGCCGCCATCCGGATCGCGCTCGATGGTGCAGCGGATCGCTGGACGGCGAGCCCGCACCGGGTGAGGCTGCTCGTGGACGCGGAGGGCGGGCCGCGGATCGAAGCCGCGCCGTTCGATCCACGCGTGGAGCGGCGGACGTGGCGCATCGCGCTCGCGGCCGATCCGGTGGACTCCGGCGACCGGTTCCTACGGCACAAGACGACGCAACGGGCGGTCTACGAACGCGCCCGCACCGCGCGGCCCGGTTTCGACGACGTCCTTCTTTGGAACGAGCGCGGCGAGATCACGGAATCGACGATGGCGAACGTGGCCGTGCGGATGGACGGCGAATGGATCACGCCGGCGGCGGACTGCGGCCTCCTGCCCGGCACCCTGCGCGCATGGATGCTGCAGCGCGGCACCCTGCGCGAGGGCCGCATCCTGCGCCACGACCTAGCCCGCGCATCCGACGTGCGGCTGCTTAATTCGGTTCGGGGATGGATCCGGACCCTCGTTGCGGATCAACCGGCGGCGGATTCCGAAACCAAAACCCCTCAGGAGTGACATCCATGTTCATCTTCAAACGCATCGTGCTTATTCTGCTCTCACCGCTGACGCTTGCCCTGGTGCTGATCGCCGCCGGCCTCGTTCTGTCGCTCTGGAAGAGGCACCTGTCCAAGGGCCGCGTCGCCATCCTGGCCGGCTTGGTCCTGCTCGTCGTGGCCGGCTACGGCTGGGGGGCGCGCGGTTACCTGGCCTCGCGGGAACGCGTTCATCCCGCCCTGGACCTTTCCGGCGGGCGGACGCCGGCGCTGGCTTCCGTCCGGCACGTTGCCGTGCTCGGAGCCGGACACATTTCCAGCCCGGATCTCCCCGTGACCGCCTGGCCGGGCGCGAGCGGCCTCTTCCGCATCGTCGAGGGGATCCGCGTGCACCGCAGGCTTCCGGGCACGAAGCTGATCTTCTCGGGCGGTCCGGGGCTTGACCGGCACCCCACGGCGAAGGTCGCCGCGGACATCGCCGCAGAGATGGGCGTTCCGCGCAGCGAAATGATCCTTCTGCCCGGGCCCGAGGACACTCGCCAGGAGGCCCAGGCTATGCGGCCCATCGTCGGCACCCAACCCTTCGTGCTCGTCACGTCCGCAGGGCATATGCCGCGCGCCATGGAGACCTTCCGGGCACAGGGAATGAATCCGATTCCGGCCACGACCGACTACCTCTTCCCCGCCGGCACGAAGCGACAGGCTCTTGACATCTTCCCGTCGATCCAAGGGCTCGCCTGCGCAACCAGGGCCACGTACGAGGTTCTCGCCACGATGCAGGAGCGGTTCAGGAACTGGAGGCATGAACCCGAGGCCCCCGCAACGCCAAAGGCTTCCCCTACGGCGCCTGCACCTCGGGCGGCGGGATCGCCGGCGCCGGGATGACCGCCGCCGCTCCGGAACGGAACTCGCGCAGCGTCTTCCCGTCGGCCCCCTGAAGCCGGACCTGCATCGCATCCGGTCCATCCGACAGCACGAGACGTGCCCGGCCCGACGGGGTCGTTGCGGACACGGTCCACGTCTCCCCGTCGCGCCCCAAAACGGCCGCATCCGGCGCGGGGGTTCCCGTCCGGTGCGGACGGATCACGGTGATGAACTCGCGACGCGCATCCGTTTTCGGCGTGGATGCGTTCAGGTGCCACTCGGTGAGCTTGATCTTCGGGCGTGGCGGAACGTCATACTTGTCCGTCTGCGCGAGCGTCAGCCCGCCGGGGAGCAGGAACGACACGCGGCAGGAGGCGGCGCCGTTGACCACGTCGATCTCCTTCTGCGACGTCACCTTCATCTCGACCGGCGCGTGCAGGCGCCATTCGAACGACGCGGGGGCCGGGGCGGCGAGCCGGTCGTAGATCACGATGAGGTCCGGCTTCACAAACGCGATGTGACGATCGAAGCGCTGGAGGCGCCCCTCGTAGGCCTCCGCCGCGTCGCCGGCGACGTAGTCCATCTCCGGCGACGTCGCGAACCCGGTGATGCGTCCGCGCGCGGCCATCGTGCGCTTCCCCTGCCCCAGGCCGCCGTCGAGCGTGATGCTGTTGACCGACTTCGTCTCCCACATCCAGTTCTTGTGATGCGCGCTGCCATACTGGTCGCGCCGCCCCGTCGGGATCAGCAACCGCTCGCCGAACGCGTAGAGCAGGAAGCTGTTGTTCGCATCGTAGCCGTGGCTGTGCGTGCCGAACGGGCTGCTCTTGAACACGAGTTCCACGTTGTTCGTCGCATGGGTGAGGTCGGTGTTCAGCACGGCCTGCCCGATGCCGCGGAAGACGATGGACGACGGAAGATCTGCCGGCGGCTTCGCAGAGACGGCCGGCCGTGCCCCGCGCAGGAACTGGATGTAGGGGCCCACGCCGGATGCGATGCGCTTCGACATCTCCGCCGTTCCCGCCCCGCACTGTTCCGCGTACCATTGCCAGTATGGATTCCCCGTGCTTGACGCGAAATCCGCCACCAACGCGCCGATCCCGCCGCCCGGCTTGCGGTCGCACAGATCGCCCATGCCCCCCGCCGGCGCACCCGGCGGCATGAGGTACATCGCGTAGTTGCCGACCTTCGTGAAGTACGGCAGGCGGAAGGCGTCGACGCCGGTCGCCGTGCGCATCACATCGGCCCACCACGAGAACCGGCCGATATAGCTGCTCCAGTAGGAACTGCCCTCGTGCCACCCGCCGTCGTCGTCGTTCCAGACCGGATAGGTGCAGAACTGCTTGTTCATCGCAAACCACAGCCAGTCCTCCGCCTCCGGGATCTCGCCGAGGAACGCGATCGCAGCCTCCCCGAGCTTGTGCCAGCCGCGGTTCTCATGGCTCGCGTACGGCTCCCACAACTGCTTCGGACACAGGTGGCGGTACATTTCCGCGCCGCGCACGCGCATGACCTCCCGGCACTTCACCCGGTCGCCCTCGGAGAGCAGGTCGTTCACGTACGTGTAGGTCCTCGCGAAGTAGTAGGCGAACGGCATGCCCGCCTCGTCGTTGTAGCGGAAGCCGGTGCTCCCCTTGGGATCCCACGCGGCCGCGGCCAGCAACCAGCGCCGGGCGGTCTGCCCGTACTCCTCGCGCCCGCCGATCATCCGCGTGAACGCCAGAGTTGCGGCCCCGTCCAGCAGCGCGATCGTGGCGTCGCGATTGCCCCACCAGATCTTCATCCACTCGTCGCTCTCGCGCGCCAGACTCTCCGGGTACAGCGGCGGCTCCGTGGAAGGCGGCGGTTTCAGGAGCAGACGCTCGCATCGCGCCGTCAGCGCCCCAAAGTCGGCGGCGCGCGGACCGGAGGCGGATGCGCGCAGCGCGGGCACCTGCTCCGGACGCACCAGCAGGCGCGGATGCGCCGTCGGCACCCGTGCGGCAATCGCCTCGCGGGGTGGCATGGGAAACGGCGTCGCACTTGCCTCGAGGTCAAACCGGCGGACCCGGCTCCACGCGGACGTCGCACCCTTTCGATTCACAAACCGGAAACGCCAGTTCCACGCGCCGGGAGCCAGCGTCTGTGTGGGACAGCACGCGTTGAACTCCACACCGCGGTACGCGACGGGACTGCCGAAGGACGCGTCGCGAGAAACCTCGAGATCGTAGGACGCCGCATCCTTCTGCGGACGCCAGACGAACGCCGGGGGATTGCGCGACACGGCGAAACCGTCGAACGGACGAAACCCCCACTCGCCCGGCCGGGCCGCCCGTTCATCGGGCACTGGCGGGGCGGCGAAGGCAGAGGCGGCGAGAACGGCGGAAAGGACGACGGTCGCGGTGCAGAATGGCGTATGCATCCACAGAGACTATCTGTCCGGCCGCCGCAGTGCCAGCGTTTCGAAACAGAAAGCCGGCGGCACGCGGGGTGCCGCCGGCTTTCCGATTACCCAACCGGCGTCCTACTTGTCGGTCAGGGCCACGACGCCGGGGAGCGCCTTGCCCTCAAGGAACTCGAGGCTCGCGCCGCCGCCGGTGCTGATGTGCGTCATCTTCGGGGCCAGCCCGCTCTTGTTCACGGCCGCGACGCTGTCGCCGCCGCCGATGATGCTCAGGCACTTCGTTTCCGCGATCGCCTTCGCCATCGCCATCGTGCCGCCGGCGAACGGCGCCATCTCGAAGCAGCCCATCGGGCCGTTCCAGACAACCGTCTTCGCCTTCGCGATCTCGTCGCAGAAGAGCGCCGTGCTCTTCGGCCCGACGTCGAGGGCCATCCAGCCCTCCTTGATGCCCGCTTCGCCGACCGTCTCCGTCGCTGCCGCCGCATCGAACTTGTCGGCGATGATGTGGTCGACCGGCAGGAGGAGCTTCACGCCCTTGGCGGCCGCCTTGGCCAGGATGTCCTTCGCAAGATCCGCCTTGTCCTCCTCGACCAGGCTCTTGCCCGTCGGAAGGCCCTTGGCGCGGTAGAACGTGTAGGCCATCGCCCCGCCGATGATCAGCGCGTCGACCTTCTCGAGCAGGTTGGTGATGACGTTGACCTTGTCGCTGACCTTGGCACCGCCGAGGATGGCGACGAACGGCCGCTCGGGGTTCGCCAGGGCGCGGCCGAGGTAGTCGATCTCCTTCTCCATCAGGAACCCGGCCACGTTCTGCTTGTAGTACTTGCAGACGAGCGCCGTGGACGAATGCGCGCGGTGAGCCGACCCGAAGGCGTCGTTGATGAAGATCTCGCCGTCGCCCAGCGGCGCCAGCTTCTCGGCCAGGTCGGCCTGCTTCTTCTTCATCTCGGCCTTGGCGGCCTTCTTCTCCTCATCCGTCGCGGTATCGGGCAGCTTGGCCTTGCCCTCGTCCGCATAGAACCGGGTGTTCTCGACGACCATGACCTCGCCCGGCTGGAGGGCCTGCGCCATGGCGATCGTCTCGGCGCCGATGCAGTCCGTCCCGAACTTGACCGGCTTGCCGAGCAGTTCGGCCAGCTTGTCCGCCGCGGGCTTCAGACTGAACGCGGCCTCGAACCCCTTGCCCTTGGGACGACCGAGGTGGCTCATGAGGACGAGGGCGCCGCCCTTCTCGAGAACGTACTGGATGGTCGGCAGTGCGGCGCGGATGCGCGTGTCGTCCGCAACCTTGCCGTCCTTGATCGGCACATTGAAATCCACGCGGCTCAACACCCGCCGCCCCGCCACGTTCACATCGCGAACCGTCAGTTTGTTCATGGTCTCCCTTTCGTTTCGTACTGCCGACACCGATCCGGCCCCGCCGGACGCCGGAAGAAAAGACCGGTCTTTCTACCACGCCCCCCGCCGGCTGTCCAACCGGCCCGAAAAGGAAAACGCGGCGGGATCCGGAGACCCCGCCGCGTTTCGTTCAAGCCGGGAAGCGGCTTACTTGACCGTGTCCATGTGGACGATCAGGTCGATGACCTTGTTCGAGTAACCCCACTCGTTGTCGTACCACGACACGATCTTCGCGAAGTTCGGGTTCAGCATGATGCCGGCGCCGGCGTCGAAGATCGACGTGCGCGCGTCATGGTTGAAGTCCGACGACACGACGGCTTCCTCGGTGTAGCCGAGAATGCCCTTGAGATCGCCCTCGGAGGCGGCCTTCATCGCGGCCTTGATCGCCTCGTAGGCGCTCACGGCGTCGGCGCCGGGGGCCTTCTCGAGACGGACGGTCAGATCGACGGCCGAGACGTTCAGCGTCGGGACGCGGAACGCCATGCCCGTCAGCTTGCCCTTGAGGGCCGGGATGACCTTGCCCACGGCCTTCGCCGCGCCGGTGGACGACGGGATGATGTTCCCCGCCGCCGCACGGCCGCCGCGCCAGTCCTTCTTGGAAGGACCGTCGACCGTCTTCTGCGTGGAAGTCGTCGCATGCACCGTCGTCATCAGGCCTTCGATGATGCCCCAGTTGTCGTTCAGAACCTTGGCGACCGGCGCCAGGCAGTTGGTCGTGCAGGATGCGTTGGAGACGAACTGCTCGCCCTTGTAGGTCTTGTGGTTGACGCCCATCACGAACATCGGGGTGTCATCCTTGGACGGGGCGGACATGACGACGCGCTTAGCGCCGGCCGCGATATGCCCCTCGACCTTCGCCTTCTCGAGGAAGAGGCCCGTGGACTCGCAGACGTACTCGGCGCCGACATCGCCCCACTTCAGGGCCGCCGGATCCTTCTCGCCCGTCACGCGGACCGTCTTGCCGTTGACGATGAGGTTGCCGCCCTCGTGGCTGATCGTGCCCGGGAAGATGCCGTGCACCGTGTCGTACTTGAGCATGTACGCGAGGTAGCCCGCGTCGAACAGGTCGTTGATGCCCACGACCTCGACCTTCGGATTCTCCATCGCCGCGCGGAAAACGAGGCGGCCGATGCGCCCGAAGCCGTTGATGCCGATCTTGATTGCCATGACTTACCGTGCCTTTCTTTAGCTCTCTGTCACCGCCGGACCACTCCAAAGCCCGGCCGTCCAGAAAATGAAGCCGATAGAATAGGAAAAATCGGCCTTCCGGTCAATCCCCAACCGGACGCATGAACCCGCGGGGCGCATCTCCGAGTTTGCGTTGCTACGGGGATCCCTCGAACGGCCGGGCCAGCGGCCCGGCCCTTCTATGGGCCCA